>JAIPFM010000190.1 GCA_021736645.1 Phycisphaerae bacterium | reverse complement strand
TCTCCGGGACCTTGCCAAACAAATCCTGATACACCTGCTGTGTGGTCTTGAGTATGGGCGAGTCCATGTTGGGATTCCAGCCGGGATAGGCACCGTCGTGGACCACGGTGGCGCCAATCAGTTCAAAGACGCACCGGATCTGCTGGCAGATGTCGATCCGTGCAGAATTGACAGAGCTGCGTTGAAGTGCGGCAATCTTGATCTGCCCGTGCTCGGACTTGATGATCGCCAGGTTCGTGGAGGTTTCCACAAGGTTGTCTACTGAATCGCTCCAGCGAATCACACCATTGGGACAGCCATAAACTGCCCTGATCAGATTGTATTGAGTTCGAGTGTCGATGAGTGCACTTGGCAGATCCGCTTGCGTTGCCGTGATGTCGAGGGTGGGTTCTGTAACCTTCAGTTCCGATTTGACTGTGCAGGCATAGTCCTTCAGGCACGTTTCAAATGCGGCGGCCCTGGTCTTCGGGAGCGTCACCCATGCAAAGGCCTCACGGGGAATGGCATTACGCAGGCTCCCGCCATCTATCGTGGCCAGTCGCAGGTCCAGTTGCGCTGCTGCCTCATACAAAAATCGATTCAAGACCTTGATGGCATTGCCGCGCCCCAGGCAGATGTCCAGTCCCGAATGCCCGCCCTTCATGCCGGTCACACTTATCTTGAAGGCAGCCGAACCTGCAGGCACGGGCTCTTCCGTATAGTCCAGTGTGATATTGGTGTTCTCCCCGCCAGCACACCCCACGTAGAGTTCGCCTTCATCTTCAGAATCCAGATTGATCAAGATGTCGGCATGGAGTTGATCGGCCTTCAGGCCAAACGCACCGGTCATGCCGGTTTCTTCGTCAATGGTAAACAGGGCTTCCAGGGGCCCGTGCTCCAGATCCTTGCTCTGCAGCACTGCCATGGCGGTGGCGACGCCAATACCATTGTCCGCGCCCAGGGTTGTATCGCGGGCCGTGACCCAGTCGTCCAGAATATAGGCGTCTATGGGGTCTTTTTCAAAATCGAAATTTACGTGACTGTTTTTTTGAGGCACCATATCCAGATGGCTTTGCAGACACACGCACATCCGGTCTTCGTAGCCGGGTGTGGCCGGCTTTCGGATGATGACATTGCCCACATTGTCCACGGTGGTGTCCAGGCCCAGATCCAGGCCGAATTGCCGAACGAATTCAATCACCGCAGACTCGTGCTTTGAGGGACGCGGGATTTGAGTTAAGGCGTAAAAGTGCTGCCACACGGGCTTGGGATCGAGTTTTAGTATATCGGTACTCATTGTCTTTCCTTTCATTCTGAGACAATGTCCATTCAAGTCGGCGTTATCGGCAAATGCCTCAGGATTCTAACAGTGTCAGGAGACAATGTAAAGGCAGGTTTTGGGGTGCAGGGCCAAGACATGGGCGTGCCTTACATGCCTGTCGTGTCCCTGGCTGCTGTGACAGCCGGACCGGCCTTGATCCGGCCATGACCAAAGTACGCGTTCGTATTGAGGCCAGCGTCGTTGATCTCGTTATACGGTTCGTTCCCGATTGGGTCACAGGTGTCCTGCATGATGTCCCGCACCTGCTGTGCAGTCAGATCCGGATTGGCTGAAAGCATGAGTGCCCCCACAGCAGCTGCAAGCGGAGCTGCCGCGGATGTGCCGCTGAAGTACGTATAATTACCTTCTTCTCCAAATTGGCTGCTCGTGTCCGTGCGATCCGTGGTATAGATGGACTCAGATCCCCCGCCACTGGGCGCGACAAAATCAAGGCCAACACCGTATCGACTGTAGTCCGCACGATAGTCGAAATTGGTGCTCGCCCCCACACCGATCGTATCAGGGTGAAGCGCTGGATAGGCCACCACAGGGATGTAGGGTATGTAGTCCTGTGTCCTGTTATCCGGAATGAGCGTCTCCCTGTATACCTCTGTACTGTCCTGAACAATGACGAAGTCAAATTGTTCTCCGGATTCCATGCCCGGCCAGTACCAGAACTGCATGCCCCCCTCCCGGACGGTTCTGGTCAACTCCAACAGGCAGAACTGGTTGGCACCGATAGACCCCGCGCGCACGGACTTGGAGTGCTGGCCATCCCAGCCGGTCATGGCATGGTTGCCGTCCACGCCATCCTGCACACTGAACCAGTTTGCACTGCCCGTGGTCTTCCAGCCGGAGGGTAGGCCTTTTTCAAAACGTTCAATCTCTCCATCAGGAAAGACCACCGAATCCAGCCAGACCGTCCCCCTGTTTGGCGAGCCAGTCGGTTTCTTGGCATACTGCCATCTGAAAGTATAGGTCCTGCCCGCCTGAAATCCTGACACGGAAAGCGAGGACCATCCATCATAATCATTGCCGCTGGAACAAAAGATCGGACATCCCTTGCCCTGGCGTCCTTGTGTGGCCGCTCTGTGAAGGGCCTCATTGATTTCCCATTTGGGCACCAGTGTCAAACTGATATTGATGACATCTGCGCCGTGCCACCTGCCAACGCCATCTGCATGGAATCCGGCCGCATACAGGACAGCCTCGGCCATTTGCGCGTCAGAGGCCCAGGAGGCAGGGTCCTGGGGATCGCCCTTGGCCACCTTCAGGGCCATGAGTGTGCAGTTGTACGCTCCACCCAGGGCGCCCGGATCGCGGCTTCCCCTGTTGGCTGCAATCACGCCCGCGACACGGGTCCCATGGTTGTCAAAGCTATTGGACGGCCTTGGATCATTATCATTGTCATAGAAGTCCCATCCAAATGCGTCATTGGCATAGCCATTGTCGCTGGTATCCGAGTCACCGTCAGGGAAATTATTGCGCAGGTCCCTGTGCTCTATGTCCACGCCATTGTCCATCACGGCCACCACAATGTCCCTGGTGCCGGTGGTGATGTCCCAGGCACCGGCCGCATCTATTTTTTCGAGGTGCCACTGTTCCGGGGCGTAGTTGCGATCCACCGGCCATGCATCAAAAACCACCTGGCTCAGAAAGTTGGGTGAGGCCCAGACTATACGCGAATCGTTGAGATAGATCTCACACAGGGACAGGAGTCCTTCAGGTGAAAACCCATGCATACGAAGTATGAACTGATCCGTGGTGCCGCGCAGATGCCTGACCAGTGTCACCCCCATAGATCCATTGAAATCCTCAAGATCCTCCAGAGTCGCATCAGGAGCCAGTTTGACAATGAATTCATGGGTACAGATCATCTCCAGCCCTGTGTCTTCATTGATGTACACAGGCGACACCTGATCCACGTCAGAGGCCTGCTGAATCTGACGGACTGTCTCGTCCAGCTCGGCCAGGGAGGACAAGTCGGCGGTTCGCACAATCAATATCTGCTCTCTGGTCAGGTCCTGCTCCACAGCCCAGGATCTGCGCGCCCCCTGTTGGCCCGTCAGTCTCTGACGCAAAGCAGGTCCCTGGTCAGACGCATGGTGAACAGCCACCTTGTCAAGCGATCTCAGCAGCCGGACCTTGCGCCCGTCCACCCGGTAGAATTCCCCGGCATCCCTGGTCAGACCGGCCCTGGATCTGTGTTCACCAGAGAGACGTTTGTCAGCCAACCCCTTGGCCATTTCAGGGGATTGAGCATAGATTCCAGGAACAAAACCAACGAAAGCAAAGATGAACATGCCACCTGTACAGAGACAATACTTGCCAACGGCTTTGATGGCTTGAGAATTGACACCCATTTAAACACCCTTTAAAGAAGGTTCACTGTCATCACGATGTTTCCATACTATAATTCATGGGCGTTCTTAAATCAAATGGGTCAACATAAATCAGGGGGCAATTCCGATTTTTGACTCAATGACGACTGTTATTGATCGTCAAGAGTGATTTCGATTTTACATGGCTGTTCGGCCATGGTCAGGTCTGCCTGCCAGGGGTAATCCCAAAGGCCGGTTTCGGTCAGGGGGATCTTTTGGCCGTCCTGAAGGACCTCATAGGCGGCTGCGGGATGGATGGACAGTCTCAAGGACGTGGTGTGCGCCTCACCAGTTCGGTTTTCAAGCAGGAAGGTGATTTTGTTCAGGTGTTTGTCCATGACGATGTCTGATTCGGGCTCGAAGCCGTCGCGGTCGAGTTCGAGTTTGAAACGCACGGCAGCAGGCCACGGGATGCGCTGATCAGGCAGGACCACGACCAGACGTTGTCGCAGCCCGTCACGGGGGGTCACCGAAAGTATGTCACCGTCTTCTTTCATTGCGCCGCCGTAAGCCATCCAGCCAAAGATAGGGTCTTGGGTGATGACTGTGGCAGCAGAGCGAAGCGCGCCGCCAAAGCCCAGGTCGATCTCTCCGTCATAGTGCCATGGACCACGCGCCACCTCCGTGCCCATCCAGGCTCGACCGTATTTTTGGGACATGAATTGCCAGCCTGCAGCACCGTCATTGGCCTGGCCTGGAAACCAGTACCCGTAGTTCGTGTCTGCGCGACCCGTGTTCATGAGGCACCACGAACTGAGATAAGACGCATACCCGAGCTGCAGCCAGTCGAATGGATTGTCCGCAAAGTTAATGCCATAGTCCAGGATGCCCCACCCGCCCATGGCTGCCATGTAGCTCACGCCCCGGTCCGCCCCGAGTTGGTTGAAATTCGTCTCCAGCCAACCGCGAACGCAGAGGCCCGCTGCCAACTGACGATCCATGAAGGCTCGCGAGTCCTCACGCCTGACCTGTGCATGTGAATACCATTTTTCTTGCTTGATGTCCCACCACAGATTCTGATCCGGCTGCATGTCATGGGTGGCCCCGTACTTGGCAAAGGCATAGGTGGATTCGAATGCAGTCCGGTCAAAGGCGTATTCGGACCTGAAGGGATATGTGTCGTCATACACAAAGTACTTGACCTTCTTCTCCCACTCGCTGCGCAGCCAGGCCGCCTGTTCGCCAAGGCCCTCCCGGTCCAGGGCCTCGGCCAGTTTCAGCACGATCAGTTCGTTGTACAGGCCCCATTTGTAGGTTTCGTAATAGGAGGGGTAGATCTCATAGGGGTAGGTAAAAAAGGCACGGGCCGTTTGCCAGGCGCGCTCCAGATACCCGGGCGCATCGAGATATCTGGACATGGACGGATATTTTTTGGCGATCTCATACATGTGAAAGTAGAGCATGACCACGTGAGGGTAATCATACGACCGCCACACGTGCTCCTTGTCCAGGTCACGGTTGGTGTAGGCCTTGCGTTTTTCAGGATCACGATCAATGTACCAGTGCGGCGTACCATACACGCCATAAGGATACGGACTCTCCGAGTCCGTACGCTGCATCCTGCCCCACACAAAGTGTTCCAGATAATACTCCAGACTCTCGATTTCCTTTTGATTGGGAAAGCTCACGTTCTTGCTGGCAATAAAGGGCGCCTTGCACAAACCGGGATCATCGCAGGTCAGCACGTAGATCATACGCCCCGTAAAGATATCCGGATCATCGATGGTGCGAACCACTTGATGGCGCATGTCGTACGGACCGTATACACCGTCCCACCACACATTGGGATCACGGATCTGCTGGCGCGTGGCGATAAACGATGCCCGCTTCTTGATGAGTGTTTCCAGGGGCTCCGTGACAAAATATTCCAGAAAGGTGTTTCGGCCGCCGTCGTGGACAATCGTGAGCTTGTTCTCCCCCAGGCGTTTGAATGTCACTTCATAGATTTGCGTATCGGACCTGGTCGAGTTCACAGGTCTGATGGTTGTCTGTGCTGGAAACTCGGCTTCAATGGATTGCACCCTGGCTCGAGTATGCAGGGAGAACCGCGCTGAGAGATTGTCAGGAATGGTCATGCCAGGTACAGCACGCACATCGAACAGGCCCTCTCGATACAGGATGTCGCGCAGTTCGTCGTATGAATGGGCGTACTGGAACCGAAAGCCGTAACGGGCCCTGCTTTGATCCGTACCCTGCGCATCCAGATCCAGACACGTATGTGACTGACGCCACGTGCCGCGCGTTTCCCGGTTGCCGCTCTGGCCTGAGTGCACAAAGAAACCGCCCTGCCTGTCCGTACCGGTGTATTCAAGCTGGGTTCCGGGCTTGACCGTGACCATCAGATAGGGCGGCGCCCCGGAAGCACGCACGTAATACACAAAGGAGCCGTGCCCGGAGATAAAGGGATGAGCCAAGAAACCGTGTTCGAAGATCTGCTCGGGATTTTCACCTCGCGGCCCCACCACAGGGATGGAAATGGCCAGATCACCAATCCTCACAGGGGCCTCTGACGTGGCCTGCAGGTCAATGTCCCAGTCCAGGACCTTGCCATGCAATTGAAACGTCTGCGTAACGGACAGCGTGTCCCCGGACACTGAATACGTCACCCGCCCCTGGTCAGGCACGGCAGTCACACGCTGCCCTTTCAAGTCCAAATCCTGCCACGTGCCCTGCCCCACTTGATAGCGAACTGTCAATGCGAGGGGACGCTGAGGCGATGTCACCTTGGCCTGGTACGGATCCTCGGGACTGGCGACTCCAGTGACGCCCTGGTCCGTAAAGTCAAACCGCATGTGCTCTGTTTCCATGACCTCTGAAGAGGCCAAGGGCACGTAAACCAATGACAATGCAAGTACCAGAAAGCATGCCCGCTGTTTGCCCGTCATACCTCACCTCACCACAAAGAAACAGCCACAGGGCAAAAACCCTGTGGCTGCAGAACCAACAACGAATAACCAGAAACCAACAACCCTTGGCCCGTGCAAGCTTCTTTCACCGGGCAGCAACCGGCCTCTGGCCCCTACTCCTGATCCTTGATCCACACGGTGGAACTCAAGCCTCGACTGCGTCGACGACCGCCTTCAGACTCCTGACCTTCAGCCGGTGCCTGGGCAAATCGATTGCTGCGCGCGTAATAGGGAATGGCCAGGAAGTCCGAGCCGTCTGACCACTTGCCTGTGATCACCATCACGCCTTCGAGCAGGTCGGGTCTCCATTCCGTGGTCAGGGGGGCATCCGGACTGAGCACCTTGGTGATGTCCTGATCCACGGCCTCTGCGGTGTAGATCAAGGGACCGTATCGCAGGGCCACCTGGCCGCGTGTGGCCTCGATTTTGTCACTGGCCTTGATCCTCTGGATCTTCATGGGCAGGCAGATCTCGAGGGTGTCGCCCTGCTGCCATCTGCGGTTGATCACGGCATAACCGTTCTCTATGGCCGGCTGAATCAGGTCGCCATTCACGGCGATGGAGGTGATGCCGTTGGCCTTGGGCTCGTTGGTGTACAGGTCGCTGACCTCGCGATTGGGCACACGGATTTTCATATTGAATCGACGTGACCGCTTGGGATTGACCGTGATCCGGACATCACCCTTCCACGGGTACTCCGTGTCCTGAACCAATGTCACGTCCGTGCCGGCCACACCCGGTATGGTGACAGTACTGCCCAGGAACAGGTTCACATACACGCTGTCCGCGTCCTTGACGTACGCCCAGGTGGGCAGCAGGAGCAGGACTCTCGGGATGTTCCCAACACAGCAGGGACACCCGTGCCACGGATAACGGGGACCGCGTTCCGTCAGGGGATTTTGGTAATAGAAGTTTTTGCCGTCCAGGTCCAGGGACCCGAGCATGGCGTTGTACAGGGTGTCTTCATACAGATCCACAAAACTGGCATCGTGATACGCCATGTTGAGCTTGTGCTCAAAAAAGACCAGGCCGCAGCTTGAACAGGCCTCGCAATAGGCATTGTGACGCAGGGAGTAATCCGGGCCAAAGCCTTCAGAGGTCTCGCCGCTGCCAATGCCGCCTGTGACATAGTACTTGCGATTGATGATGTTGTCGTACAGAGACATGACAGCACTTTGATAATCGTGATCATGGGTCTCCATGGCCACATCGGACATGGCTGCATAATTGTAGGACGCACGCACGGCATGGCCCACAGCCTCGTATTGCTGAATCACAGGCACGTGACTCTGGTCGTACGAACTGCCATCCTTGCGGCAGTCCAGCAGGAACTTGCCTAACTGGATATACTTGTCACCCTTTTTCCTGCCTTCGATCTTGTTCACAAACCGGCCGAACCGCACGAGCGCCATTTCCATGGCCTGGTGACCGTCGTACCACTCCTGCTTGGGAGCAGGTCCAATGTGGGCTTCCCAGCAGTCGGCCAGCCTCTTGGCGGAGTTGTACAGCCGCAGGTCCTTGCCCTCTGTGAGCATGTAGTGCGACACAGCGGCTTCGAGATAGTAACCTGCCACATACCCTTCGTGATCGGCTCTGTATCTGGGTGACCAGTGCTCACGCGTACTCAGTGTAAACGCAGTCTGCAGATACCCGTCCGGTTCCTGCGCAGCCAGGACCTTGGGAATCCAGTCTTCCAGCGTGTCTTTCATGAAGTCCTGCGCCTTGATGACCTCGGCATCCCCCTTGGAATCCACCATCAGGGCTATGCAGATGGATTCAATGGTGTTGTAGATCCAGGCATTGGAGAACACATACCCCCTGTGACGCCCTGCCGGTTTGCCCTGAAGCTTGTTGGCCGCATCGATGAAATTGTTGATCCCGCCTTCGCGCAGGTTGGGGTCATTGATCTTGTTGATCACATGGGGCATCCAGTTCACGATTATGGCCCTGGCCCGCTTGTCCCACAGGGGACTGTTGAGTGTGTAGGCCTTGGTATCAATGAGGGTCAACTGCTCAGTGGGCGGTGTGTCCACCACCTGAACATTGACATAGGCTGTATCTGTCAGATCGTCCTTGCCAGCCGTCAGCTGGAGGACATAGTCACCCACGGCAGAAAACGTGGCTGTGGTCACAGCACTGGCCGGGTCTTCAAAGGTCACCCACCCCGGACCGGAGGCCTTGCTCCACTGAATCGGGGTGGACTCACCGTCCTGACCCTCCAGCGTCTTGATCTTTGCGCTGAGATAGGTTTTACCCCCCAGCACGACGGAGCGGTCTTCACCGGCCCGGACATCCGGTGGAAACGCGGGCGACTTGCCTGAGTCATAGACCCTCCACTCGAGAATGCCCGTGGAATAGCTGCCGTCCGAATCGATTTCGAGTCTGAGCTTCGAAGTGGTGACCTCTGCAAAACTCATGGGGTTGAACTGATCGCCTGTGACTGCCAGTGTCTCATCGGTCTTGACAGGAACAAAAGCCTGGCCGTCCCAGTACAACAGCCGGGCCGCGGATGGCAGACGCACGCCCTGGCGATCGTCCCACCAGTACACATCCACCTTGTCCGTGCTGATGGCCTGTGTCCAGTCATACTGGACCCACTGCGTGCCTGTCCGATTCCAGTTGCCATAGGAACCGGCACGGTGATCACGGGAGTTTCTTTGCTCACTGGCATCATTGAGTGCTGAGACCGAGCAGTCGCCAGACACATAGGATGTGGAAGGATTGGCCACCACGGCCAGATTCGCTGCTGCCTGCACACAGGACACACCTGCACACGCGACCATCAGTCCAATCCACCCCAGAGACCCGGTATTGATTCTTCTCATGAGAAAACTCCTTGTTAACTTCGCCCATTTTAACTTTCATATGAGTGTGCGGCCATGAAGATTTTCATTATGTGCGATTTGCAGGTGCTTTGTCCAGGAAGATCGGTCAGCCAGTGCTGTAATTTTGACACAATCTTTGCTGTTCAAAAAGCCGCATCGGGGTCCGGGGCGATCATGATCCGGCCCCGGTCTAAGGCCGGCAGATTCACATGCGCAGGCTCAGGCTGACCTGTGACGCGGATGCAGTGGTGTCAGCAACCGACTTAAAAAACGACGCGTGCCTGAGTTGAAACCAGGTGACCCGGGGATTTGTCGTTTATTTTACACCTCCTCGCTTGCAGGATCGCCTGGTAATTGCTAAGTTATCCCCTTTAAAGGCTTATCACTCCACGCTTGGAAGCGTGGAGGAATAGATAATTTTGTGTGAAGCACGAGCTATTACAATAGGTTATGGCAAAAAAACACGAATACACGGACGACAAGATTAAAACGCTCTCTTCACTGGAGCACATCAGGTTAAGAACAGGGATGTACATTGGACGCACGGGTACAGGTGTCCATTATGACGACGGCATCTACATCCTGCTCAAGGAAGTGATCGACAATGCTGTGGACGAGTTCATCATGGGACACGGCAAAAAGATTGACATCGCCATCAAGGACAATGAGGTCCGCATCCGGGATTACGGTCGGGGCATCCCCCTGGGCAAGGTCGTGGACTGCGTGTCTAAGATCAACACCGGGGCTAAATACAATGACGAGGTCTTCCAGTTCAGCGTGGGCCTCAATGGCGTTGGCACCAAGGCAGTCAATGCCCTGTCCTCCCAATTCCGCGTGTCCAGCAAGCGGGAAGGCAAGTTTGCCCAGGCTGAATTCACACACGGCGAACTGGTCAAGCAGAAAAAAGGCAAGACCTCAGAGCCCAATGGCACGTTTGTCAGTTTTGTGCCGGACCCGAAGATTTTTGCCAAGTATACCTTCCAGGAAGAACACGTGGAACGCAGGCTTCGGTTTTATGCCTATCTCAATGCTGGCCTGCGCATCAATTACAATGGACGTCGATTTGAATCGGCCGGCGGCATCATGGACCTGATCGAAGACGAGACGTCTTTTGAAAAGCTCTACAAGCCCCTCCACTTCAAGGACGCAACCCTGGAATTTGCCTTCACCCACACCAACCGGTTCAGCGAAGACTACTACTCCTTTGTGAACGGTCAGTACACCAATGACGGTGGTACGCACCTCAGTGCATTTCGCGAAGGGCTCCTGCGCGGTGTCAATGACTTTGCCAAAAAGAAGTTCAGCGGGGACGATGTGCGTGAAGGCCTGCTCGGCGCCATTGCCATCCGCCTCAAGGACCCGATCTTCGAGAGCCAGACCAAGAACAAGCTGGGCAACACGGACATCCGGTCGGACATTGTGGGACGCGTGCAGGCCGCAGTGATCAAACTGCTGCACAGCAACAAACCCCAGGCCGACAAGGTCATGAACAAGATCCTGGAGACCGAGAAGTTCCGCAAGGAACTCAATGCCGTCAAGAAACTCGCTCGTGAACGATCCAAGGCGATCTCGATTCGCGTGCCTCAATTGCGTGACTGCAAAAAGCACTTTAAACAAGGCAAGGATCAGAATGACAACACCATGATCTTTATCACCGAAGGTCAGTCTGCTGCCGGATCTCTGGTCAGCTGCCGGGACGTGAACACCCAGGCCATCTACACACTCAAGGGCAAACCGCTCAATGTCTGCGACCTCAAAAAGGACGCCTTGTACAAAAACGAAGAGATCTTCAATCTCATGAAGAGCCTGGACGTGGAAGACTCCATTGACTACCTGCGGTACAACCATGTCATTCTGGCGACAGACGCCGACGTGGACGGCCTGCACATTCGCAATCTTCTGATCACGTTCTTCTTGCGTTTCTTTGAAGGCCTGGTCGGGCGGGGCCACCTCAAGATTCTGGAAACGCCGCTGTTCCGCGTGCGCAACAAAAAAGAGACCCTCTACTGCTATTCCGAAAAAGAGCGGGACGAGGCCATCAAAAAGCTGGGACGCGGCCATGAGGTGACACGTTTTAAAGGATTGGGTGAAATCTCACCCTCTGAGTTCAAGGCCTTTATCGGCCAGACCATGCGTTTGACGCCTGTGGACATTGAGGGCGAACACTCCATTGGTGAAACGCTCGGATTTTATATGGGAAAAAATACCCAGGAACGCCGCAGCTATATCATGGACAACCTGGTGATTGACGAAGAAATACTGGTATGAGCAAGTCCAAAAACCCCAAAGACCCCAAAGAACCATTGCTATTTCCTGAAGAACCAGAAGACGACACCCCGGAACTGGTGACTGACGCGGACGAAGATACATCTCCAGTCGAGCACCTGCCTGTGCAGGAGCGTCACGGTCCGCTCACGGACCTGATTGACTCCAACTTCCTGCTCTATGCCTCGTACGTGATCTGCGAGCGTGCCATTCCCAATCTGGCGGACGGACTCAAGCCGGTTCAGCGTCGTATCATGCACGCGCTCAAGGAAAAGGACGACGGTCGTTTCATCAAGGTGGCCAATGTGGTGGGCCACACCATGCAGTATCACCCCCATGGTGACGCCTCCATCGGCGATGCCCTGGTCAACCTGACCAACAAACGCTACCTGATCGAAGGCCAGGGAAACTTCGGCAATATCATGACCGGCGACCGGGCCGCAGCGTCACGATATATCGAGTGCCGCCTCACGGAACTGGCCCGCGAAGAACTCTTTAACAAGGACTTGACGACCTTTATCCCCAGTTATGACGGGCGCAACAAGGAGCCCATCAGCCTGCCGTCCAAACTCCCCCTGATGCTCATGCTCGGCGCAGAAGGCATTGCCGTGGGTCTGTCCACCAGCATTCTGCCGCACAACTTCATTGAGCTGCTTGAGGCCCAGATCCTGATCATCCAGGAAAAGAAAAGTGCCCCTGCCACCATCAATGTATTGCCGGACTTCCAGACCGGCGGCATCATGGATGTGAGCGAGTACGACCGGGGATTCGGCAAGGTCAAGGTCAGGGCCAGGATCGAGAAGAAGAGCACCAACAAGCTCGTCATCAAGGAGCTGCCCTGTGTGCAGACCACCGAGTCCGTGATCAGCTCCATTGAAGATGCCGTGAAACGAAAAAAACTCCAGGTCCGTTCCATTGACGACTTCACGGCCGGTCACGTGGAAATCGAAATCACACTGTCTCAGGGTGCCGACCAGGACAAGGCCATCAAGGCCCTGTACGCCTTTACCAAGTGCGAAACCTCAGTATCCAGCCGCATTATCGCCATTGCAAACAAACGCCCGGTGGAGATGAACACAGAGGAGGTTCTGCGTGAAAACACGCGTCAGCTCCTGGACATCCTGCAGCGCGAACTGGAACTGAGAAAGCACAACCTCCTGGAAGAATTCCATACCAAGACTCTCGTCCAGATCTTCGTGGAAAACCGTCTGTATAAACTCATCGAAGAGTGCAAGACCTATGAGGCCGTGGTGCAGGCCGTATTCAAGGGCCTGGAACCCTTCAGGCCGCAGCTCAAACGCGATGTCACGCGTGATGACGTGGAAATGCTGCTGGGCGTTCGCATCAAACGTATTTCCAGGTTTGATATCGAAAAGAACCGCAAGGACATCGAAGCGATTCTCAAGGAACTGGCAGAAGTCGAAAAGAACCTCAAATCGCTCAAGGTCTATGCCGTGAAATACCTCAAGGCCCTGATCAAAAAATACAAAAAGGACTATCCCAGACTCACCCAGGTCGACACGTTCAAGGCCCTGGACGTACGCAAACTCACCAGCAATGAGCTGACCATCAATCTGGACCCGGAAAAAGGCTTCCTCGGCTATGGCGTCAAGGGCGAAGAGCTCATGAAGTGCTCCTCCCTGGACAAGCTGCTCATTGTCAAGAAGGATGGCACGTTTGTGGTGATCCCGCCCCCGGAGACTCATTTTGTGGACGACAGCCTGATCTGGTGCGGTCTGTATGACCGTGATTTCGTGTTCACGGCCGTGTACACGGAATGGGGCGTGACCTACATCAAGCGGTTCAAGATCGGCGGCACCATCATGGGACGCGACTACCACTACATCCCGGAAAAGGCCACACTGGACCTGTGCGAATTCGGCACACCTGCCACGATCTACGTCAAATACAAACAGGCCAAGGGCCTGCGCATCCACCAGCAGACCTTCACACCAGAAGAGATCCTCATCAAGGGCGTCAAGGCCAAGGGCAAACAGATCACGTCCAAGGCCATTGCCTACATCGAAAGCAAACCGGGTCGCTGGTGGGACAAAAACATTAAGTCGCCTAAGGGGCTGCTGCTTTAAGGGTGACGGTGGATAGGCTGAAGACTGAAGGGGCATGCATTCGAACCCATTGGACTTTTGCGAAGGCTGCTGTCGCGTCGCTGTTTAGCCGGGACAATCCACGTTCGCTGAGGCTCACTTAATGGATCGTCCCATCCTGACCTTTTCTCCGAATGGTTTGGAGTTCGCACGCCACTTTTCTTTCGAAGGCATTCCATCGAGGGGCACTTCCTTAAGGGAGCCTCAGCGACCGGGATGTGCCCCGGTTGATAGTGACGCGGCAGCACCGCATGGATGCATAAGAGGGGTTGATCTCTTGAATCCAAAATTCTCACAGCGGTTCAAGGTTCACGGCTGATTGAATAAAGCAGTCTAACCAACCGTGAACCTTCTAACCGTGAACTGTGAACCTTATTTAACCGTGAACCAGCACATTGGCTTGTCACAGCCAATGTGTCACTACTTTTTCAGCTTGATCACGGACATGGTATAGGGCTTGTCAAAGGCAGCGTTCTTCAGGCCGGGGAATGGCATGTCGAAGTTGACGATGATGAGTTCATTGCCGCGGATGAGGGATTCGCACGGCTGATCCAGGCCGCCGTCTGCACCATTGGTATCCTCATTCATCCAGAGCGTCTTGAGTGAACCGTCCATGGACACCACGTGTATGGCATTCTGTTCGGAGTCGGCCACATAGATTTCATCGGTGTTCAGGTCGCAGAACAGGCCGTCAGAGCACGGCAGACGATCGGGCATGTCCACGAACACGGTTTGCGAGGCCACATCACCTGCTGCATCAAAGGTCAGCTTGTGGATCTTGCCGTCTCCGAAGCTGGCCACATAGAGATTGCCCTTGCTGTCCAGGGTCAATCCATCCGCGCCGGCCACGTCTTCCCTGTGATTGGGGGTCGTGACAAATTTGGCAATCAAGTGTGAATCCGTACCGAGCGGCTTGAGCTGGACCGTGCCCTGGTTGAGCTCCTCGAGCGTAAATTTGTAGACCGCACTGAGACAGGGTGTGTCCGGCAGGTCCATGAATGTGTCACTCACAAACACGGTATCGCCCTTCCAGATCACGGCATTGGACAGCTTGAAGCCATCGACTGCCACCTCAACGACGCCGGTCGGTTCGCCATTTTCCACAACCACACGCATCAAGCGGGACTTGTGGTCCTTGTCATAAAAGTACTGGTTGTCCGCCACATACAGGTTGCCGTCCGGCCCAAAGTCCAGGCCCATGGGACACCCGTAGCCGGTCCCGGGGTGCAGCGGCATGTCAATATACTTGGTCAGTTTGTTCTGGGGATCGATCTTCATGATCACACCCGGTGCATTGGGATCGTTGAAATTGGGGGCCGCCAGGATGATGTTGCCATTGGTGGGATCCAGGGTCATGCCGTCCGGGGTATTGATGTAATCCGGCAGGGTCATGAACAACGAGGGTTTCATTGCAGCGTCTGGCGACTCATTCTTCTCTGTGTTGCACCCATTGAACAGGCACAGTGCGGTCAATACCACAAACGTCACAAGCACCTTTTTGAAGACTCTATCCCTACACATAAGACCATTCTCCTTAAATCAAGACACCACTTCACATACATTTACCCTGTTCACCTGCAAAAACCAACGCTTCAGGCAACTCCGACGACCCGTATCAAACTCGCAATCCCCTGATAAGTCAAGCCTGTTACCCTGTGTCGTCCATTTTTATGCGTCGGCCACAGGGCCATGAGACTTACCTCAACGTGGGATAGACAACTTCACCATTGGCCTGGGCTTCCAGGTTTTCATACGACCCGAAGAAATCCGAGTTGCTGTCGAGCCACAAGACCAGCCGATGCATCTGGTCAGGCGTCAACGACACATCGTAGTGACCTTCCTTGAGCAGGGCATAGAGCTTGGACGCCCTGGCACCGAACTGGCCGGGAATGGTCCTCGGTGTGGTAAACACGGCATTGTCAAAAAAGAAGGTGTAGTCACGCAGATTCGCATAGGATTGATACCAGTGATTCGGGATCTTCTTCGGATCACCCCTGCGCAGGTCAGGGGCCTTCTTGTCCAGATTCTCAGTGTGACAGGTCACGCACTGCTGGTCCAATACCGGCTGAACCAGGCGCGGAAAACTGAAGGGATTGGTCCCGTCCAGTTCGGGCCGGATCTCCGAGGGTTCACGGGAAAACGCCTTGGGAAACTGCTGGGTTGCGAACGGCGCCTGAGTCCGATTGTCATGACAGCCCTGGCAAACCAGTTTCTCACCGGGATGGACATACGTGGCAGACCGCATGGACTGGACTGCCATGCCATGCTCATCGATCGCCTGGAGATACACCGGTGTGTCAATGGGGAGATTGAAGTACGCACTCCCGTCCTCTTCCACGGGCACTGTCCCGAGAATCGCACGGGCCCCCTTCTGCGATCCATACCCAATCCTGGGATTGTCCGCATAGGGCGTGGTCTTGGGCAGGAGTTCCACAATCCTCAATGCCGTGACTCTTGTGCCCTCAGGCAAGGGATATCGGCTCTCATACACATTGACCAGACCGACCTGCCCAAACGGTGAGATGCTGTTGGCATCGACCGGAGAATAGGTCTCGCCTGCCAGCAGGGGTTTGCCTCGATCCGTGGCATGAGGAATGATGGGCGGCCTTTTTCTGGCTCGCAGCGGCATGGGGCTCAGACAGGAGATGGCCGGGTCACTATACAGCAGTTCCCTGTTGCCAAAGGCATCCAGGAGGTAGATCCCGTAGTTGTTCTTTGTGCCGGCACCTGACCCGCTTTCAGCATCATACACGCACAGATAGACCTCCTCACTCAGCGGCCAGGCCGTGGCATAGTTGACAGGGTCTCTGTGCACGGCGTTTTCCGCTTCCGGGAACAGTTGGTCCGGTGTGATACGTTTGACCTGGGCCATGGCGTCATCATCTTCAATGCGGGGATCCACAATCACCAGCGACCCATAGGCCTGACCGTGGTGGCAGGCGGCTGTGGACACGAGCTTGTGCGAGTTCGGAATGGCACGCACATCCATTTCCGAATGCGGACGAATGCGGTCAGACGGTGCAAAATTCCCCTGAATGGCGCGCGAGTCACGACCATCCGGCGTGGTCATCCACGGATGATGCGCCTGATTGAAACCACGATCCACATAGTCCCATCGCGTGTAGATGATCATGCCATTGTGGTCCACACTGGGCTGCCATTCGTTGGTCTCGTGCGGGCTGAGCCTCACAATGTCCTGTCCATCGTCCAGCATGGAATGCAGCGTAAAGCTGGGCACCGGTCTGCCGTGACAACGGCCATAGCCACCTCGCCGTTCGGATATGAACGCCAACCGGCCACTGGGAAGCAGACAGGGGTCAAAGTCATTGAACGGACCGTCTGTCAACTGGCGAAGATGGGATCCATCCACATTGACCCTGAAAATATGCCAGGTATTGTCCTCGGTCCAGGCCTGGTACCGTTGTCGATCCTCGGGTATGTCCGTATACGCAAAAAAGATGGTCTGCCCATCCCAGGACAGTTCCGGTGAGAGCACTGCGCCCTCGGCGGTCAGCTGTCTGCCCTGAAAGCGGCCGTTCTCGCACACGGAATTTTCCAGGACATTACGCACAGTCGGATGATCGGAAAACGGCTGCTCAAGAATGAACAGGCCCCCGCCCTTGATGGCATTGAAACCAAAGTACTGATCGCACATATGGTTGCCTGTCATTTCAGCTTCCGGATTGAAGTGACGCTTGATAAAGAGGATCTTGTCAAAATTCACCAGGGGATTGGAAAACATGACCTGTCGTCTGAGTGCCTGGATATTCTGAAACAGGCCCTGTCTTGCCTCAGCATCCTTGACATCCACACCAGCACTCTGTGTCTTGAGCGCTACCAGTCTTGCGGCCAACCGGGACAGATCGGGCGCGTCTGCCATCTGCTTGATGTGGCTGAGCGCGGCCTCAGTTCTACGCAGTATGACATCCACAGGATCACGGTCTTTGTCCAGGATCAGGGCCTCCGGCTTGTACGCCTCCTGGGCCACGCGCCGCATCAGGGGGCTTTGCCCATCGGTCCTATGCAACTGTATCTGATCCCGGATCACCTCGAATTCATCTCTCCTGGGGGGTGTGGTTGCTTTGGGCTTGGTCTCATCCAGCATCACAATCCTGGCATCGGCCCAGTCCGTGTGGTCGTCCCCGTATCCGTCTCCTGCCACCGTGACCACCAGATCCATGATGCGAACACCTCTCACGTCCACATCGACGCGCTTAGGCGTCTGGCCGCCCCGCATGATACCGCTGGACCAGAGAACCCTGCCGTCGCCCTTGACAATGAACTCGGCAGATCCGCTGTTCTTTCTTTCGTCATCAATGCCCACCAGGGCTGTAAAACGCTCACCTCGGGCACCCAGATCAATCAAAAACCGTCCCGGCGGGTGTGTGCCGACACCACGTTCGTATTCCACACCTGCCAGACGCAGCGGATTGCCGTCAATGGATCGGTTTCTTTTTGACTGACTGAATCCGGACTCTGCCAGTCTGACATCCAGCGTGTCCAGCCAGACCGTCTGGCTCGCACGGCTCTGGGCCGCAAGACTCATGACAAAGACCAAAGCCAATACCCTCGATACACCGCTCACTCGATCTGTTGTGTCAAACATGGCTATTCCCATTAAAGCATTAAAAAACAGGGCAACTCTACAAAACCTTGTTCCCGCTCCACATCTCCTGAAAGAACAAGCCTTTTATACAGGTTATGGCGGGCCAATGCAATCCCAAGCGATAAAAAGGTCCCCTCTGATGAACGTGCCTGGCAGACACCAAGGGCCTCACAGGGACAGTCGCGTCAAAGGAAGATGTCCCCTGTTCCCGTCATTCGGGAAGGCCGAGCCGCTTTTGTGCGTGTGGAAATACTTGCGAGTCACTGGGGAATGGGTACAATGGACCGGTCCCTTTATGAAAATCGAATGGAAGCTCTGAGGTATCATGAACAGTTATGAACGGTATGTAGGTGTCTTGAATGGACAGGCCGTGGACCTTGTGCCGCGAGTGCCCATTTTGATGCAGTATGCAGCAGAGCACATCGAGTCGAATTACGGTGAGTTTGCTGCAGATCACAACACCCTGGTGCGTGCCAATGTGGCCTGTGCCGAGACCTTCGGCATAGACCAGTTGAGCTGCATCTCCGATCCGTACAGAGAGGCCCAGGGGTTCGGCTCTCAGATCGAATATCAAAAAAACGGACCTCCAAGAGGCACGCAACCGCTTGAGCAGACCAAGGACCTCTCCACCCTCTTGCAGCCGGACCCACTGCAATCGGAACGCATGCTGGATCGCGTCCAGGCGGTTCGATCGTACAAGAGCCGGTTCAGCGGGCAGTACTCCATTCTCGGCTGGATCGAGGGCCCTGCTGCAGAGGCCGCTGACCTGCGCGGCGTGGGCACGTTCTTCATGGACATGATCGAAGACCCGGCATTTGCCTGCGACCTCATGGACCGCTGCCTGGACGTGGGCATTGCCTTTGCCAGGGCCCAGGTCGACGCAGGCGCAGACACCATTGGCATCGGAGACGCCGTGGCCAGCCAGGTCTCACCTGACATGTACGAAGCCCTGATCCAGCCCAGAGAAAAACAACTGGTCCAGGCCATCCGCCGGATGGGGGCCTATGCAAAGCTGCACATCTGCGGCAGTATCACACACCTCCTCCCAGGCATTGCGGACCTCGGCGTAGACATCCTGGATGTGGATCACATGGTGAGCCTGACAAGGGTACGCGAGGCAGTCGGCTCGAAGGTCACCATCACAGGCAACATCGACCCGGTTCAGGGCGTGCTCCGAGGCACACCGGCCAGTATCAGGCAGGTCATACAGCAGGCCTACAGGGATGTGGGCAATCCCTACATGGTCAATGCCGGATGTGAGATCCCGTCAGGCACCCCTGTGGAGAACCTCAAGGCCCTGTGCGAACCAGTCCCTTATACATAAAAGTAGGGGCTGGGGGCCAGGGGTTGTGGGTCAGGGAGCTTTCGGCTTTGCGGGAATTCTATGTATTTCGGGATTTATGATCCATTTTTTCTGAACTCATCAGACAGATCCATGCGTATACATCGCACAGAAGACGTTTTAAATGCTGGTGATAATTTGGAAAGTTGGTATATGGAAAACCTGCAGGACATAAAATGCGCAGCTTGTCAGGGCGGTGCCTCCCTGGTGACTCAGGAGGAGATCACTCAATTCATGCCCAATTTGGCTGAATGGAACATTAAACAGGTCTTTGAGATCAATCGTCTGGAACGGACCTACTATTTCAAGGATTTCAAGGAAGCCCTGGCCTTCACCCAACGGGTCGGAGACCTGGCAGAACAAGCAAACCATCACCCTGCCATCCTGACCGAATGGGGCAGGGTCACAGTGTCCTGGTGGACTCACAAGATCAAGGGCCTTCACATCAATGATTTTGTGATGGCCCTTCAAACTGACAACCTTTTACAAGGAGCACTTCAATGAAGAAAACAGTAAAATTCACAATCTCATCACTGGTCATCCTGGCCATACTTGGCGTCGCTGCCACGGTGTATGCCCACTGCCAGATCCCCTGCGGCATCTATGACGACCCGGCCAGAGTCACGGCCATGGCAGAGCACATCACCACCATTGAAAAATCCATGAACCAGATCACCGCCCAGAGCAAAGAATCTACCGCGCAAGGCACGAACCAGAGCGTTCGCTGGGTCATGAACAAGGAAAAGCACGCGGACGAACTGTCAGAGATCATCACCTACTACTTTATGGCCCAGCGCATCAAGCCCAGCACAGAGGCCAACAAAGAAGCCTATACAAAATACATCAAGGAACTCACACTCCTGCACCAGATGCTCCAGACCACCATGAAGGCAAAACAGACCGTGGACCTGGCCCAGGTGGCTCAGCTGAAATCCCTGCTGCACGACTTCAGTGACTCGTATCTAGGCCCGCTCGCAGGTCACACGCATTGATTTCGGGAATGGGGATTAGGGGATAGTGGCCAGATATCGGCAGATCCTATCCCTTGATCCTTATTTGACCAATGCCATCCAGTAGTCTTTGGACGGGGCATTCAAGGTGATGGCCGAGCCAGTAACCGGCGTGGCTCCGTCCTGCCACGTGTGCGTCAGAATATTCAGCCACCGCACGCTTTTGGGCTTGTCTGCAACCTGAACATTCAATCCCACGGCCCCGCCATTGGGGAAGAACACAGCGTATGTATGTCCGGGTTGGGCGAAACAATACGCCTCATTGCTTTGTCGATCAGTCAACAGGTCGTTGTGGGGCTCACTGGCAAACACGTCGATCTCCCGGGTCAAGAGTCGCATACTGAGGAGACTGGCCTGGGCCTTGTCGTTCAAGCCGAGCCCCGAATCAGGTCTGTGAAAGCGTGCAGAGGCCAGTCCGCCGAATACATTGCGCCAGAAGCGTTCCAGGGCGTCACGGTCATTGCCGAATCGCCCAGTATCGGCCCCGTAAATCTTGACACAATTGAGAGGTCGTCTTTTCGCCGCAATCCGGGCCCGCTGTTTCTGGGCATTGTCCCAGTGGGCCTGGCCCTTTTGGTGGTTGTTCTGGGAGATGTCCACAAACGCATAGATTTCCGGATGATCGAACGTGGCATTGTGCATGGGATTTGCCAGATCCCACGCATCCCACATCTCTGTAGTACACACAGTCACACCTGAAGCCCTGGCCTTGTCCCGGATGTAGCGAGACCAGTACCAGCCCCATTCAGGTGTCACAGAGGTCTCATTGTCCATGCAGTAGAGCACGTGGCCATAGGGCAATGAATACGACAGCATCTTGTCCACAAAACGCTGCTGATACTGCAGCACCACGGCCTGGTTGTTCACAGCAGGGATGCTCCGGAAAAAGTTGTTCTTCGTTTGAGTGGGATGGCTGTCCACAGTGACAGGCAGCCCGGATGTCTTGACCGTGTAGTTGATGTTGTTTTTGGGATTCATGGGGTGTGCAGCCCAATTCTCCCGATAGTAATCAAACGTGGCCCAGACCTCGATCTGCACGATGATGTCCCGTTCATGCGTGAGCTTGAGAAATCTGGCAAATCGCTGCCAGTACTCGTCATTCCACTGGTCGAGGTCATACTGCCCATTGTCAAGCCTGCGAAAGGCCTGCACTTCAAAGTCGTGATCCATGCGTGAGCTCATGGTATTGCGCACATAATTGCCCCCCACGGATGCCAGCAGATCCAGATGGGCCTTGATATCCGGGATCTGAAACAGACTGTCGTCCTTGCTGCCCCCCACAAGGAGCACAGCTTGCCCCTTGTACTGCCAGTACGCCGGATTGGCTGGATAAATGCTGATGCGTTGATCTGCCGCTTCTGCTGCGAACAAAGAGCCGTACAAAAGCAGCATGCCCACAACAATCCATGGTATCCTCTGATTCATAACTGACCTCTCCTATTCAGACTTGTTTTTGTAATACGTAAATGTATATGTAAATTTAGGCCATAACTTATAGGCATTTACACCAGCACTGTCTTTGACCTCGATTAGCATGGGCCTTATTTTTTCATACACGGTCTCTTCATCACTATCGCTTACTCTAACCCCCCCTTGTTCCATCATTTGACGTGTTTTTGAGGTATCCCATTTCATGATGTTTGTGCCTTCTACATGGTAAGGGAGACCCTCTGAAATACGCACTGTGACTGGCTTCTTCATATTTTGAGGAGGTGTAATGCTGTAGAATATGCTATCATTATCAATGCGTTCCAGGTGACCTTCGTCTTCACTCAACATAGCGACGTAAACCTTATACTCTCCCTTTTTCGTAACAGTTAGCCCATTTTCGTCCGTGATAGTAAATTCCTGCTCAATAGTTTTAAAGTAATCTTCCGGCGATTTAAGATTTTGGAATTTGGACCACATGTCAAAATTGATTAAATGGAGCTTCATGGGCCACTCAACTGTTTTACTCGTCTCAGGCTCGAGTCTAACAGTCTTCTCTCCGTCAGCCAGAATTATACTCGTGCCTTTTACTGAGGCCTTGGCTTGGATCGTAAGGTTACTTGAAAACTCACGTGTTTTCACTTCAAGCGCAAGCCCCTTGATATCCAGCTTCGTAATATATGAGAAGTCCTTATTTTCAAAGAGGATATTACTGGTCCCTTCGGGCTGAACAATACTGGCTGAAAATGGCAGGGTCACTGAAAAACTTCCGCTAAAAACAACGCCCTCACTTGGTCTCATTCGGCCCTCTCCCTGAGGCTTGTGAATGAGTTTGACAAAATAACTGCCCTCATCAAAATCCTTGAGATTCTTGGGTTGAAATTGTATATCCCAATTTTGTTCCGTCCCATCCAGAGATATCTTCCTCGAATATACAGTCTTGTCGGCATGTGTCACTGTCCACCCCAAGTCACCATTCAAGCCTCTTGGATATACAGGATGAGCTTCATAATGAATGCGAGTATTGGGCTTGGCCGTGAGGCGTGCACCTTGCTGATCTTCGACAGTCACCTTTTCGCTGCCCTGCGTATCAAAGTGTGTCGTCACCTTTAGCAGGCCCTTTAACGACGGGGACGTCCCATAGGAAAACGATCTGGCTTTTTGGACTGGCTTGGCCCCGTCAGCCAGAATCGTGGCTTCAAAACTATAATAGAGATTTGCCAAGGGTAACGCGTCTTGAGCCACGGCTGCCGTGTAAAACGTGTCTGTGGGACTGTTATTCATGGTCCAGTCAAATTTCTTTTCAAAGACCGTTTTTTTGGTTTTTGTCTCAATAAGACGCAAGAACACATCAGCTCTCTCAACGGTATCCTCCGGCACAAATCGGAGGTTTAAGTGAGGTGCTTTATCCAACGTAATTCTGGAATCGTGACTCGTGCCATCCGGAGTTGAAGCCACAAAGATCTCTTGAATGACAACAGGAGGCTGCTGGAGCCTAAATGGAATCGAACGAGTCAGTTCCTGGCCTTCCTCGGAAATTAGGGTGGCCTGAAACACCGCAGGCAGCTTACTTTGCACCATGGTTTTCCCTGATATCCCCATACGTTGTTCAAGTGCAGCACTTGTCCGAATCCTTTCAGTCTCGCCGCTTAATAGGGTCTGGCCTGCCGAGTCCACCACGGTCCATCGAACATTGACCGACTCCATATCCATCGGAAGCGCGTAATAAATATAAAAGTAGGCTTCCTTGTCAGAGGCAATAACGGTCATCGTATCTTTGGGCCTATTCGACAATGCGCGAGTCTCTTCCTGATGTTTTGTTTCTTCTGTGTAATTTGACACAATCAACTGGTTTATTTCAAATGCCGCTACTTTTGCTTCAAAGGAGATCTCTTGTGTCACCTCTTTTTTATCAGGGCCAGATATCGCGGCCTGGACGCCCAAAGCAGCATTGGATTGAATCAATGTCCAGTCCAACGGTATACCGACTCGCTGACGAAGACTTTCGCCATTGCGTCTGCGCTCAATGTCTCTGGTAAACAGGACTTCCTGCGTGCTGGGATTCGACACAATAAAGCGAATCTTAACTTCGTCCACTGCCTCCGGCATGGTGAAATAAAGGAACACGTACGCCTTCTGTGCCACATGCAATGAAGGGATGTAACGCCCTCTATCCTGGGTGATCTCCTTCATCTCACGCATGTGCTCTTTTTCTTCCGTGCTATGCGAAACAATCAACTGACTGATTTCCAATTTCGGCCCAGATATGACATAGACATATTCTGCCTCCGCATTTATTTTTGGATCTTCAGCGATCTCGTGACGCAGCGTCACCTTATATTCGCCCTCCTCCATATCTGTTAATCGAAAACGAAAACGAGCGTCGTATGATACATCCTCCTGTTTCTTGCTTGTTGAATAGGAGCCCTTCTCCACGTCTCCATCTTTTCCGTACGTAGCACTTTTGCCCGCAACTTCTTTGCCATCAGGTCCAACAAGGGACCAGATCACCCGTCTTCGAACGTTTTCCTTGTCCGTAAAATAATCAAGCTTGGCTTGAAATGCCAAAATATCATCCTGCAGAACAGTCGCTGTAATCGGAGGGCCATCATAGGTATCGAGCGTCGCCACAAGGTCAAACAGAGGCAGCCCGTTGCCTGCTTCATCCATCACCAATACCAGTTGACGTGCGTCAACGTCCAGAGAGGGAAAGATGCTGTCTGCAGGTGCCTTTGCAACGAATCCGCCTTGGGGGAGACTCTTGAGATCTTTAAAAGAAAATCCATGCTTTTTCTCAGGAAAGCCTTTGGCCTGGACTGTTAAGAGGTATTCATGTTTCGCCGAGACAGAACTTGAATAGACAAGTGTATCGTCCTCATGCGACAGCCCGACTGCCACAGGAATCTTTTCTTCAGGTTTATTGGGATCAATGAAAATGAAGGAGACTTCATTTTCCAAAGGCATGCTACCGATATCTTTGTCCTTAAAACTAAGCACAATCTGCAGGGGGTTAGCTTGGGACATCTTTTCCCGAATGTCGTAAGCCTTTTGCCAGTACCGTTGGGCCGTCATGGTCAGCCTCTGTTTTGCCTGCTGCCGGGCCGCCAAATAGTCCTTTCTTAATTGTTCTTCAAAACTCTCATCCACGCCAAACAAAGCCTTGGTGACAGCATCGGCCGGCGAGAAAGAGAGTTGTTTATAGGCCTCGTTAAAGGCATCCCACCACGAATACCCCTCTCCTCCAATATCACACTCATCTATCACATGCTCAGCAAACGCTTCGGCAGGTAAATTCAGAGCAATCACCTTGCCCCACACGATTGACTCGATTGCGTTCTCACCAGCAAGCACAATCTGATCCAGCAGGGCAAAGTACCGTGTTCGCTGCAGACTGCTTGAATCTTCCGAAGTGACCAGACCGAATAATGCTTCGCGTCCTTCCAGAATACTGTATTCCAAGTGAGTGGCGACACTTTCGTAAAGATTGGCAAAGGCCTCTTTGGCCTTGATGGCCACATTCAGGTCGCGAACGGGGTCGCCAGTCAGCGCACCCAGTCCGGTTAAAGGTGAAAGTGACCCTTTCTTTTCAACCGTGATGCCATCAAAACGTTGGGCCTGGGTCAAGATGAATTGGCGCGTCTCCAAGACGGTCTTGTAGTTTCCATGGGCCTGAACAAGATCGCCAACCGCCTGCTTTCGTTCGACCTCCAACTCGACAGCAAGTGCATTAAACTGCCGTTTTTCTGCATCTGAAGCTGCGGCAACGGCTTTGGCCTTGGCGCTGTGTACATTCCGGACGGCCACAATAGCTCTGCGTCCAAAGAATGTTTTTGCTTCATTTGAGGCGTCGATTTGCACCTTTTCCGGTGCGAGAAGGGGCTTTTCCAAACGCAGTTCCTGAGCCAAGGCCACCAAGGCGGTGTCCAGTTCCAAGATGCCTTCTTCGTCAGTGAACCCCTCATTCCTGGCCCGTGCCTCAAAGGTCTGGACAATAGCCTGTGCCAGCCTTTTGATAATCCGATCCTGCAATCCCCTGGCTGATTTCGCAATGAGCGCGTCCTCTTTGACTTCTTTGCCGTCCTTGACAAGGATACCCTCTTCCAGAAATCTAAGTCGTCGGTGCTCCATTGAACCGGCTCGGAGGCTGTTTTCTTTAATGTAGGCCTTTGTTTCTGCAATGAGCTGCAACTGAATGCTGTATTCCTGGGTAAGCTGGGCAAGCACGGGATCTTCTCTAAACAATTTATGCTCCCCAGTATTGACGACAGACTGAAACGCAAGGATGACAGCAGAGTCTGCCAAATACCCCAAACCGGTGACCGCATCTGTGACGATTCCACCCTCAGCACGCGCCAGTTTTGACTGATCAAAAATACTGCCTCGCTCCTCCGTGCCCTCGGTTATAGCTCGAATGAAACCCTCCACGCCGTCCAGACCTTGATAGTCATTGTTTTTCGTATGCATCCTGAGAAATTTGGGTTGAAAATTTTCTTGGGGCTCCCCCTCTTTGGGCGTTGAAAATTCAGAATTAGCATAGATGACCTGCAGTTGCGAGTCAAAGGCAAAAGTCCGAGCAGTAGCAATGGCTCGTGTTCCCAAAGACTTCACCACGTCCGGAGCACTGGCCAGAGGACAGAAGATGTAAACGATCTCCCGCATAATGATGTCCGTGTCCCTTCCCTCACCTATGGCATTAATCGCACCCAGGTAGGGAATATACATATTAGCAACCACCATGACCAGATTTTTGGATTGCTCAAGCGTCGGCAGGCTCCCATCCATTGGGATGTTATCCAACACAGACAAGGCCATATCCAACTGAGACAGAGCGGTCAATCCGGTCATGCGACCGGTGCCCATACTGATCTCGGCTTGCTGCTGAAGATGATGTACCATGCCCAACATGGCAGGAATGCCACGGGCTTTTCCTGCCATACTCTGTTGAAGCCCACCGAGGGATTCGGTCAGCCGTTGGCCCACCTTGTTTTCTGCCAGGTCCTTGTGAAATATCTTCGAAGGATCTTCAGGCAAAACCCTTTGGACATCCCTATAATTCGACAATGACGTGAACTGGGTAACCAGAAAACTGTTTTGGCGCCGTAGAGCATCCCAGGCGGCCTTGTTTTCAGCAATGCCCATCAGGTTTGCATAGGCGTCGCTAATCCCCTGAGCCCATGCGGTGTTCTTATCACTTCCGGGTTGATCCTGAAGTCCGTGATATAGAGTTCCATCGTCGAATGTATGAGGCATGACCATGTCATCAAATCTCTGCTTGAACTCCTGGAGTTTTAGCATGGCGTCATTCTGCTCCAGTTTCATAACATCAATGACAGATTGTTCCACGACCAGAGAGCTGATTTGGATCAGCGTATCCCGATTGGCATCTAGGTACTTTTGGACCCATTTGTCCGCGTCTCCAGATTCCCGGGTTTTCTCATACCCCTGAAACTCACCGCCATCAGGATCGATCAGCTTGAAGAACTCCGCAGCCGCCTGATCGCGGCTTGCTTCAATCTGCTTAATCTTATCATTTATCCCTTCAATGTCCTGTGAAATTGATTTGTACTGTCCTGATCCGGGCGTCTGATCAGCAAGTTGCATGGTCTTCTTACTCAAGTCATCTTTGTAAGAAGACAATTCATTTTTCATCCCGGTGATTTTTTCGCCAAACTCAAGCTTCTTTTGGATGGTTTCAAATTCTGAGCTCTGGTACACATGCGACAATTCACCTTCACCACCCTGCAGAAAGACCAAAGCTCGCTTGAGATATTTGCCCCCCTTTTCAAAGGCAGTTTCCAGGTCAAATTGCCCTCGGCCCTCTCCCTCTGCATGAGCCAACATTTCAACAACGCCATAGGCAGAACTTGCGCCCTTCAACCGAATTTCCTTTTGAATAAAATCCATTATTTGTTTCTTCAGGGCTTTACTGTCACTATCTTGCTCTCTAAAAGTCTTGGCCAATTCATCCTGATTAAACTTGCCTTCAGCATCAGCCAATGTCGGAAATTGAGTCATGAGTGTGGCATGAAACCGTCTTTTCAGATATTGTTTTGCGGTCAGGGGCGTTTTCTTGATGTCAAAGGATCCGTCCGAATTCCTGACAAATTCAATGCTCTCGGCCACATTCCCACCGGCCTCTAACAAGAGCTGATCCACCAGATGCCGGGAAGACTTGTCGCCATACACACCCGCCTTGCGCTCATGACCGGTTCCAGTGGCCACAATATCCAGATCGAGATGGGTCGCCCCCGTAGTATCCAGGATGTATTTGTCCGCAGCCGCCTGGAGCTCGCCAGCAATCTTTGGGTCTAAGTGATCCAGCGTATAATCAATATCCTTCTTCCAATCCATCACAGCCTGGTCGCGACTCCAGGACCCCACATCGCCTGTGCCTGCCAGGCCCCTCATGAATTCTGCCTGGTTTGAAGCGTTGTGGTACTTGGCGTAAACCTCAATTAACGCGTGTTTCTTCGCGTCCTGAGCGAGTTTGATGCGGTGACTATCCAGCCCTTTTTCAAAGTCTGAAAATTGCCTGGACACATTGGCTTCTTTGGAAAACCATCCCCAGCCGTTCTTCTCAGCATCCATTCGAGCGGCCCGCAAAAGATCCATGTTGCCAGGCTTTGGGGGCCCTGGGTATTCAGATGCGATGATCTTGTTTATTTCCTGATGAAATGCGTTGAATTCATCGGGTGAATAACTGCCTTGAGGCTTCTGTTGAGCAAGAAACACCTTGACCTTCTGAATGGCCTCGGTTTGCCCGGCAAAAAGATTACCTGAAGCCAGCAGTAATGTGAGGACAATGAGTTGGCAGATCTTGGCTAGCTTAAGGATGGCATATTTCATAGAGACCCTTCTTCCTCAAATCAATTCTAGTCCAATATTTCTACAGCCGGCTTTTCCTGCTCAATGACCTTTTCCTGTTGAGCCTGAGGCGGACGCTTGACCAGTTTTCCTGACACTACGTCATGAAAAGGTTGCGATTGGGGCAGTTTATATTTGCCCGTCAGTGCCTCTTTTGCAATGCCGGTCAGAATGGACAACTTGTCTTTGTCTTTCAACAGTGGTGTGGCCCAGAGGTTGATATAGTTGACTAGACACACATCGTCCTTGTTGAATTCCCCATGTTCCAACAACACGGCATAGGCCTCGTTGTCACGTTTTGTCTGAAGGTAGGCATTGGCAGTGACCAAAGCCAGTGCACCTTTCAGGAGGCGGGCTCTTGGGATGTCCTGTTCACTGCTGATCAGGGCCTTCAGTTTTTGCGTACCAGCCAGGGCCAGGATGGGTTGCCCGGCCAGATTGGCGTTGTGGGCATAATCAAACCAGAAATCGGCTCTGTCCTGTTTTTGAGGTTTTACAGCCAAGAGCAACTCACTCACCACAGAGGGAGAAACGTTGTGCTGATAGAACCGACACCAGTCATTGTTCATGTAAAGAATCAGCGGGTCGATCTTAATAGCCTGCTGCAAGAGATCTTGTCCCATGTCATTCAAACCGGCGGTGTATGCCTTCAGAGCCTTGCTAACCAAGGCTTCAAGCTCTGGATTAACCGTCACCCCATCAATGCCGCCCCATTTGAGATCCATATGCAGCAAAAGGCCCGTGGCCGTATCAAAAGATTCCCGGGCAGTCAGGCCGTCTTTATTCCCCTGATCTGCGGCCTTCTGATACCACCTCAATGCCAACGCCAGATTAAGGGGCACACCATCGCCACTTTCATATTTTTTGCCCAGGGTCAAAGAGGCAAAACCATCTCCCAGGTCTGCAGCCTTTTGATACCATGTCACCGCTTGACTATCATCCTTCAGAACACCTTCCGCTGAATCATACAGCATAGCCACTTTGACCGGGGCTTTTTCATACCCCCGGTCCGCCGCTTTTTTGTACCAGGTCATAGCCTGGGCCTGATCCTTCTCTACCCCGATACCCTCTTCGTACATTCGCCCCATGTTGTACTGGCCATATAAATCGCCCATATCCGCAGCTTTCCTATACCATGCCACGCAGGCAACCGTATCTTTGGGCAAACCTATACCCAGTTCATATATATAGCCCAGAGAATTCATGGCCCCAACCAAGCGTTGGTCCACTGCCTTTTGAATCCATGCTGCAGCCTGTGTTTCATCCTTCTGTACCCCTCCCAAGCCGTCCCCATACATGAGGCCAAGGGCATGCTGGGCATTTGCATTGCCTGATTCCGCCATTCTTTGAAGACGAGGCGCGGCTTGACTGTAGAGTTCATTCGCTTTGGCTTCGTCCTTTTCCACTCCCTGACAATTTTTATACATCCCAGCCAGGTGAAACAAAGCAAGCGGATGGTTCTGTGCGGCAGACTTATTTAGCCAAATTAACGCCTCATCGTAGTTCTTTTTCATCCCACCGCCTCTACGAAGCGCCTGTCCCAGTAGAGCCTGGGAATACGGATCTCCAGATTCGGCTATCTTTCTTATCCTCTGAATGACAGAGGTTTCTTGTTCACCAGAATATACATAAGTCACGGATTGGGGGTCTTGGGAAGATGCTTTGGTTATTGCCTTGACGGGTTCATCTGGCAAATTTGCTGCAAAGGAGGCAGGTGCCACATGTTCAGAGGCATGTGATTCATCAATCTGAAGTTCCAGAGAATTTGTTTCGGAACACCCTGCAACACACATCTGGCATAGCACGAACCACACACAGACTTTATACCCATTGAGTTGATTTACAAGTCGCTCACATGTCATCGCTTGATCTCCAATAAGCTTGATTGCTTTTCGACATCTTAACCGCTTCTGATGTCAACAGCCCAACGCACGCCGCATGACTGCCCTTAAGCATCAAGACATTTATTTTTACTTTGTATTTCCCAAAGGACCTCAACAACCTTACCAAATACACCTTCAGGTATCAATAAATTCGACATTCAAAGCCACTTTACTGAATATTTGCCCAAAAACATGGCTGAATTAGCACGACTTTAGGCTCATTTGGGTTTCTGTTTGGAAAAGTCTGTTCTTTTTCCACCGCTTTTCACAGAAGAATTCTCCCAAAGCCGAATTGTCACCATGAACAGGCCTTGGACTAAAAGCAAGGCTTACTAAAATAGAACTGCTGCGATGGGCACGTGTTATGTTTTACACCCGATAACGGCGCGTCACTCTAGAAGCTTGAGCTCATCTCCGTCCCTCCCTTCCAAAAAGTCACACCCCTTTCTTGACAATTGCCCTGTATCCGGTATGCTGGCACCGGACGTAAAAGGCTTAAAAGGCTGGTTCCAGGTTTGTTTAAATGATCATCAAAGATTGCCAGAACGATATACTATGAGATAGGATTTAGACAAATGAATGTTTTCTGCCGTGTTTTGAGGAGTCACTATGATTAAAGAAAGCTGCATTGCGATGCTCTTTCTCTGCACTGTGAGTTGTTGTTGCGCAGAGACTGTGATCGGGCCTTCTGATGGAAGTACAGCCATTCAGATCAAGGGCAAGTATGATCCTCTGGCCATACCGAAAAAAATAAAATATAAAGATGGAGCCCTGGCAGAGAAGTGTTTCTATGTCCAGGAATATGACAAGGCAGCCCAGATTTTTGAGCCGATGGCGGCTGCCAAGGATCGTCATTATGCCTTTTTTGCCAATCAACTGGGGTCAGTCTACCTAACCCAGGGCAAGACAGATCAGGCATTGGATACCTTTCTGAATGCCTACTACTTTATGAACGACATACAGGCCACAGACGCCAAGATGGAGAAGCGTGCCATTTCTCTTTCAGGCAAGGAGAGTGACAAGGCGTATAAGGGCGACCCCTATGAACGTGTGATGAATGCTCTCTACGTGGCTCTGCTTTTGTACGGCCAGGGTGATACGGAAAATGCCCTGGCTGCTGTTCGAACCGGCATTCTGGCGGACTCTGACGTCAATGCCCAGATGTACAAAAGTGATGTCACCCTGTTGTATGTGCTGGGAAGTCGTCTGGCGCGGATCAATGGTGACGCTGACCTCGCCAAGCAATATCAAGAGCTTGCAGGCAATGCGTATTGTGATACGCGTCTATTCATGCGTCCGGTCATCAGTGACCTGAATGTGGTGGTCATGCAAATTGAAGCACTTCAGGCGGAAAAGGCGGAAATTGAGAAAAAGTATGAGAAGCGAAAGAGCCTGCCTCGAAAGGCAAAGAAACAGGTGGAGGAACTGAGCAGCCGGATCACTGCAAAAATGGCTGAACAGAAGAGCCTGGAATTCAAACGCAAGAACCTGATTCGAGATATCGACCTGGATGATGTAGAGGCCATGAGTGATCCCAACTACAATGTGCTCCTGTGCATTGAACTGGGACGTGGGCCGGTGAAATACAATACAGGCGAGTTTGGCGAAATGGCCAAATTCACTGGCAGCCCCCCCATGATTGGTGAAGTGAACCTGCGCGTTAGCGGCAGTACATCTGAAGAGATCTTTCGGTTGGATTGTGACCCGCACTACCAGGCCAGCACTCGCGGGGGTCGCATGATGGATGGTATTCTCAGGGGCCAAGCTCTGTATAAAGCGACCATGCGTGATCAAGGGGAAGAATTGAGTGATTCTTCCCAGCAAATAATGCAGCAGGCCAATGCCACAGGCAGCACCGAGATGATGGCGGTGGCCAGCATCTTTGCACTGGCAGGTGCCATGTCCCAGGCAGCCAGTGCCAAGGCGAATCCCACAGCGGACATTCGCCACTGGAGTTTGATGCCTGCTGAAGTGGTCATGATCCCCTGCAGAATCCCTGCGGGAGACACAGAATTTTATGTGGATGTGAAGGATCAGAATGGTCGCATCATGGGGCAGGCCCTGGAGTTTTCAACCACGGTCAAAGCCAACGGCGATACCATCATTCTCAAACGTTTGATGCCCTAGCCAAGACAGCGGAGTTGTGAGTGAATTCTATCATGATGGTTTCGCCAAAGAGGACACCTATGAAATTGATGAAATATCTGTATGTTTTGTGCGTGGCTGCGACTCTGAGCGGCTGCGGTTCGAGCGGTATGCTGCAGAAAAAGGCCACAGAGGTGGTGCTGAAGCCTGCCACAGGCGGCGTGTTGTTGGTGATCGACGGCGCCATGGCTCCCAAGCAGTTCAAGCCGGTCACCCTGACAATCAGGAAACTGAATCAGTATGAGCCCTTTACCAAGGTGATCAACCAGGTCGTGCCTATTGGGGCAGGATATGGATCGAACGTCAATAAAAAATCGTGGCTGCTCCAGATTAACTTGCCCTATGGCACGTATCTGGTCGATAATTTCATGGCCAAAGCGCCCAAGCAGACGTTTTTCAAGGTTGGCAAGCTGTTAAACGTACGTGATGGCGAGATGACCTATGCCGGACATTTGAGTGTGGACTTCAACAGGCTGGATCTTGCCCCTATGGTGCCCCAGTTTACGCTCACGGATAACTTCGAGCAGGACATGCAGAGTTATAGTCAGTTTTTTCCTGTGATCAATAACGTGCCTGTAAAACTTGATCTTCTCTACTAAACAAAAGGAGCCCTGTAATGCGGAAAATACTGTTGCTATTCCTGATCGCTATTGCGTGCGCCGCAGGCTGTCAAAAGACGGAATATTCTCAATCCTATGGCAACACAGTCAGCCCTGATGCAGATGACCAATTGGGCGGAACAGGTATTGAGTCCGCAGACATTCGAACCGTGGCCATCAAAATGGCCACATCCATTCTGGACACGCCGGAAATCATGAATGCGGACGGCATGCCCCGTATTGCATTATTGCCTGTGAAAAACAATACGCGGTTTGTAATCAGCAAGGACATATTCACACAGAAGATTCGCATTGAACTCAATCGAAATGCCCAGGGTAAGGTTCGGTTCCTGGCACGTGATCGCATGGAAGACATCCTGCAGGAACGTGATGACAAACGCGAAGGTCTGACCTCTGCCAATAAGATCGTGAGTGTCATGGGGGCCGACTTCTTCCTCACAGGCGAATTGACCGGTCTGGCCAAGGCGTCCGGGGGAAATCGTTCTGACTACATCCTGATGTCTTTCCAGTTGATTGACACTGAGACCAGTGACATTATCTGGGAAGATGCCTATGAGATTAAGCGTGTCGGTGTCACTGGAACCGTGTATCAGTAATCTGGAGATTATTATGTTTCACCGTATGTGCACCATTGTATGGTTAGCCATTGCCGCCTGTGTGTTCGCCGGCTGTCAAGAGGCCCCGTACGCCCCTAAGCAAGTTGCCGATGTTGAAGCCAAGTTCCCTGTGCTGATCATGGACAAGGCCTGCCAAAAGGCCGTGGCCATTTCAAAACAACGGGCCGACTGGACCGCAGACAGGCGTTTGATCGCAGAGGCGGTCATGGTCAACAAGCAAAAGGCACCCTATCGGGTTCAGGTCCAGACCACCTTTAAAGACGCCGATGGATTTGAAGTGCAGTCCACCAACTGGGAACTGATTTTGCTGCCTGCCTCCGGGTTTTACAGCTACAAGGCCACGGCCATGAACACCAAGGCAGAGAATTTCAATGTCCGTATTCGGACAGCCCAATAACCAGCAACTGGCTTCGTAGCGTAGGGTCAGGCCTGGCTGGCACCGAAAGCCTGTAGGGAAACTGCAAAGACAGTCACTTACCCTTCAGTAGAACCTTTTTTTGTTTCAGGCGAATACTCGCCCAGTGTACGCAGCAGGAACGACTCGTATTTCTTGTATCGTGACAAAGTCTTGACATCCCCGCCCAGGCCATGGCCGCCTGTGGGGTCGAGGAACAGTTCCACCAGGGTTTCCTTGCCGGCCTTGAGCAGTTCACGATACACGCGGACCGTGTCCTGATACAGGACATTGCTGTCTTCCATGCCGTGGACCAGCAGCAGATGTCCCTTGAGATTCTTGGCCAGGGGCAGCAGAGAAAATTCCTTCAGGGTGGCCTTGCCAGGTTCGCTCTTGCCGATCGTGTGACGCGTATACCAGGAATTGTAGTTTTCCCATTCAGTGGGACCTGCGCCTGCAATGCCGACCTGGAACACATCCGGTTCCGTATACATGCACATCTGGGTCTGAAAACCACCGAAGCTCCAGCCATGGATACCAATGCGTGACTTGTCCACGCCCTGGTTTTCCACCAGGTAGTTGACCGTGTCCACCAGGTCCTCGACCTGGGGTTTGCCCACCTGGCCGAAATTGGCCTTTTCAAACACACCGGCATACCCGCTGTTGCCCCGCGTATCAATGGTACAGGCCACATAGCCATATTTCTTGGCCAGATAATAGGGGAAGGCATAGTTGTACGGACTGTAGCTGCCCTGTAGCACCATCTTGCGCGTGCCGAGCGGGCCGCCGTAGAAGTAAATGAGAACCGGGCGTTTGTCTGTCTGTTTCCAATCGTCCGGTTTGAACATCATACCGTACAGTCGGTGCCCGTGGCGATTCTTAAAATCGAAAAATTCCGGTGAATGAGAGGCAAACGCATGAGCCTTCTCCGGGTGAGAGTCCGTAAGAATCTGATGTTTTTCGGCCTTGGTGTCAATGAAAACCAATTCATTGAGCTGCTCGTAACTGACCAGATTCGTCAATAAGCGTGTCCCATCCTGACTGACTGCCGAGCCTGTATGCTGCCCGACCTTTTTTGTCAAGCGCGTCACCTGACCGTCTTCCACATTCAGGCGATACACATCCAACTGGGAGGGATGTTCCTTGGTGGCCTCAAAAAAGAGGTATTGGCAATCTCTGGAGATGCCCAGGGGATACACTTCGTACGGCCCGCTGGTCAGGGGCGTGCTGCTTTCATACACAGGGTCCAACACATGCAGGTGACGGAACCCGCTCTGCTCGCTCAGGTACACCAGGCGACTGCTGTCTGCCAGGTAATAAAGGACCATCATACCGGGCGTATTGGGCCCCCCATAATGTAAGAACTGGAAGATCTCCCGGGCCTTGTGTGAGTCATCTTGTTTCTTCTCATCTTTGGATGCAACCTCATCCTTGGTCTTTTCCGATGCATCATTGGGATCTGAGGCCTTGTCTCCCTTGTCCGCTTGCGCCTCTTTCTTCTCTTCAGGCACACTGGCTTCAAAGACTCGAACCACACCTGCATCCTGGTCAAAGGCATAAAATGCGATCTTCCTGGAGTCAGGGGACCACACCGGGGTCTTGACCATATCATCAGGCATCAGTGTCTTGCCCGAATACACCTCTGTGAGTGTGTCCTTTTCGTCATCCAGTTCACTCAGGGCATACAGGTAGATACGTTTCTCTCGCACAGCCAGTTTGTCATCCGACACGTGCCGGGTCACTTCATTGGCCTTCATCAGACGATTGCGGTAACTGGCGATCTCGACCTTGCTGCTCTCCGATTCTGTCACGGTCTTATCTGTCAAAAAGGCAATGGTTCGACCATCGGGACTCAGGGAAACTCCCTGCATGCTGTCGCCTTTGGGAAATCTGGGATCGATCTGACGCACGGTCCTGTCCTTCAATCGCATGAGGAACAGGCCATCGTCGCGTCTGAAGGTCAATCCGCTGCCGTCAAACAGCCAGGTCACGGATCGCTCCCGCACACGCGTATGGGTCAATCGGACCATGGTATCGTCAGCCGGCGTATACTGATAGATCTCCCCATCACTGGTAAAGACCAATTCACTGGCAACCGGTGACCAGGCCAGGTCGCTGATGCCGCCGTACCGGGGCGCCTTGTCGTCGTCAGCATCCTTGTCGCTCACCCAGTCGCCCCGCTTTTTCAAGGCCTCTTCATCGGTGTCCTTGTCCTGCTCTTTGATGTCTTTGTCTTCAGCGTCCTTGCCGTCTTCTTTCTCTGCTTTCTGTTTTTTGGCCTGTTCCCGCTTCTGACGGCGCTGCTCCTTGGTCAGCTTTCGTTTGGCCTCTTTCTCTTTTTGGCTGTCTTCCTCTTCAACGGGCCTGGCTTGATCGCTTGTCACCTTTTTGGCGTCTGCGTCACCCTTTTTTTCTTTTTCGTCCTGATCTGAATCGACCTTACCCTTGTCTGTTTTGGCCTTTTTGATGCGATCTTCAACCACATCACGGGTCTTTTTCTGGAATCGGGCCATGACAGACGGCCAGGTCACCCTTTTGATCTGATCGTGATCCACATCATACAGATAGAGGTCATTGCCGTGACGGCGTTCTTTGTAGGGTCTGTACAGATAGGCCCCAAGACGCCCATCAAAGGAAAAGGCCATATTCTGTGCAGAGGGGCCAAACAGGCTCTTTTCCGGCATCAGATCATCGAGTTTGAGCTCCTTCTTTGTGTCGGCCTTGGTGTCCTTTGAGGATTGATCGGCATCGCCTGCAAACGCCAGCGTGGCCAGGCCAATACCCAGCAAAACCAATAAACGAGGATATGATGTCATCTGTACCCACCTCCTGTCTGATCGAGAATAGTGAACTGTGGATTCCATGCTGGGAAAGCACCCAGACGCTCATTATACAATGTGAGAGCCCCCCATGACAAGGTTCTGCCCGAAAAGTCTGTTGTCGGCCCCTCGGACGAGGATTCGAACCATGGCATTTATGGCCAACACATCAAAACCGGGGAGCAGATCCAAACCGGGCGGAACTCCCTTTTTTGCCCTGGACGCAACCATAACCAGGAGCCTGTAAAGAAATAAGAGAATGATTGACCCTGTGAGCGTTTTCTATGTAACATAAGCGGATTGGGACTGTACTTAACCTGGAACTGAAACAGTGCGTCACGGACCCAAACACAACAATTCTGCCTACAAAGGACAACCATGGTGCAAGACCGACGGACAAACACACTCTGGCTGATGATCATGATTCTGGGATGGATCGCCCTGCCCAATGCCCGGGCCAGGGTCTGGCACGTGTCCCAGAATACGCTGCCGGCCATCGCGTCAACCGATCAGGTGTCTACGATCAGCGAGGCCGTGTCAAAGCTCAAGCCAGGGGATCAGGCCCTGGTCTATGGCGGTATCTACAGAGAGACAGTCACGATCAGTCAAAGCGGGACTGCAGACCAGCCCATTTGCCTTGAGGCTGCGCCCGGGGCCAGCGTGGTGCTCACAGGCGCAGACCGCATCACGGACTGGACCTCCGAACCAGGACCGGATCGCATATACAGCACCGTCTGGAAACACGCCTTTGTCTCCTGGAACAAGAGCCACACCCACCCCAACGATGACTATCATCGTGTCATTGGCCGCTGCGAGCAGGTCTTTATCAATGGCTTCCCCCTGCAACAGGTCCTGGCACGCGAGCAGGTCACGCGCGGTACCTTTTACGCGGACCTTCAGGCCCAGCGTCTCTATGTGTGCCCTGCCGGTGGTCAGGACATCACAGGGCGCAAGGCCCTGGTCGAGGCCTCTGCACGGGAACGGATTCTCTCTGTGACAGGCAACCATGTCACGCTCAAGGGACTGCAGTGCCGCTATGCTGCCAACCGGGCCCAACAGGGCGCCGCCGAATTCAAGGGACATCATCTGATCCTGGAGGATTGCAGCTTTGCAGACACCAATGCCAGTGGTGCAGAGTTCACAGGCCAGGATATGACGGTCAGGCGCTGCACCTTCCAGGACAACGGTCAACTGGGCTTTGGGGCCAATCGTGCGCATCGACTCCTGCTCACGGACTGCATCGTGCGCCACAACAATACCAAGAATTTCGACCGGGGCTGGGAAGCCGGGGGCGACAAGATCTGCATGACGCGCGACGCGGTGATCGAGCACAGCACCTTTGTGGAGAACCATGGCAATGGGATCTGGTTCGATATTGGCAACGAACACTGTGAAGTGCGCAACTGCCTGATCGCCGACAATGACAATGCCGGCATTTTTTACGAGATTTCCTATGGCCTCAATGCCCACGACAATGTGATTGCGGGTAACGGCTTTGCCTTTGGCCCCGGGGCCTGGGGCGCCAATGCAGGCATCAGTCTGTCGAGTTCACCGCAGTGCGTCATCGAACGAAACCTCCTGGTGGGCAACCTGGAGGGATTCAATTTCCGCGAACAGACACGCACCACGCCCCGCCTTGACGGGCCCGAGGGACCCGTGTGGAATGCAGACCAGATCATTCGCCGCAATGTGCTGGCCTACAACCAGGCAGCCCAGGTCTGGGGCTGGTTCGACATGAGCGACGAACGTCACTGGCCCCGTATTATGCACACCAAACCGGATCAATCCGGCAACCAAGCCAAAGGCCTGTCACTTGAGGATCTCAGGTTGAGTCTGACGGGCAACCTGTACTGTCCCGGTCCGGGACAGGGATTGTTCAACTGGGGCGTCACCTGGAAACGCTGCGAGCGATATCAAGACCTTGCCACCGTGCAGGCCCAACTGGGATTGACGCAGGACAGCCGGGTCGCAGACTTCCCGGCCGCCAACATCGCAGGCCTGGACATGCGTGTCCCAGCCAGCAGCCCTGCCATGCTCATGGACTGCTACCCCCGCGGCACTGTGCCAGGCGTGCGCCTGGGGATCAATGACTAGACGAAGGGTGAGGGGTGAAACCCGAAACTTGAGGGGCTGAGAAAGGACGAGCCATGGATCGACGGGATTTTATCAAGACCGGCATGATAGCAGGTGCCTACGCTGTGGTGGGGCCTCTCAAAGGGGAGGTGGTGACAGACCCGGCACCCTGGTTTGATCGCCCCATGCGGTGGGCGCAACTGGTCCTGGTAGAAAACGATCCCGGGCAGTTTGACCCGGACTTCTGGCTTGATTACTTCAGGCGTGTGCATGCAGACGGCGTCTGCCTCAGTGCAGGCGGCGTGGTGGCCTATTACCCCACTGACGTACCTTTGCACCATCGAAGTGCGTGGCTTGGCGATTCGGATCCATTCGGGTATCTGGTGACAGGATGTCGCAAGATGGACATGGCCGTGATCGCACGCACTGACCCCCACGCCACGTGGAACAACCTGTACGAGGCCCACCCCGATTGGATTGCCGTGGATTCAACAGGACAGAAGCGACGCCACTGGTCGAATCCAGACCTGTGGGTCACCTGCGCCATGGGGCCTTACAACTTCGAGTTCATGACACAGGTTCACAAAGAGATCGTGACCCGATACGAGGTAGACGGCATCTTTTCCAATCGCTGGTCCGGACATGGGCTCTGCCTGTGCGAACATTGCGTAGCGCACTTTAAGACCTATAGCGGCATGGCAATTTCCCGGGCCCAAGATCGTCGTGATCCCGCGTATCAAGAATATGTGGATTGGCACATCAACCGACTGAAGGAGTTGTGGTTCCTGTGGGACCGGACCATTCGCAGTGTCAAGCCCACGTCCAGGTATATCCCCAATGGATTTCCAGACAAGATCGTGACAGGTGCCCTGTCCGACATCTTCTTTACAGATCATCAGGCCAGGAGCGGCGCGATACCTCCGTGGTCCAATGGCAAGCGGGCCAAGGAGCTTCGCGCCACCATGGGCATGAAGCCCCTGGGCGGCATATTCAGTATTGGCCTGGAGGAGCCCTACAGATGGAAGGACTCCGTACAGACTGAAGCGGAAATCCGGATCTGGGTGGCAGAGGGTACGGCCAACAACATGCGTCCCTGGTTTGCCAAGTTCTCAGGCACGCTCTATGACCGGCGCTGGCTCCCAGTCGTAGAAAAGATATACGGTTGGCATCATCGCCACGAACGCTACCTCAGAAATACAGCCCCCCTGGCCCGTGTTGCCATGGTCTATTCTGAACAGACAGAACGGTACTACGGCGGAGAACCGTGGCAGGCCCAGCCCAGTGGCCATGCCCAGGGCATGTACCATGCGCTGATCGAGGCACGTGTGCCCTTTGAAATGGTCAATGATCGACTGCTCGATGCAGACCATCTAAGCCCGTTCAAGCTGCTCGTTCTGCCCAACATCGCGGCACTCTCGACGGCACAGTGTGTACAGCTCAGGCAGTATGTCCTTCGCGGGGGTAGCCTCGTTGCCACCTTTGAGACATCGCTTTATGATGAGCAGGGAAAGCGGCTCCAGGACTTCGGTCTGGCGGATTTATTTGGCGTCTCATCGCACGACCGCGTGCAAGGGCCCATGAAAAATGCCTATCTGAGGCTGAAGCCCGATGCGGGGACGAAGCAGTTCCATCCCGTGCTTGCGGGACTGGAAGACGCCTATCGAATCATCCATGGCATCCATCGCATCCCCGTCAAGCCGACCATGGAGTTTCCCTCCCCTGTGACGCTCATACCCAGCTACCCTGACCTGCCCATGGAACATGTGTATCCGCGTCAACCCGAGACTGACATCCGAGAACTCTACCTGCAAGACATGGGCCACAGCCGGATCGCCTACATGCCCTGGGACATTGACCGCACATTCTGGAAGATCATGAATGCAGATCACGCAAGACTCCTTGGCAACGTAATCAACTGGGCAGTCAACGAAGCACCACCCGTTCAGGTGACAGGGCCTGGAATTCTCGATATCACGGTGTGGCGACAAAAGGACTCCATGACCGCTCACCTGGTCAATCTCACCAATCCCATGATGATGAAGGGGCCGTTCCGAGAATTCATCCCAGTGGGCCAGCAACAAGTCCAAATTCAAATCCCACCCAATACAACTGTCGAAAATATCTCTTTTCTTGTCAGCAATACCACACCGGCGTACAGGGCGGCCGGCGGAAAAGTGACACTCACAGTCCCATCGATCCTGGATCACGAAGTCATCGCCTTGGATCTGGCTTTAAAATAACTGAAATCACGGATTTATTCTGTTGATCTGGATCTGACCGACGCTATACTTGCGCGCACGTGAAGCAGTCATATGACCTTTGGTTTTGTGTAAAGACATAATACTATGAAGTCGCATATCCTCCTCCTTTTCCTTGTGGCAGTACCGGTGCGTGCACAACAAATTCCCGAGGGCAAGCCGGTTGGCGAAATACGCCTGCGCGAATTTCAGGGCGGCCACTGGGTGGATCTCGGCACACAAAGTGACTGGGACAGGAATCACCGTCAGACCACCGACACATTCACTGCACCTCTACCGCCTGTAAAGACCGCTGAGCAGATACGCAAGGAACAAGGCGAGTTGGAGAAGAACCAGGGCATACAGGCACTTTTCGCAGGTGATTATACCAAGGCCATCACCCTGCTGAGCCATGCTCGCACGAGCCTCCCACAGGACACGACGATCACTGACAAGCTTCGCGAAGCGCGTACTGCACTGATGAACAAGCTGAACGCCGAGGCAGATGCAAGACGTCGTACCCTGATTCAAAGTGCCATCACAACTGCCACCACCAGCCTGGAAACCGTGTTTGCCGCACCTCCCCCAAGCGTGTCTTTGACGAGCGTCTGGGGTGACCCCATGGTGGTGGATCTGTCTGATGCAAGCACATTGTCTGTGGACCCCAAGAGTCTCAAGGGCCTCCACATCGAGTCGAATGGGCCCCTGCCGCCGCCACCCACAGGCCTGCCTGCCGGTCCTCCGGAGCCCAATCCCAATCGAACGCCCAAACCGACCGATGCGCAGATGCTGGCCTATTTCAGCGGCAAGAAATTTGACACCCTCTTCTTTGAATACCAGCTCGGACGCATGCAGACACCTGCCCCATCGTTGCGATTCCATGAAATGATCGACGAATCCCTGAAGCTGCTCGACACGGTACCCATGCGACCGATCCAGGTCAAGAGCTCAGCAGGCATGGATGAATTGGAGGCCGCACGCCCCAAAGTGACCAAGGCACTTGAGTCATTCAAAACACGGTATCACCAATTGCATTTAAAAGCCACCCTGCGAGCCATTGATGACTACAGTGACGTACTCGATCAATTGGAGGCGGACGGCTGGTGGAAACCGGGAGATGACATTGAAAAGGCCATTGCAGCAGATCCCTACCTTTCCAGATTTGTAGAGGCAGAGGCTAAAAAGATGAATCTGCGCATGCTCGATTATTGGGATGCCGCAGCCGAGACAGCCTACACTGAACTGGCCGCTCAGATGCGCGCCATCATGACATCAGGAGACACGCCCAAATGATACCCTTCAACCTGCTTCAGCGAAGAAACACCTTCGCCTGCATTATTGCCCTGCTATTGATGATGGGCGCGGCCATGGCAGCCGAACCCGCAGCGCCGGATTCGGAAGATTTCCGACGTGGGCGCATGGCACTGCGGCTCCAGAACTGGCCCCTGGCCATCGAGCATCTGACCCGCGTACAGGAAGCATTCCCTGACCATGCACAGACCCTGCTGGGTCTGGCCGCAGCCAGTCAAAATGCCGGTAAAATTCTGCCTGCCATGGCCTGGTATCAGGCCTACCTGCGTCTCGACCTGCCTCAGGAGGAAATGCTGGAGGCCCGCAACCAGCTCGACCTGCTTGATGTCAGTGTACGCACCCTGGTCGATAAGCTATTCGCTGAAGCTGTCAGGCTGGCCGAAGCTGCTATTCGCCCGAGCGCGATCGCACAGGCTTTGGCCACGGGCGACAATCAGGACGCTACATCGAATCTCGCCCGAAGCACTTATGGGGATTTACAGAAAATAGCCCCGATACAAGCTTCGGCAGGCCTTTTGACACAGGCCGAAGCCACCATGCGTTTGTCCGAAGTTCGCCATGAAGTCCCCTACAACAGGGGCCTCTACTTCCCCGGCCAGGCCCAAGGGTTGGAGGGTGCCTCTTGGCTGGCCCTGGCAGAGACCGGTTCCATCAGTCCCCTGAACGAGGCTTATGACAAGCTGGAGGGTGACGCGAAATTAAAGGCAGTTGAAATACGTCATCTCTGCCACATGTATCGCTATGTAATGAGACGTACGCCAAATGTCTGTGCAAAGATCGCCAGAGAGTTTGCCCTTGATCCTGCGCTCGAACACCTCGACATCGAAACACTCGGTACCCTTCGCCAGGGAGACCAGAATCCCGCACATCTGGCCCTGGCCGGACTCGCCAGACACGTTTCATTGGCCCTCCTGCGTGCCCGCGCCCTGGCGCTGGAACCGTGGGAACGCCAGTCATACGGCCTGTACATACCAGACGAAACCTTACACTTTCTGAGCGAATGGCTGCTCTGCATCTGCGATAGCGACTATGTGTCCCAGATCAACTGGCGGGCCGGGCTGGGCAGAAAGAGTGTGTATGCAGGCGATCTCTTCTCGAGCCACCTGCCCATTATCGCCAAGACATTCGTTCTGTTTGACAACAACCTGGCCCTGACTTACGAGATCAAGCCCAAGGAACGTTGGTGGCCGCTGCTGGCCCTGGTCTGGAGGAGCAGCGAACCGGTACCGCTTGCCCTGGCCAGGGAATTCGCCCTGATCAACTATGGCCCCCTCACACGCGATACCCGCTGGAACACACCACTCCATACAGCCTGTTACGGCGCCAATCTGGCAGCGATCAGGCTGATGCTGGAACATGACGGACCCGTCACCCTGGCCGGACGTGACGGTGAAACTATGCTGATGGCTGCGGTGGGAACGGGCGTGGATGAACCGGACATCATTGAGCTGCTCATTGCCCATGAGGCCAATGTCAATTGCACGAACTACGAAGGGGATACACCCATGCACCTCGCTGCCGGACGCAACTGCAACAAGATCATCGAAGCTCTGGCCAAGCATGGCGCCAAACTGGAAGCCACAAACAAAGAGGGAAAGACCCCACTCCAGATCGCCAAAGCAGAGGGGAATCAGGATGCCATAGAGACATTGCAGCGGCTCGGTGCCAGTCGTTGACTCCAGTTGGCATCACACCTAGGAAAATGATCTGATCATGCCCACAGGCCATGTGAAAGATCAGACGCTTGTATTCCCCAGGCGAGTGTGCTACTTTCTCTTCAGTCGTTTAAGGAGAAAGCCATGCACGCCACTCACATATTTGCCATTGGGTCTGAGCAAGAATCTGACACATTCGGTTTTCGGATGGCATGGCTAGTCACACTTTTTGCAGTGATTGCCGGTGCGCATGCCAGTATCACAAATGCCGGGGCCTCAGTACACCTTCCAAGCAGTGAAGGGCAGCACGCCAGAACACTCACACTGAACGGCGCCTGGGAATATGCCGTGGGCGAAGGCGGGGAGCAGGCAGAAAGACCTGAGGGTCAGGCAGGGCTCACCTGGCAGGCAGTCCAACTGCCCGGGCCCTTCATGCCGTGGAGCGAACAGGCCGTATCTGAGATCGCCTTTGTGTGGGCAAAACGCACGTTTCACTTGACCGATGCACAAGCCAAGAGTCTCGCTGTGCTGCGATGGAACTATATCTCGCTGGGAGCCGCGGCCTTCATCAATACCCACGAAGTGGGCCGGAACGAACCGACCGGTCCGTATCAGACAATCATCCCCCCGGGCGTGCTCCGCGCCGGTGACAATCAGATCGTGCTCAAGATTGCAGGAACCCGAGGCGCGCGCAGGGCTGCCAGCGGCTTCCATCTTTTCCCCGCAGGATTTGCGAACCAGCGCGGCCTGCCCTCCGTGACAGACGATATCTGGATCGACTTTGCAGATCGGGCCTACATGAAGTGGACACTGGCCATGCCCGACCTGGCCAAACGCCGGGTCAACATCCGTGTCACACCCACCGGTCTTGAGAGACTCAACGACTTGACCGTCCGTGCACAGGTCCGACCCTGGCCCACGGGCGAGGTCGTTGGCCAGGGCCAGGCTCAGGCCCACCTTGTGCCGGATACCGACCCCCTTGGCGGCGAACATTTCATGGTGCAGGTGCCTCTGGCGAACGTCAGGCCCTGGACCTATGAAGACTGTCCTTTGTACCAGGCAGAGGTCACACTGTTCCATGGAACCCGGGTACTCGACCAGGTGACCTTTCGCTTTGGCATGCGTGAGATCGGTGTATCAGATCGCGATTACAAGCTCAACGGCAGGACGCTCCGACTGCGAGGCTCGAACCTGGTCTTTGAATGGGACTGGGGTGACACCATCACAGGTCACGAGAAGGACTACCTGGTCACTGAGGCCAGGGAGATGAGCATGAATTCCTTCCGCACGCACACGCGTCCCCTGCCTCGCCTGTGGGCGGACATCTGCGACGAGTACGGGACCATGATCCTGGCCGAGTTTCCGGTCCTGTACAACTACCAGGATTATAAGTTCACACCTGAAGAACTGGCCATATGGCATCGTAATTGCTTGACGGACGCGGCCGGGTGGATGGGTCGGTTGTGGAACCACCCGTCCGTGATCATGTGGGTGCTCAGCAACGAATCCAGACGCGACAATGCCTGGGAAGAAGGGCCGTTTCAGGCCTTTGTCAATGCCCTGGACCCCACACGCCCCACACTGCGAACAGGCAGCACAGGCACGCGTGACAACTACGACGTGCACACGTGCGGCAATATCACGGACACGGTCGAGGGCAATCTCGCGGGCGGAATTCCCGGCTGGTTCAAAACGGCGGGCCAGCGCACCACCACCAACACGGAATACATGAACTACTTCGGCCACCCGAAAACCCAATGGGCCGGTGTGGACGATGAACGCGCGGATCAGATCGCTGTGGCGCAGATTGGGGCAGAGCATACCGAGGCCATGCGCAGAGCACGCGTCGACGGCATCTGGCCCTACATGTACGCAGGCTGGACGCGCACACGCCTGGCCGCACGCGTTCGAGAAACCGGCCAGGGCAGCGCCGTGTGGAAGGCAAACTACGCAGCACCGGCATCGGCCGCGTGGCACAGTGCCCTGTCCCCTGTGCTGGCCAGTCTCGATCTGTTCAACGCGAGCTACGAAACAGGACAGGCCGTGACCACCGACCTGGTGCTGATCAATGATGACTGGCACGACGCCCGGATCCATGTGGACCTCCTGCTGACCAAAGAATGTCCCGAATACATACCGGAAGCGGTCTGTTTCGAGAATCCGATCTCGACACAGGCCTGGGATTTCACATTGAAGGCAGACTCCTTGACCCGCACCCCCTGCACGTGGCAGGTGCCTGAACAGGAAGGGACCTACTGGCTGTGCGCACGCACCACCGGCCTGGCCGGCCGGGCCGTGCTGAGCCAGCGTTTTGTGCGGGCCGTGTCACGACCTGTGATCCCTGCGGCCCTGCAAGCATACCGTTTTATTTTGCTGGGCGGTGATGGCACAGCCGACTCATGGTTTCATTCGCATGGCTTAAACACAACCCGCAATCTCGAGCCACTGGATCCGGGGACAGATCGCGTCGTGATCTGGAATGCCGCCCATCTGACAGCACAAGAGAAGCGTCACGCCAAAGACCTCTGTCAGTTTGCCGCAGCCGGAGGACGCATCGTGATCCTGGGCACGCGCACATGGGACTGGACTGAGCTGTGTGATGTCAAGATCGGCCAGACGCGTGGATCGCGTGCCTTTTGCTATGAGCCTGTGAATCATCCCATGCTGTCCGGTATTCAGCCAGCGTGGCTGATCCGCTGGAACGGCCGGCCCGGCACCGTGGCCGTGGGAACCCTGGAGGGACCGGCCATGGGCCATGCTGAGAAAATCCTGTGGGTACGTGATCCTGCAACTTGCGTGGCGGCTCAAATCTCTGCGGCACAGGGCAGCGGCACACTCTTGTTTTCACAACTGGACGTACAGGGACACGTCACTCCTTCGGACCCGGACTATGATCCTGTGGCAGAGAAAATACTGGTCAATATGCTCAGGTAGCCTGCCAGAGAAACGAATCGCAGTATCCCTTGAAGGAAAGGTAACACCATGACACATCATATAGTCTTCTCACCCTTGAAATGCCTTGGCATCCTGATCCTGGCAACGGCAATCACAAGCCACGCATTGGGTGAATCTCAAATCCAAAATCCCCAATCCACAATCCGCCCCTGGGAACCCGTGGGCCTGTCCGGCGGGGGCGGCATGTTCTCGCCTGCCATCTCTGCCGCGGATCCAAACCTGATGATGATCAACTGCGACATGAGCGCCGCCTATCTATCGCATGATGGGGGGCACCATTGGCGCATGATCAACCAGGCCCAGCTCAGGAGCGATACCCGGTGCCGCCCTGCGTTCCACCCATCCGATCCTGACATCATGTATGCATCTTCCGGCGGACAGTTACGTATCAGCCGGGATCGGGGCGTGACTTTTGCGCGAATCGGCAATCTGAAGGTGTCACTCTACGGCGAGATAGCCATCAATCCGGCCAACCCGAATATCCTGCTCGCGGGCACGCGCGACAGCCACTGCTGGATGTCGCAGGATGCCGGTGTCACCTGGGTTGTGTGCAGCGGGCCCGAGGGACAGATTCTCGGCTTTCACTTTGACAACACGCGCCAGGGCCGGACCCTGTTTGCAGCCACGGACAGGGGCATATGGCGATCCGACGACAGCGGCATGACCTGGACAAAACAAACAAGCGGCCTGCCTGCAGGAGACATTCAGGGCTTTGCGGGCGGGTCGAACAAGGCCGGCGACCTGGTGATCCTCTATGCAACCCTGCCCAGTCTCATGGAAAACGGCGTGCTCACAGGCGGCGTGTACCGTTCCCTGGACCGCGGCGACACATGGCAATCGGCCATGGGGACAGGCATCAACCTGGATATGAAAACTTCGGATCAGTGGGCATGCGGCCCCATTTCGCAGTACCACCAGATCATGACCACAGACGCCAGGCCGACAACAGTGTATGTCACCAACACGAGCACGGGATTTCACCCGCCCCACCACGAGACCGTATATCGCAGCGACAACGGCGGTGACACCTGGCGGGCCACGTATTATCAGGACCCCCGCTTCAAGGCATACAACGTGGCCCCCAACTATGTCACAGCCTCGGCAGGCCAGTCTTTCAAGGGCGGCGACACGCCCTTCGGCGCGGCCATCTGCAACAGTGACCCGAACCGGCTCCTCCTGATGTGGAGCCAGTCTTACATCACGCACAACGGCGGTGACACCTGGTTCAACGGAGACACGCATCCTGCCCCCGGCCAGAAACCGGGACCCGGCTCCGCCTGGGCCTGTACAGGACTGGTGGTCACGACCACGTGGAACTACTATGTGGACCCCTTTGAAACGAACCGTCACTACATCGCGTACACGGACATCGGATTTGCCAGATCACTGGACAGCGGTCGGACCTGGATCTGGTGGGACAAGAACACCTGGGCCCCGTGGCGCAATACCTGCTATGAGATCGCGTTCGATCCGGAGATCCCCGGCAAGATCTGGGGCGCGTTTTCCAATGTGCACGACATCCCCAATGACAACATCATCTCAGAGCGTCACGGCCACAACGGACCCGGCGGCGTGTGCGCATCACGGGACTTCGGCGCCTCGTGGCAGGCCGAGGCCCGGGGCCTGCCTGCCAGGCCTGTGACGTCCATTGTGGTCGACCCGAAGAGCCCCAGGGGGAAGCGTACCCTGTATGCCGGTGTATTCATGGAGGGCGTGTACAAATCCACAGACGACGGCACCACCTGGACCCTCAAGAAGACCGGTCTGGGTGACGTGCAGAACCTGCGCGTGTCCCGTGTCATCCTGCACAAGGACGGCACGCTCTTTGCCATGGTCTGTGCCAAGCGTTCTGCTCAAGGCAAACCGCTCATGCCCGAAGGCGTGGGTCTCTACCGGTCCAAAGACGCGGCCGAGACCTGGACAAAAATCAATGCGTCACACCCCTTCCTGTATCCCAAAGATTTCGCCGTGCATCCTGCGAACAGTGATCTCATCCTGGTCGGCACCTGCGATACGCTCTGGCAGGACGAGGCCGGCGGCCTGTACCGCACGCAGGACAGCGGCAGGACCTGGCAGCGGATCGGCCGTGAAGGTCGCCAGACGTTCGGGGGGTATTTCCATCCTGATCACGAGGGGTGGATCTACATGACACTCACCGAGGGATCACCCGGCGCAGGCCTGTGGCTCTCCAGAGACAATGGCACGACCTGGCAGCCATTTGACGATCTTCCGTTTTCCAATATCCAGCGTGTGGTCTTCGACCCGCAGGATGACACGCTGATGTACGTCACCACATTCGGCGGCAGTGTGTGGCGAGGGCCTGTGGTCCCGCATTGAGGCCTATTGACCATGTTTGAGTGCATCCTTGCCGTACCGGTTCCTGATGGCATCGAGCGCCTTGTCCAGCTTCTTCTGCTTCTCTTCTTCCGGATCAGCGAACAACTGACCCTGGCCTGATCCCTCAACTGAGAGGCCGGACACACCGAATCCCAGGAGCCTCAATGCGCGAGCAGATTTGGCGTGCCATTGAAGAAAGACCGCCTGCGCCTCCTGCCACAATATATGGGTCAGATCTGTCGGATGGTCCAGCGTGTGGCTCCGTGTGAGTGTCTTGAAATGACTGTCACGCAATTTGAGGGTCAGGGTCCTGGCCTGAAGATGGCTGGCCCGGAGTCTGTACGACACCTCCTCGACCTGGTGCAGCAGGATCGACACAAGGAACTCCCGATCCTCTGTGTCTGCTGCAAAGGTCTGTTCACTGGAGATGCTCTTGGTGTCTCTGTCCGACTCGACAGCCCGGTCATCCCGGCCCTCGGCCAGATCGAGTATATGCTGTGTCTGATTGCCCAGGATGCGTGTCAAGGCATGACCAGGTGTTCGCGTGAGCTGCCCGATGGTCTGGAGTCCGGCTGCGTTTAATGCCCTTGTCGTGACTGCACCGATACCCCAAATCCGGGACACAGGCAGGGGATCCAGGATGGCCTGCCGGTTGTTGTCGTATATGATCACGAAGCCGTCCGGCTTGTCCAGGTCCGAGGCGAGCTTGGCCAGAAACTTGTTGGAGGCAATGCCCACAGACGCCACCAGTCCCAGATTTGACTTGATGGTATCCTTGATGTCACGGCCTATTTTTTCTGCACACCCGAACAGGCCCAGGCTGTCGGTCACATCCAGAAAGGCCTCATCCAGGGAGATCGGCTCAATCTGAGGCGTGTACTGCTGGAATATGGCATGTATCTGACGGGACAGATCCGCGTATCTCGCCATGCGAACCGGCAGCACCACGGCCTGAGGACACAGCTTGACTGCCTGAGCCATGGGCATGGCACTGTGCACGCCGAATTGACGCGCTTCATAGGATGCGGCACTCACCACGCCCCGCTGAGCAGACGGACCGCCCACAATCACGGCCTTGCCCGCAAGACCGGGTTGATCAAGCTGCTCCACGGACGCATAAAACGCATCCATATCCACATGAATAATGTGACGATTACCAGTCATGATTTCACAGTAGTATCCCGTGTCTGATCTCAAGACCCTGCTGGCCGCACCAGCGACTCGGCCAGTTGCTGCATGGCAGGTCGATCCGGCTTCATGGCGTCCGAGAGTTCCCTGGGCCAGTCAAAGATGTGGTCCGGGTGCTTGAATCTTTCAAGGCACCTCAGTGCATCACACACGGCCTGGCGGTCCGGTGACCCCAGGACAAAGGCCACTGGACGCTGGCCGTACTGAGCATCCGCCACAGGGACGACCACACATTGCTCCACCTCGGGCACTGCCAGGAGGACCCGCTCGATTTCTTCAGGATGGATATTCTCACCCCCTGAAGTGAACTGCCGGTCTTTGCGGCCCAGCACGAAAAGGCATCCCTGGTCATCCAGTCGGCCCAGGTCGCCTGTGTGGAACCAACCCTGCTCATCCACCAGCGGAATGACCTGCCCCAGGGTGACATAGCCCTGGCCCACAGAGTCACCCCGAACAAGAATCTCACTGTCCCGGTCAATATAAATTTGCACATGCGACAAGACAGGACCGCAGCCCACAGGATCGGTCCTTGTGGTCGTGATCTGTGATGCGCATTCAGACGCCCCGTAGGTGACATGGATGGAAATGCCCTGAGCTTGGGCCTCACGAACAAGCCCCTCCGGGCACGGTGCCCCGCCCACCAGCACAGCGCTCAGGGTCTTCAGAGCCGCAGCCGTGTCAGGCTGAGCCAGGAGCTGCCTGAGTTGGGTGGGCACCACAGACAAATGCGTCACTGTCTCCTGCACCAGTGCAGTGCGCCAGTCCTTGTGCGCAAACAACAGGGTCCCCCCGTGCAGCAAAGCACGCGTGATCAGGGCCAGGCCGCTCACATGATACATGGGCAAAGACACGAGCCACACCTCCCCCTGACCAAAAGGTATGATTTGATCAGACGCCCTGGCACTGGCCAAGTGATTCGCCAGCGTATGCAGCACACCCTTGGGCTGACCTGTACTGCCTGAGGTCAAAATAAGGGTGGCCTCTTGTGTCAGGTCGAGATCCAGATCCGCCAGACCGACCTGCCCGAACATGTCCCCCTGATACGTGCAGAGCCATGGCAGCATGTCCTGCGTGATGAG
>JAIPFM010000189.1 GCA_021736645.1 Phycisphaerae bacterium | reverse complement strand
ACATCCCCTGGGAAACCTCCTTTGGCGTGAACGCGACCACACCGCTGGTCAGTGGTGACCAGGTCTTTATCACGTCCGGGTACAATACCGGCGCTCAACTGCTCCAGGTCAGTGACACGGAGGCCAAGGTCCTGTGGACCCACAAGGTCATGGCATCGCATCATTCGGACGCATTCATCCTGGACGGACATCTCTACGGATATTCCGGCCAGAGTCTGCAGAACAGGGGCGCGTTCAAATGCGTGGACCTGGCCGACGGGGCGGAAAACTGGTCCACCGGGGACATGGGCTGGGGCACCTGTGTGTCCGTGGACGGACATTTGATCTGTCTCGACATCAAGGGCAATCTCTTTCTCATGAAACCCGATCCCAAGGAGTTCATCAAGGTCACGGATCTGCCCAATGCCCTGGGGGATGTCAAGGGGCCGGTCTGGACCCTCCCGGTCATAGCCAACGGCCAGCTGTATCTGCGTTTCAAGCAGCGTCTGCGGTGTTTCTCCCTGGTGCACGCAGGCGAACAGTAGGTCATGTCCGGGTGCCAGAAAGGCCGAGGCATACTTTCGAATGACGGTCCAGCGAAAACAAATCATCTCTTAGCCCGGACTTGACAAGGCCGGGTTCGTGGCGTACGCTTTGTCTTTTATCAATATCCAAGGAATTGTAACTTATGTCAGAACAAGTAGTAACACGATTTGCCCCGTCGCCCACCGGGTATCTGCACGTGGGCGGCGCTCGCACAGCCCTGTTCAACTGGCTCTGGGCCAAACATAACCAAGGTAAGTTTCTATTGCGTGTGGAAGACACCGACCAGAAACGCAACACACCCACGGCCACACAGCAGGTCATCAAGGATCTCAAGTGGCTCGGCATCACCTGGGACGAAGGCCCCGAGGTCGGCGGTTCCAACGGCCCATACTTCCAGTCCGAACGTCTGGACATCTACGAAAAATACATTCAGCAACTCCTGGACGAGGGCAAGGCCTATTACTGTTTTGATACGTCAGAAGAACTCGACGCGCTGCGCAAAGAGGCTGAGACCAACAAGACCGGCTTTATCACACGCCGCCCGGATCAGCTGCCCACGGCCGAAGACCTGGCCAGGGCGAGAGCCGAGGGCCGCCCCGTGACTATTCGGTTTGCCATTCCCCAGGATCACCCCATCGTAGTCACAGATGTCGTACGCGGAGAAGTCACGTTTGACCCGGCCGAAATCGCGGATTTCATTATCAAGAAGAGTGACGGCTTTCCCACGTACAATTTCGCCTGCGTGGTGGACGATTACCTCATGAAGGTCACGCACATTATCCGCGGCCAGGAACATCTCAACAACACGCCAGGCCAGAAGGTCCTGTGGCAGGCCCTGTTTGGCGATGACCGGTTGCCCCAGTACGCCCACATGTCCGTGACCGTGAGTGACTCCGGCGGCAAGCTGTCCAAACGTGAACGTCCCAAGACTCTGCGAACCGCCATCAAGGCCATGGCCGACGTGGACCTTGCAGCAGTCGCCCAGGTCGGCGGCCTGACAGTCGAAGCCCTCAAGACCTTCCTGGATGGCACCACCACGCCGGACATGCCCCTGATCGACGCCATGGCCGAGCACCTGGGTGTGCATCTCCCGGAGATCAATGTGGTGGACTTCCTCAAGAGCGGCTACCTGCCCGAGACCATGGTCAACTTCATGGCTCTGCTGGGCTGGAACCCGGGTGACAACCGCGAGATCATGTCACTCGACGAACTGATTCAATGCTACGATGTTACGCGGTTGAACAAATCCAACAGCCTCTTTGACCGGGCCAAGCTCGGGTCCTTTAATACCGAGTACATGCGCACCGTGCCAAAAGAGACGCTCGTGTCACACCTGCGTGACTACCTCGTCTTGAATGAATCGCCGGTCGCCAACGCCGACGACGCCCTGCTCAGCCAGATCCTGGACATGTGTGCCGGGGCCCGCACCCTGGCCGACATCGACCGGAAGGTTCGCTTTGCCTTTGTCTCGGATGACGCCGTACAATTCGATGCCAAGGCTGTGAAAAAGGTCCTGCTTAAAGAAGGTGCCCTGGACATGCTCGGCATTGTGCGCGCCAAGCTGGAGGCCATGGACAGCTTTACAGAAGACACCCTGGAAACCATGCTCCGAGGCCTGGCCGAGGAAAAACAGGTGGGCCTGGGCAAGGTGGCTCAACCCCTGCGCGTGGCCATTACCGGGTCCACAGTCAGCCCGTCCATCTTTGACTCGGTCAATCTGCTGGGCAAGGACGTGACACTGAAACGCATTGACAACACCATCGCAAAATTTGGAGAACAGAATTAATGTCCCTACTCGTCACAGGCTCTATTGGAATCGATACTGTCAACACCCCGCATGGTGTCAGTGAAAACTGTCTCGGCGGGTCCAGTGTATACTTCAGCATGGCAGCCAGCTTCTTCGGCCCCGTGCGTTTTGTGGGTGTGGTCGGAGACGACTGCCCCTTTGACCTGGCCAGGATCTTTGAAGGCCGCGGCGTGGATCTCACGGGCCTGGAGGTTCGTCAGGGCAGCAAGACCTTCCGGTGGACCGGCACCTACATGGCCAATATGGACGACCGCAACACAGACAGCGTGGAACTCAATGTCCTGGCCGAGGCCCCGCCGCATGTCCCTCAAGTCTTCAAAGACAGTCAGTTCGTGTTCCTGGCCAACACGGCCCCGGCCCTGCAGATCGAACTGCTCAGCCAGATCGACCACCCGACCTTTGTCGCTGCAGACACCATGAACCTGTGGATCGACAACAATCTCGAGGACCTCAAGGCCCTGCTCGCAAAGATCGACTGCCTGGTCATCAATGAAGACGAAGCCAGGCAATTGGCCAATGAACCCAACCTGATCAAGGCGGCCGACGCCATCCTGAACATGGGCCTCAAGGTCGCACTCATCAAAAAGGGTGCGTCCGGCTCACTCATGCGCACCCGGGCTGGGGACACCTTCATGCTCCCGGCCTTTCCCGCAGCCGACGTGATCGACCCCACAGGTGCAGGCGACAGCTTCGCAGGCGGATTCATGGGCACGCTCGCCCAGGCAGGCAATGCAGATTTTGCCACCTTAAAAAAAGCCGTGGCCTGCGGTACAGTCACGGCCTCCTTCACCCTGGCGGACTTCTCTTTAAAAGGCCTGACGGACACCACCAGGGCCGCGATCGACGCCCGCACGGCGCAGTTGCGTGCCATGACACAGTTTTAGAAAACAAGTGTGTATCACCGCTAGAGCAGACCAGGTGATGGAGGTAGACACCATTGACTCGATCCTCTGTTGACAAGTATGTCCGGGCCGCGGGATGGCTGATGATGACCCTGACCACGGGCCTCTGTGCCGGTGATCGAAATCCCTATGATGTTCAGGTCGATGAACAGGTCAGCAAACTCAACGCTGCCGCCGCCTCGGTTCGAGCCGGGGCAGCCGAGTCGCTGGGCTATCTTCGCGCCTATGGAGCGGGGCAGGCCCTGGTCGCGACATTGAAAGACGGGGACGCCGTGGTGCGCCGAGAGGCTGCGATGAGCCTTGCGTGGTGCGGGGGCCGGGAGGCGGTTGCCCCGCTGATCGATGCCATGGAGGATCAAGACTGGGTCGTGCGCCAGGGCGCGTGGGTGTCGCTGACCAATCTCACGGGCATGGAGTTCGCTTTCGACGCTGTCGCGGACCCGCCAGATCGGGATGAGTGCATTGCAGTCTGGCGAGAGTGGTGGCAGAAGGTCAGCCATGACGAGGCGCCTGCGGAGGTGTACGATCTGCTCGATGGGTTCCCATATGTTGACGAGGAGAACCTGGCCATTGGATGCTCCGTGACCGGGTCGAGTACATATAAAGGGCCTTTGGATGTCGTGACGGACGGCGATCTCGGGGGGGGCTACTGGCAGACGAAGCAGGTGGCGTATCCACAGTACTGCACCGTGGATCTCGGCCAGGCCAGGCAGGTGAGTTGTGTGGTGGTGCACCAGTACAGTAAGGCCTTCGGCCTGACGGATTATGAGCTTTCAGTGAGCCTTGACGGTGACTCATTCACACAGGTGATTCGCGAGAAGAAGCCTTCCGATGCGAGGTTGGTCCTTAATTTTTCCCGGCAGCCGGTTCGATATGTTCGGATCACTTCGCATGCCAGTGCGAATCGCATCTATCCAACCACGTTTTTTGAGATCGAGGTTCGTCCCAGACCCTATATCGAACCTTCAAAACGCACCGACACAGTACGTTTCGAACGGGGCGTGAGGGCGCTGGGCGTGCTGGGCAACGAGAAGGCCAGCAGTGCCATTGTCAAGATGCTCAAGGGGTATGCCAGAAGATCCTCGGATGATTTTGGTGAGAAGGCCTTTGTGCAGACCTGCATCAGGGCGCTGGGCAGGTTGGGCACCCGCGACAGCATCGGGTTGCTCATTCAGTGCCTGGACAATCCGAAGTGGGCGCGGTATGCGGCCGATGCACTGGGGGACTGTCCGTCTGAGCAGGTCTGTGAGGCGTTGCTCCGCGCTTATCCCCAATATGCACGAGATATAAAACGGGCCGCGCCCAAGCGCCTGCCCCTGGACGATCATCCGAGTCTGGAACCGGCTGACCGGATGTATGAAACACCCTATGCCATCGCAGCAGCACTTTGCAGGATGCCGTGGCAGGACAAGGCGAACCTCGATAGGCTGCGGCAGAGGGTCCCGCTGCTGGCCGCCAATCTACCGAGTGACTTCGATGGGGCCATGCTCTATGAACCCGAGTCGCACCAGCGGGTCACCGCCTATCTGTTGACCAAAGCCGGGATGCGGTCCGCGGCCTGTGAAGCCATCTTCAAGGTGCTGGGGTGCGATTGGAGCGAGACCCTTCTGACATCGGAGGCAGGCCGGACACTGGTCACCCTTGCCTCTGAAAGCCCCGGGGACATCCCCTTTGCAGCGACATGGATATCTTCGTTGTGTGTGGCCGAAGACTATGCCCCGCGCCTGGTGACACTGCTGGCACATGAGAACGGGTGGGTGCGCATCAATGCGGCCAAGGCGTTGATGTTCATGAACGCGATTGAAGCCATCGAGCCTGTGGGTCAATTGCTGGCAGCCTCCAAGGCTGAAGGTGAATACGGATATTTTGGATCGTATCTTTTTACGGACATGGCCAAGCAGGGGCAGGCCGAGTATAACGATGAACCGCCGCGATGGAGACAGGCCTTTGCACGTGCCCTGGGCAGACTGGGCGGGCAGGCCTATGTCCCCCTGCTCACGGACATGCTGTTTGACGACCGGAATGTGCTGGAGGTTCAGCAGGCCGCCCTGTTTGCCCTGGATGAGTTGGGGACCACAGAGGCCGTCGCAGCGATAGGCCGGGCCGAAGAAAGCCATCCATTTCACAGTCTCCGTTTGTTTGCCAGGGAGTTTCTCTGGCGCCGGGGCGTGCTGGATCAGAAACTGCCCGAGCCGGCTGATGGCAAGGGACATGAGGTGATGGTTCGAACGGCAAACAAGGCAGGCAAGCCGGAGGGCCTTGTGTTTATCAAGGGCGACAACAGTATGCCCAACGATTTTCAGATCGATATCTGGCGTCAGACCTATTCGACCACGGACTCGGGACCTGCGTATCGCATGGGTGAAAATCTGTTCGTGCTCAAGCCTGCGCGACCTGACGGTGAGGTTGTGCAGCTCACCCATTTCAAGGATGGATATGTGGCAGACTGTGAGGTGTCGTGGGACGGAGAGTCCGTGGTATTTTCCCATCGGGGCGGCCGGGACAATCCGTGGTGGCATGTGTGGGAGATCGGGGTCGACGGCACAGGCCTGCATCAACTGACGTTTGGGCCGTATCATGATGTGGGGCCTGTGTACATGCCGGACGGGCGCATCTTGTTTTCGTCGAGCCGGCTTGGCATGCGGGATGAATATCACGGGTATTACGCCACCGGGCTGACCGTGATGAATGGCAACGGCAGCGATGTGCATTGTATCGGGGTCAATCTCGGTCGGGACAACGAGCCCGCAATCCTTGACGACGGACGCATTGTATTCGGAAGGCTGGAATTGTTTTATTCGCGGCTCAAGACTGAAATCGTGCTGGAGGCCGTGTTCCCGGACGGTACGAAAAATGTCACACTGTACGGGCCTGAGAAGCGGGCGCTGTGGCGTCAGGTCACCGTGGAGTCGGGTGAGACATGGTGGGGGGAGGTGGCACCGCGTCACAGGGTACTTCGAATGACTCAGCCTCAGCCCTTTGGTCAGGGACAGGTGGTGTGTTCTACCACGGCCGGGCTCACGATTGTCGGGCCAGGCCGTTTCAGGGAACGTCGTTTGCGAGAGAGCAAGGACATGGCCGTCACGAGCCCCTATCCCCTGGGCGACGGACACCTGTTGTGTGCAGCCAGTGAGCGGAATTTCGATCGCACGAAGGTCGACCTCGGGCTTTACACCATGGACAGTGAGTCGGGTGAGCTTCAGTTGGTATATAACGATCCGGCCAAGGCTGATTTCGAGGCCAGACCCATTGCGGCTCGATCGAGGCCTGCCGTGCTCGCAGAAGATCCAGTCGCACGGAGCAGTTGTTTTACAGGGCGATTTTTCTGTAGTTCCGTCAGGATGACACAGCATCAAGATGTGATCGACAGGGGCAAACTGGTGCGCGTGGTCGAGGGATTGCCCTCGGTCGTCCGCCACCACACACATCGCAGTGAAAAGGGCGAGGCGTGGAAGAATCACACAGGGACTCATGCACGAGTGCTGGGCACCGTGCCGCTGGGGGCAGACGGGGCGTTTCATGTGGAGGTGCCTGCGGATCGGCTGATTCACGTGCAGGTCCTGGACAGTGACAGGCGCGTGGTGGGGAATCAGCAGATCTGGATGTATGCCAGGCCCGGCGAGAAGCGGAGTTGTGTGGGCTGTCATGAAAACCCGGATTCCACGCGACTGCCCACGGGATTTTCACCCATGGCTGAACTTGAGCCGGTCCAATGTCTGCCGACCGGCGGGGAGTTCAGCTATCGGGCAAAGTTCTGGAACAAGGGGACATTGACCGATGAGGGCGAGGAGCGAACCAGAACGGTGAGGGCCGTGAATCTGATGGGCCGGTATTGAAGCTCACATCATCATTCCCGACATGGCCCCGAAGACCTCTTGACCGCCTCTGCAGGCGGAAAGCGGTGTCTATGCATTCCCCAGGGCATTGAGATGGGTTACGGCCTGGGGGGCGAGGGGCCTGGCCTCGGGATTGGACAGTAGGATGCGACAGGCCATTTCAAAAAATACAGCCTTCTGGATGGCGTCGTCAAAGGTCTTGCCCACAGTGACCAGGCCGTGGTTTTTCAGCAGGGCCATATGTGTGTTCCGGTCAGCCAGGGCCTTGATCACGGCCTCGGCCAGATCTTGGGTTCCCGGTGTCAGGTAGTCCACCACAGAGGGCTCGCCGATATAGACCGGCACCTCGATGGTGAGGTTGAAGTTGTGCTGTTCCGGTTCACCGCAGGCCAGGGCCGTGGCATAGGGGCTTTGAAAATGCAGGACCACATTGACCTCAGGTCGGGCCCTGAGAATCCCGAGATGAAAACCATTCTCGCAGGTGGGTTTGACCCCATTGATACAGCGACCGGACGTCAATTCGCACAGGGCCACCTGTTTGGTGGTCAATTCTGCCAGCCAGGCCGTACTGGCAGACAGCATCACCTCGTCCGATCCCACGCGCCACGACAGATTGCCGCTGCTGCATTGAACCAGGCTGTATCGCGCTACTTTGTGGGCCGCTGCAATAAACAGGTCATATTTTGGATCGTCGATTTTCATGGATTAATGTATACTTGGAAACGGCCCATTTGTATAGGGCCTGACTTTGAATTTCAACCTTGATTTGGATTGGATCTACGATGACCACCAGGAAGAAGACCCCTTCCGAGGCCTGGGTCACGGCGTATGCCAGGACCTTTGATTTTAACGGCTTTATGAAGGTATTAAAAAGGGCCTTTGAGTCGTACCGCAATGTCCCCATTGTCACCTTCATGGCCAGTAAGAATGAGTCGCCCTACCACATCCTGGTCGGCACCATCCTCTCAGCCCGCACCAAAGACGACACCACGGCCGAGGCCTGCCATCGCCTGTTTGCAAAGGCCCCCACAGTCCACAAGCTGGCCAGGCTGTCTGAACAGGAGATCGCGGACCTGATCTACCCGGTCGGTTTCTACAAAACCAAGGCCAGGCACATCGTGGCCACAGCCGACATGCTGCTCAAGGCGTACGACGGGCAAGTCCCGGACACCATGGAGCGACTCCTCACGCTTCCGGGCGTGGGGCGAAAGACGGCCAATCTGGTCCTGGGCGAGGCCTTCAAGAAACATGCCATCTGTGTCGACACGCACGTGCATCGCATCTCAAACCTGCTTGGCCTGCTCCGGACCAGCACCCCGCATGAAACCGAACAGGCCCTGACCACGATCCTGCCCAGGCAGCACTGGATACTCTACAACACGTACCTCGTGGCCCACGGTCAGACCATCTGTAAGCCACTCTCGCCCATGTGCTCCCAGTGCCAGATCCGCGACTTCTGTCAGCGTGTGGGCGTGACCCGAAGTCGCTGAGGCAGTGAGAAGGCCAGAGGAAATAAAGGTGAGAGGGAAAGAGGGTGAGACAATTGGAAAAAAGATGGGACAACGGCCGTACGGGAACATGTGATTCTGACTCTATGCATGAGTTATGGATGACCTGTTGGAATCAGGCCCCGGTCATTCCGTGAGGAGGGCGATCATCTCCTGACGCGCCATGGTGTAAGCCCAGTCCAGAGGCGACCTGCCGTGTCTGTCCGACAGTTCTGTACGGGCACCTGCGTCAAGCAGCATCCTTCCGGTGCGCACATCCTGGCAGAAATCCAGGGCTACCATGCCCTGCGCCATGCCCCGTTCAACCGCATGATTTGGATCCGCCCCGCGCGCCAGTAACGCGGCCACGATTTCCGGATGCCGACTCGCCACAGCGCAGCATATGGGAGGCCAACCATCTCTCTCCATCGAGGCATTGATATCACACCCCTGGCCAAGGAGGCCCAGCAATGCCACCAGATTCCCTGTCTCGATGGCATGTGCCAACTTCGATACTCTGTTCTTAATGCATGTCATGATACGTCACTACTCCATCACATAAAACACGGACCACAATCAAGGAACACCTTTCAAAAGTAGACCCAAATGGCCTACACTCAGACATACACAAATCGGGCTTCAGACAAAAGGAAAAACAATCCCAAAAACCTTAGATGGGTTACAGCGCAGAGCCCAAAGCAGGAAACTGTATAAGCTCTGTGTCAACCTCCGTTTCCCGCACCTTCCAATTGGGGTGTGACTTGACTGAGTCCGGCCCCTCTGGTTTAATATGTGATTCTAAGGAGGATCATAATATGGTCAAGATGGACAATCATGGAAGATCACGCCAGCCCAAGCCAAACCTGTCACCCCCAAACCCTGAGCCGGTCAAACCCCGTTGGAGCACCTTGACCAAGGGAGAACGCTTCTCAGAAGTGTGGCATTTGTTCCTGAAAGGCATTCCGGTGATCGATATCGCCAAGCAGCTTCATGCCGAATTCGACGCACCGACTTCTTTCAATCGAGGATCGATCTACAAAATGATCCGGACCGAAGCACAAGCCAAAAGACTGTGCTTCTTGCCCAGTTCCAGCGATGCCCTGGCAGACAGCCTTCATGCCCGCTTCCGCTGGCTCAAGGAGATTGCCGTGGCGCATACCACTCGATTTGAAGATGTGGCCTACCGGGGTGCTGAAATGCTCGTCACCTCGCTGAAGAAGGCGGAATGGATTGACAAAGAAGAGGTTCACATCGGCTTTGCCGGGGGCCATGCCATGCGATTACTCGTTCAGACCTTTGCCCACATGTTGAGTGAAACGGATGACGAACTCCCCAAAAAGCTGGTCTTCCACGCCCTGGTGGCTGGCTTTGACGTGCTGGAACCCACCACGGATCCGAACACATTCTTCACCCTGTTTCAGGATGAAACGAAATTCACCACCAAGTTCAGTTTTGTCGGTCTTCAGGCCCCTCCCCGGGTACAGGCAGAACAGTACGCCATGCTGCGCGAGTCTGACTGGTTCAAGGATTCTTACAGGCATGCCCACAAACTGGACATCATTGTGACGTCGGCTGCCAACTGGTCTGACAAAGACAGTACCTTTCGCAAGTCCATGCAGCGTTCCCCCAACGCCTTCAACATGCTGGATCAGGCCCGATGTGCAGGAGACATGTTCTGGCTCCCGGTCGGTCCGGACGGCCCCCTCGAGATCGACACGGAGATCCGATCCATGACCCTCCTGGAGCTCAAGGAGATCGCTGATTATGTGCGCAAGGGCAAGCATGTGTACCTGGTGCTGGGGCCCTGCGCCGGGTGCAAACAGTTGAAATCCGAAATCCTGTCTGCCATTCTAAACTCCCGGAGAAAGCTCATCTCCCACCTGATCTCCGACACGGGAACCGTCAGAGAGGTCCTGAGGAAACTCCCCCAGAAGCCGGGCTCAGCGAACTAGAGTCTGAGTAAGATCATCGGTCAAAGCAGCCCAGTTGTCACGATCAGTCTTCGAGCCTCAGCGACAGGGATTCATCCTGTGTGGAATACGTGGTGAGCCAGGCCTCCGGCTGAAACTCGGTGAGACCGCCCTTGAGGCTCAAGACCACCACATCCAGGGCCTTGCCCCGCATGGCATCGGTCACAGGAAAATAATAGGTGTTGTTGCGATCTCGCCGTCCGGGACCGTACTCCCAGGCCACGCAGGGAAA
>JAIPFM010000188.1 GCA_021736645.1 Phycisphaerae bacterium | reverse complement strand
ATCCATCTCACACGCAATGCCATAGTGAGCGAAGGCCTGCTCGATGACCTTGGAGGCTTCCAGCTCGCCCTTGTCAGGCCCGGAATCCGCCTGAATCAGTTTCTTGAGAAATTCTTTCATGGGGAGGATTATAACCTGTACGACAACTTCTGGCTTGTACTTTCAAAAAAAAAGCCCCGCTCATCACGGGGCTTTTTGATAGCGAGGCTATTTGCTGTTTATTCTTCTTTACCAGGAATCTTTACAGGAATTATGTCCTTTCGTGAACCATCTGTCACCAGCAGTAGCACAGTTTTCTTACCGTCTTTGACGGCCTCTTCAAGCAGTTTGTCAAACTGACGCACTGAGTCTACAGCTTCACGATTCACTTCCATGATCAGCATGCCGGCGCTCAGACCTTTACGGTCTGCCTCCGATCCGTTTTCCACGGTCTTGATCACGACACCCTTGAGGTCCTGATACTCAAACCGCTCAGCCAGGTCGTCGGTCAGTGCAGTGACTTCAAAACCGATGCGTTCCGACACACTGCTGGAACTGTCCTGACTCGCATACAGCTCACTGCTGCCGGGACGCTCGCCCAGGGTGACAGTAAAGGTCTTGGTGCGTCCGTCGCGAATCACCTTCAGACGGACCTTGGTATCCGGCTTCAGAGCAGCGACCTTGCTCATCAGGTCATTGGCCCCGTCCAGAGGCTGGTCGTTCATCTCGACAATCACATCATAATGCTCGAGCCCTGCCTTTTCCGCAGGCGTCCCCTTGACCACCTCGCTGACCACAGCGCCTTTCTGACCCACAATATCCAGGGACTCTGCATAATCAGGTGTCACATCCTTGATACTGACACCCAGATATCCGCGTACGACCTTGCCACTGTCCATCAACTGGTCCGCCACATTCTTGGCCATGTTTGAGGGGATGGCAAATCCGATTCCGATGTTACCGCCGTTGGGCCCGAGGATCGCCGTGTTGATTCCCACAACCGCACAATCCAGATTGAGCAGAGGGCCACCGGAGTTGCCCGGATTAATGGCCGCATCGGTCTGGATAAAATCCTGGAACTGGGTATCGGCCCCCAGAATACTGCTGCGGCCCTTGGCACTCACAATCCCGGCCGTCACGGTATGACTCAGCCCAAAGGGATTGCCGATGGCCACCACCCACTCGCCGACTTCCAATTGATCGGAATTCGCCAGCGTGAGATACGAAAGCTTCTTGTCCACGTCAATCTTGACCACCGCGACCTCTGATTCCGGGTCTGTACCCACCACCTTGCCCTGAACCTCTTCGCCGTCAGACAGCTTGATAGTCACCTTGGCATTCTTGGCATTACTGACCACATGGTTGTTGGTCAGGATATAGCCATCTTCTGAAATGATGAAACCAGACCCTTGAGCGGACGATTCGCGGGGTTGCCTCTGAGGCGTACGCCCACGGGAACGAGGTCCGAAGAAGTACTCATAGAATTGATCTTCAAGAGGATTGCCCTGGCCGCGACCACTGACCTCCTCGACCTTGATGACTTCCACACCCACAACTGCCAGCGACGCCTTTTCCGCCAGTGAGGCAAAGGCCTTGCCCATCTGCTTCAAGGCTTGAATACTGGCTTCTTCCTCGGCACTCACAGGCATTGCCACACAAAACAGAACGAGCCAGGTGCAAATCAGGACACCAGTTCGTTTATGCCATGAAGTGCTGAACTGCTGATCCATTGTCTTTTTCATCTTTTTAATCTCCATTTTTGAATAACCATCTTTGTTTATACGTCTTTGTCGATATCGGCTATTTCTAACACGGGATATTACGCTGCCCCTGTTAAAAAGTTCAAATGCCGGTCTCGGGTTTTCAGTCGATCAGAGCGTGAGAAAACAAATTCTCGTGACGATCGTAAACACTTGTGATATAGTAGTCGCAGGTCTGAGTTATTTATTGGACCGCGAAATAAATAATATTTTGACAAGTCAATAGGGGGCGACTGGCTTCGACCGGATGACGGAAGAGCAAGTTGCATGTCCAGGACACCGGTTGGCCTGGTTAAAAATCCGGTACCTAATTTTAATTGGCAACTATCAGTTGCAAATGGCTGCCTAAATTGGCTGGCCCGTCCTACTTGGCTTTGCCTGTGAGCTGAGCTAGGGCGCCAAAAAGCAGGCTGGCTGAGACGATCGTTCGGCTCTGATCAGCGAGATTTTACGAACTAGCCGCGTTAAAAGCCTGTCGATCGGCGTTTGACAAGGCGAAATTCAAATGATTGACTACACATGTAGACGCTTGTTGTGAAACATCACGGGACGGGGGTTCGACTCCCCCCGCCTCCATTGCCCCTCTTGATTCATAAGCCCTTGGTTATTAAATAATCTGGGGCTCTTTTTGGGAACATACCTTTCTCTGGCTGAAAACGTGTCTCAGGGGATTGACCTTGATGTTTTGAGGCTATCTCTCTAGAATCACATGCGATACGTGAAAGGGCTGCGGCGGCCTTGAGAACAGTCAGCTTTACTGGGTCTCCCCCGTCTTTGGGAGTCTTTTATTTGTAACACTTTTGCCCACTTGGCTAAAGTGTTGCTTTTATTGAAGGAATCCTGCCATGCGCAAGGCATTTACTCTCATTGAACTTCTCGTGGTGATCGCCATTATCGCCGTGCTCATGGGGATTCTCATGCCTGCCCTGAAAAAGGCCAAGGAGCAGGCGCAGCGGGCGGTGTGCAAGTCCAATCTCAAGGGGTATGGTCTGGCCACGGTGATGTATGCCCAGGACAATGACGACAAATTCACGGATTCCCGGGACACCTATTTCACCACGTTCAATCGGCTGCCCGGCGAGACGGTCGCAGGGTCGTATCTTCACAAACGCTGGTGCAATGGCGAGGTGAACCTTCGTGAACACCCGGAATTTGCCAGCGAGTTTTTCCGGTATCTGGGCAATGTCAAGGCCTTGATCTGCCCCACGTTCAAGGGCCTGGTCAGAAGCCAGGGTGTGAGAGTGGATGACACCAGCATATGGGATGAGGGCAATGAAGATGTCCAGGACTATGATCCCTGGATGAACTACACGCAGAATGCCTACCTGGGCCCCAAGGGATCTGACCTCAATTCGTCACCTGTGGTGTACAAGACCATGAATGTCAAACAACCGGCCACGGTCTTTGTGTATGCAGACGAAGGCCCGTTTCGTGCGGACGGTTACAATTATCAGGGCCTCAATGATACCAGCCTTGGGGTGATCTATGCCTCGGATGCCAGCCGGGCCGCTGTGAAGAGTACAGGCAGCAAATGGAATGTAAGACCAGGGCCTGGCAACTACGGGGAATTCACGGACATTGTGGCTGGGTTTCACGGTGCACCGTCGGGCAATGTGGTGGCGGGTAAGGGCAACTGTGTGTTTGTGGACGGCCATGTGGACGCCATTGACCGTGACGACAGCTTTGCTTACGCCTGGCCATTGGAATGACCTGCGTATGTTCCCGAATCAGAGGCATCACCCATGCCTGATCACCCCGCTTGATTTTCAATATGGCCGAGGTTCGACGACCGATCGGACAATACACACATTGATTAGACACCCTTATTCCAACGGAAGCCGCATGCCACAAATCAGAAGAGCGCCCTGGCCGGCCAAATCCTACAACTCTAAAATCAAGAAGCGGTTACCGTTGTCCTCAATTATGATATGCTCCGATTGATTTCTCTGTGGAGGGGAATATAATGCCTCTCGATATAAGTTCAGCTTATGGAGCGTATAACCATATCACGCATATTATTATGTAGTAATACCTCCTTGTATTTGCTATCCTGGTACGTTTTATCGTTGGAATTATGAACATCCGTGTTAACTTCAAATCTATGTACTAGCTGGAGTAACCATGAACGTCAGAATGAAAAAACAAGGTCTTTACGATCCGCGTTTTGAGCACGATGCCTGCGGCATCGGTGCTGTGGTAAATATCAGCGGTCGTCGGGATCATTCTATTATCGAGTACGGTAAGCAGATTCTGCACAATCTGCGTCACCGCGGTGCAGCCAGTTCAGACAATGTGACTGGCGACGGGGCCGGTATCCTGTTCCAGGTGCCTCACGAGTTTTTCGTAGAAGAATGCAATAAACTTGGATTTACGCTGCCGGATCGCGGTCAATACGGGGTGGCCATGGTATTTGGCCCGCTGGACAATCCGGCGTTGAGGGAAAGGTGTGATCAAGCCCTGGAGCATGCCATTGAACATCATGGCCTGAAGGTCCTGGGCTGGCGTGACGTGCCGGTAGACAATTCCTGCCTGGGCGAAATTGCCCTGGCAGCCGAACCCTCGGTCAAGCAGGTCTTTATCGACGCCTGCGGCCTGACGGACATGGCCCTGGAACGTAAGCTGTATTTTGCCCGCAAGAGGGCTGAAAAACAGGTGTCTGAGCGGATCGGCGAGGAGGCGGACGACTTTTATGTGACCAGTATGTCAGCCAAGACGCTCTGCTACAAGGGTATGTTCATGGCCTGGCAGTTGGCAGCCTACTACCCGGATCTCAGCGATGAACGGGTGACCTCTGCCCTGGCCATTGTTCACCAGCGATACAGTACGAACACCTTCCCCAACTGGCAACTGGCCCAGCCGTTCCGAAATATTGCCCACAATGGTGAAATCAATACGCTCAGCGGCAACCGCAACTCCATGATCGGGCGTGAGCCCATGATGCAGTCTGAGGTCCTGGGCGATGACCTGTCCGATCTGTTCCCCATCCTGACGCCCGGAACCAGTGATTCGGCCTGTTTTGACAATGTCCTGGAACTCCTGCACATGGCAGGACGCAGCATGCCGCACGGCATGATGATGCTGATGCCCGAAGCGTTCGGCCCGAAATACCACAAGAGTGTGGACAAGCGCGCATTCTATGAATACCACGCCTCCGTGATGGAGCCTTGGGACGGCCCGGCAGCCATGGTGTTCACGGACGGCCGCTATCTGGGCGGTACCCTGGACCGAAACGGCCTGCGTCCCTGTCGCTACCTGGTAACCACGGACGGCGTGGCCATCATTGGCAGTGAGGCCGGTGTGGTGGAATTCCCTGCCAGCCAAATCACCAGAAAGGGCCGCCTGCGCCCGGGCCGCATGTTCCTGGTGGACACCCAGGAAGGCCGCATCATCTCGGACAACGAGATCAAGAGCAAGATAGCCCGCCAGAAGCCCTACCGCCGCTGGCTGGATGAAAACCGGATCGAGCTGAGGGGCCTGTTCGATGCGGCCAATCTGGTGGATTATGATGAGGAAAAGCTGGTCCAGCGATTGCGTGCCTTTGGGTATACCACTGAGGAACTGCAGCGTGTCCTGACGCCCATGGCTGTCAACGGTCAGGAACCCGTGGGATCCATGGGCAATGACGCGCCGCTGGCCGTGTTGTCCGATCAGTCGAAGCTGCTGTTCAACTACTTCAAGCAGCTCTTTGCCCAGGTCACGAATCCCGCCATTGATCCCTTGCGGGAGGGCCTGGTCATGAGTCTCATGCTCTTTACCGGCAAGAAGCACAACCTGCTGACTGAAACACCTGAGCATTGTAAGCAACTCAAGCTGTCGCACCCGATCCTGACCACAGAAGACCTTCAACGGCTGAAGACCACCAACCGTGACGACTTCAAGGTCGCCACGGTGCCGACGCTGTTCCAGGCAGATCTCGAGAATCCGGAGCAGGCCCTCAGGAACGGCATCAATGAGATGATTGCCCAGGTCAGGCAATGCATCAATGAGGGGACCTCTCTGGTGATCCTGAGTGACCGGAAAATTTCAGAGGCCCAGGCGCCGATCCCATCGCTGCTGGCTGTATCGGCAGTACACCACGCCCTGCTAAAGAATGGATCGCGCGGTCAGGTCGGCCTGATTCTCGAAAGCGGCGAACCCCGTGAGGTCATGCATTTCTGCCTGTTGGCCGGGTTTGGTGCCAATGCGGTGAATCCTTACGTGGCCTTTGATACCATGAACGAACTGAACAGCCGCGGTCGCCTGGGTAAGACCATGGAGCCCGTTCAGATTGCAGACAACTATATTGCTGCGATCAAGAAGGGGATGCTCAAGACCATGAGCAAGATGGGGATCTCCACGCTGCGAAGCTATATGTATGCCCAGTTGTTTGAGGCCATTGGCCTGAACTCTGCATTTATCGATGAGTTCTTTACTGGCACGGCGTCCCGGATCCAGGGCATTGGCCTGAAGGAAGTGGCCAAAGAAACTCTGATGCGGCATCAAAAGGCGTTCGATCCCCACACACCCAAGTTCCCAGAACTCGAAGTCGGCGGGGAATACCACCTGCGTCACAAGGGCGAACGTCACCTGTGGACCGGGACCACCGTGGCCAATCTTCAGCACGCGGTTAAAAATGACGATCAGAAGGCCTATGACAATTTCGCCAGGGAGATAAACCTGCAGGAAGAAAGACTCTGCACACTGCGGGGTCTGTTCCAATTCAAGCCCGGCACGCCTGTGCCCCTTGAAGAGGTGGAACCGGCAGAGAACATTCTCAAACGTTTCTGCACAGGGGCCATGAGTCACGGCTCCATCAGCAAGGAAGCGCACGAGACCATGGCCATTGCCATGAACCGCATCCAGGGCAAGAGCAACACGGGTGAAGGCGGCGAAGATCCGGCCCGTTATGTGCTGGAGCCCAACGGTGACAGCAAAAACTCGGCCATCAAACAGGTGGCCAGCGGGCGTTTCGGCGTGACCATCAATTATCTGGCCCACGCCAAGGAGCTTCAGATCAAGGTGGCCCAGGGCGCCAAGCCCGGTGAGGGCGGCCAGTTGCCCGGTCACAAGGTGAGTCCTGAAATTGCCAAACTCCGGTATTCAACGCCGGGTGTGACCCTGATTTCGCCGCCGCCGCACCATGACATCTACTCGATTGAAGACCTGGCGCAGTTGATCTATGACCTCAAGTGCAGTAATCCGGGTGTCAAGGTCTCTGTCAAGCTCGTGTCCGAGGTGGGGGTCGGCACCGTGGCGGCGGGCGTGGCCAAAGGCAATGCCGACGAAGTCCTGATCAGCGGCCACGACGGAGGTACCGGCGCGAGCCCGTGGTCCTCCATCAAGCACGCGGGTTGTCCCTGGGAACTCGGTCTGGCAGAAACCCAGCAGACCCTGGTGCTCAACAATCTCAGAGGCCGTGTCCGCGTGCAGACCGACGGCCAGCTGCGCACCGGGCGGGACATCGTGATCGCGGCCATGCTTGGCGCAGACCAGTATGGATTCGGCACCAACATCCTCGTGACCCTGGGCTGTACGCTCCTGAGAAAGTGTCATGAAGGGGCCTGCATCTATGGGATTGCCACGCAGACGCCGGAATTACGGGCACGTTTTGCAGGCAAACCCGAGTATATCACCCGCTACCTGACGTTCATCGCTGAAGAGTGCCGCCAGCTCATGGCCCAGCTCGGATTCAGGACCGTGGACGAGATGATCGGCCGGGTGGACATGCTTGAGACCAATAAGGCGATCAGTCACTGGAAGGCCCGGGGCATGGATCTGTCCATGATCTTCCATCAGGTGGACATCTCGGACGGTCGTCCGATTCACCTGTGCGAAGCGCAGGCCTATACCCTGGAAGACCACCTGGACTGGCAGATCATTGAAAAGGCCAGGGACGCGATTGAGTCCAAGAAGCCGACGGTCCTTGAAATGCGGGTAAAAAATGTCAATCGCACCATTGGCGCCATCCTCAGCAATGCCATCGTCAAGAAGCACGGACCCGAAGGTCTGCCTGACGAAACGCTTAAAGTGGTACTCACCGGCTCGGCCGGCCAGAGCTTTGGTGCGTTCCTCACGGCGGGTGTCACCCTGAAACTGATCGGCGAGAGCAACGACTATCTGGGCAAGGGCCTTTCGGGCGGACGTATCATCGTCAAGACCCCCGAAGAGTCGCTGTTTGCAGCCCATGAAAACATCATCGTGGGCAACACCCTGTTGTACGGCGCCACCAGCGGCGAGGTCTTTGTCAATGGCGTGGCCGGCGAACGCTTCTGTGTAAGAAACAGTGGTGCCACGGCCGTCGTCGAAGGCGTGGGCGATCATTGCTGTGAATACATGACCGGCGGTCTGGCCGTGATCCTGGGGCAGACCGGCGTCAACTTTGCTGCAGGCATGAGCGGCGGCACCGTGTATGTGCTGGACGAAATGCAGCTGTTCGACACCATGTGCAACCTGGACATGGTCGACCTCGAAACCGTCTACCACCAGGAAGACAAGGATCTGCTCAAGGGCCTGATTCAGCGGCATCTGGAGTACACCGGCAGTCAGCGTGCCCAGTACATCCTGAACGCCTGGTCGGCCATGGTCGGCAAATTCGTGAAGGTCATTCCAATCGACTACAGAAAGGCATTGGAACGTATGCGTGAACATGAACAACGAAATACTGATACCACGCCTGCTACAGAGGAGGTGTTCCGTGGGTGAAGCAAGGGGATTCCTGAAATATAAACGTCAAGACATCGGACACCGATCGGTCGAAGAGCGAATCCATGACTATCATGAAATCAATCTGGCCCTGAGCCCTGACGTGTTGCAGATGCAGGCAGCCCGATGTATGGATTGCGGTATTCCGTTTTGCCACAGCACTGGGTGTCCGGTGGAAAATCCCATCCCGGATTTCAACGAACTGGTGTACCAGGGCCGGTGGCAGGAGGCGTGCGACCTGCTGCACACCACCAACAACTTCCCGGAATTCACCGGACGCGTGTGCCCGGCCCCCTGTGAAACGGCCTGTACGCTGGCTGTGAATGACAGCCCTGTGTTGATCAAGCACATTGAATTTCAGATCGTGGAACGCGGATTCAAAGAGGGCTGGATCGTGCCCCAGATCGCCCCTGTAAAAACAGGTAAGAAAGTGGCTGTGATCGGGTCCGGGCCCGCCGGCATGGCAGCAGCCCAGGATCTGGCGCGCAAGGGGTATGACGTCAGACTCATTGAACAGGACGAGAAGATCGGCGGTCTGATGCGCTACGGCATCCCGGACTTTAAATTGGATAAGTCCATTATCGACAGACGCATGGCACAGATGGCCGCCGAGGGCGTCGTGTTCCAGACCGGGGTCACGGCCGGTGAGGATATCTCCGGTCGCTACCTGGAACGACAGTATGATGCCGTGATCCTGGCCATGGGCGCTATGGCCCCCAGGGATTTGACCGTACCGGGACGTGAGCTGGACAATGTCATGTTTGCCATGGACTTTCTCGGCCGCCAGAACCGGCGCGTGTCCGGGGAAATTTCACCGGATCTGGACTTTGACCTGGCCCGTGACAGGCATGTGGTCGTGGTGGGCGGCGGTGATACAGGCAGCGACTGCGTGGGGACATCCCGTCGTCAGGGCGCCAAGTCCGTGACGCAGATCGAGATCCTGCCCAAACCGTCTGTGGATATTCCGTCCGACACGCCGTGGCCCATGTGGCCCAGGATCATGCGTACGTCCAGTTCGCACGAAGAGGGTTGTGACAGGCGATGGTCCGTGATGACCAAGGGCCTGACCGGCGAAAACGGGGCTGTCAACACACTTCAGGGCGTGGAAGTGGCATGGACCCAGGGTGACAAGGGCTGGCAGTTGTCAGAAAAACCGGGCACCGAGTTTGAACTCAAGGCCGATCTCGTACTCCTGGCCATGGGGTTTGTGCATGTCATCCATAAGGGATTGGTAGAGAATCTCGGCTTACACCTTGACGAAAGGGGTAATGTCCTGGTAAAAAACTACCAAACCAGTCAACCGTGGGTGTTTGCATCTGGGGACACCATCAGAGGTGCCTCGCTCGTGGTGCATGCCATTCGCAGCGGTCAGGAGGCTGCAGCCGCCGTGGATCGATGGTTACGCAGCCGCTAATCCTGAGTGTATCCTGTTAAATAACTGAGAAGGACAGCAAACGGTCTATGCCAAAACGCAAGGATATCAAAAAGATTCTGATCATCGGGTCCGGCCCTATTGTCATCGGGCAGGCCTGTGAATTCGACTATTCCGGTGCCCAGGCCTGTAAGGCCCTGCGTGCCGAAGGATTCAAGGTCATCCTGGTCAACAGCAATCCTGCGACCATCATGACAGATCCCGAACTGGCAGACCGTACCTATATAGAGCCGATCACCCCGGACATCGTCGAAAAGATCATCAGGAAGGAACGGCCCGACAGTATCCTGCCCACCCTGGGCGGTCAGACCGGCCTGAACACGGCCGTGGCATTGGCCGAAAGCGGCGTTCTGAAAAAATACAAGGTCAAGATGCTGGGGGCGAATCTCCGGTCCATCAAACGGGCCGAGGAACGCGACAAGTTCAAGAAGATCATGGAAGAGATCGGCCTGGAAGTCCCCAAGAGCGGTATTGTCCACACCTGGGAACAGGCCGCCAAGCTCATCGACTTTGTGGGCTTTCCCGCCATTATTCGACCGTCCTACACACTCGGGGGCACGGGGGCCAATGTAGCCTACAACTGGGACGAGTACAGGGAATACATCAAGTGGGGCCTGGATTTGAGTCCCATGACAGAAGTCCTGGTCGAAGAATCCGTGGTCGGTTGGAAGGAATTCGAACTGGAAGTCATGCGGGACCGAAAGGACAATGTGGTCATTGTCTGCTCCATTGAGAACCTCGACCCCATGGGCATTCACACCGGTGACAGCGTGACTGTGGCCCCGGCCCAGACCCTGACGGACAAAGAATACCAGCTCATGCGCGATGCCTCGCTCAAGATCATCCGGGCCATTGGCGTGGAGACCGGCGGGTCCAACATTCAGTTCTCGTTGAACCCGGCCAACGGCAAGATGTATGTGATCGAAATGAATCCCCGGGTCTCCAGGAGTTCGGCCCTGGCCTCCAAGGCCACGGGCTTTCCCATTGCCAAGATGGCCTCGCTCCTTGCAGTGGGCTACACCCTGGACGAAATCGCCAATGACATCACCAAGAAGACGCCGGCCTGCTTTGAACCCACCATCGACTACGTGGTGACCAAATGGCCGCGCTTTACCTTTGAAAAATTCCCGAAGACTGATCCGACACTCACGATTCAGATGAAGTCCGTGGGCGAGGCCATGGCCATTGGCCGCACCTTCAAGGAATCCCTGCACAAGGCTATCCGATCCCTGGAAATCGATCGCTACTCCTTTGACAACAGGCACATCCCCAGGGACATCACACTGAGCCATCTCAAGGACAAACTCCGGACCACCTGCTGGGACCGACTGTGGTATGTGGCCGAGGCGCTGCGCCGCAAGATGACTGTGGACGAGGTCTTTGACCTGACCAAGATCGATCCCTGGTTCCTGAACAACATCAATGACATCATTCAGCTCGAACTCAAGATGGCAAAGCTCAAGGATCTGTCCGCCTTTAAGCCGGCACTCATGCGTCAGGCCAAGGAATACGGATTCAGTGACAAGTACATGGCGATCAAGCTGAATGTGGATGAGCCCGCGTTCCGCAGGCACCGTCAATCACTCGGCGTAAATCCGGTGTTCAAGATGGTGGACACCTGCGGTGCCGAGTTTGAAGCGCACACGCCGTACCTGTATTCCACGTACGAAGAGGAATGTGAAGCCGATCCCACGGATCGCCGTAAGATCATGATCCTCGGCGGCGGGCCCAACCGAATCGGTCAGGGTATTGAATTTGACTACTGCTGCGTTCACGCCGCCTTTGCCCTGGCAGAGATCGGCGTGGAGAGCATCATGGTCAACTGCAATCCCGAGACCGTGAGTACCGACTATGACACCTCCGACAGACTGTACTTTGAGCCGCTGACCTTCGAAGATGTGATGAGCATTGTGGAAAAGGAAAGGCCCGACGGTGTGATCGTGCAGTTCGGCGGTCAGACGCCGCTCAAGCTGGCCGTCCCCCTGGAAAGGGCCGGGGTGCCCATCATCGGCACCAGCCCGGACAGCATTGATCGCGCCGAAGACCGAAAACGCTTCAACAAACTCGTGGACAAGCTCAAGCTGCGTCAACCCTTCAGCGGCACGGCCTTGACGTACGAAGAGACCGTAAAGATCGCCAACAGGCTGGGCTATCCCCTGCTCATCCGTCCGTCGTTTGTGCTGGGTGGCCGGGCCATGGAAATCGTGCACGACGAGACCTCACTCAAGGCCAGTGTGGCCAATGCCCTCGAGGCCTCCGGCGAACATCCCATCCTGATCGACAAGTTCCTGGACGATGCCACGGAGTTCGACGTGGATGCCATCTGCGACGGCCGTCAGGTTGTCATCGGCGGGATCATGGAACACATCGAAGAGGCAGGCGTCCACTCCGGTGACAGTGCCTGCTCCCTGCCGCCGATCTCGGTGCCCAAGTCGATCCTGGACGAACTGGCCAGACAGACCAAGCTGCTCGCCCTGGAACTCAAGGTCCTGGGTCTGATCAATATTCAGTTCGCCGTCAAGGACGGTGACATCTACATCCTGGAGGTCAATCCCAGGGCGTCACGCACCATCCCGTTTGTCAGCAAGGCCATTGGCGTACCCCTGGCCAAACTGGCTGCCAAGATCATGGCAGGCAAGACACTGAAAGAACTCGGGTTCACAAAGGAAATCGTGAAAGACCACTATGCCGTCAAGGAAGCGATCTTCCCGTTCCTCAAGTTTCCCGGCACAGACACATTGCTCGGACCGGAAATGCTCTCCACCGGCGAAGTCATGGGCATCTCGGACAACTTCGGCACGGCCTATGCGAAGGCCCAGATTGCCGTGGGCAACAGCCTGCCCACAGAGGGCACCGTGCTGATCAGTGTCAAGGACCGTGACAAGGACCGGGCCGTGAAGGTGGCCGCCAAGATGCACGCCATGGGCTTCAAGATCGTGGCCACCAAGGGGACCTGTATTGAATTGATCAAGAACAACATCCCCGCAGAATTCGCCCTGAAGATCAAAGAGGGTCGTCCCCACATTGTGGATGCCATCATTAACAGAGACTACGACCTGATTATCAATACCACGGTGGGCAAGCAGTCGATTGTGGACTCCTTCTCCATTCGCCGCACCGCCCTGGAAAAACAGATCCCCTATGTCACCACCATTCGAGGTGCCGGGGCCGTGGTCGAGGCCATTGAAGCCATGAAAAACAAGAAGATCGGCGTCAAGGCGATTCAATTGTATTATAAATAAGCTGTCAGCCATCAGCTTTCAGCTATCAGCCGGTGGTTGCGGCTGTTTGGACTTTTTTTAAAGGATATATCGTGAAGGCAGTGTTGTTGCTTGAAGATGGTACGGTGTTTAAGGGTCGGGGCTTCGGCGCTGAGTGTACCCGGTGTGGTGAAGTGGTGTTCAATACGGCCATGAGCGGATACCAGGAGATCCTCACGGACCCATCCTACAACGAACAGATCATGACCATGACCTATCCGCTGATCGGCAATGTGGGCACCAATGATCTGGACTGGGAGAGCACCAAGGTGCATGTCAGCGGGTTTGTGGTCAAGGAAAACTGCGACTACCCCAGCAACTGGCGTAACCAACTGTCCCTGCACGACTATCTCAAGACCAACCATGTGGGTGGCCTTGAAGGCATTGACACACGAAAACTCGTCAAGCATATCCGCACCCAGGGTGCCATGCGCGGTATCCTCTCCACCGGAGAGGCCAACCTCAAAAAGCTCAAGGCCGAACTCGACGCCTATCCCGGCCTGGTGGGTCGCGACATCGTCAAGGACGTGTCCTGCAAGAAGGCCTACACCTGGGACAAGGGCGTGGTCGACATTCTCACAAATAAAGAAACCCTGCCCGAGAAGAAATATAAGGTCGTGGCACTGGACTGCGGCATCAAGCAAAACATCCTCAGGCTGCTCCGATCGCACGGGTGTGATGTCACGGTGGTGCCGGCCAACACCCCTGCCAAGGACATCCTGGCCATGAAACCGGACGGCGTGTTCCTGAGCAACGGACCGGGCGACCCGGCCGCTGTCACCCCGGCCATCGCCACGGTCAAGGCCCTCCTCGGCAAGGTCCCCCTCTTCGGCATCTGCCTCGGTCACCAGATCCTCTGCCTGGCCCTGGGCGGCACCACCTACAAACTGAAATTCGGTCACCGGGGTGCCAACCATCCTGTGAAGAACAGGGAGACCGAATGCATCGAGATCACCAGTCAGAACCATGGCTTCTGCGTGGATCTCGACTCCATGAAAGACAAAAACGTAGAACTCACCCACATCAACCTCAACGACAATACACTGGAAGGTCTGCGCTGCAAGGACTTGAGAGCCTTTTCGGTTCAATACCATCCGGAGGCCTCGCCCGGCCCGCACGACTCGGCGTATCTCTTTCAGAGCTTTCTAGATTTAATGAAGGGGTGACAACCGTGTTCTCATGCTTAAGTGGAGGACTGTACCATGGCGCCCCACGCGCTCATCGACACTGTGTATGAGAAGGTCGTTCAGCGGAATGCAGGCGAACTTGAGTTTCACCAGGCAGTCAAGGAGGTCCTCGATACCCTGGCCCCGGTGCTGGATCGGCGCCCTGAGTATGTCCGGGCCGGCATTCTCGAACGCTTTGTCGAACCGGAAAGACAACTGATCTTCCGCATACCCTGGCAGGACGACCAGGGTCAGTGCCGGGTCAACCGGGGATTCCGCGTGCAGTTCAACAGCGCCCTGGGTCCCTTCAAGGGCGGCCTGCGTTTTCACCCGAGTGTGTATCTGGGGATCATCAAGTTTCTGGGATTCGAACAAGTCCTCAAGAATTCCCTGACCGGTCTCACCATGGGCGGAGGGGAAGGCGGCTCCGATTTTGATCCCAAGGGCAAGAGCGATGGCGAGGTCATGCGTTTCTGTCAGAGCTTCATGACGGAACTGCAACATCATATCGGGCCTGACACGGACATCCCGGCCGGCGACATCGGGGTCGGGTCGCGTGAGATCGGTTATCTATTCGGCCAGTACAAACGGATGCGCAACGAGTTTACCGGTGTCCTGACCGGTAAGGGATTGGACTGGGGCGGTTCCCTGATGCGGACTGAAGCCACCGGCTATGGATTGGTCTACATGGTGCAGGAGGCCCTTCAGGCCCAGGGCAAAGGCCTGGATGGCCTGACCGTGAGCGTGTCCGGTGCAGGCCATGTCGCGCTCTACGCCGCTGAAAAGATACAGCAACTGGGCGGCAAGGTCGTGACCCTCAGTGATTCAAGTGGCTTTATTTATGACCCGGATGGTATTAAACTCGACACGGTCAAGCGGCTCAAAGAAGTGCAGCGACAGCGCATCAGGGCCTATGTCACGAGCCACAAGAAGGCCCGCTACTATGAGGGGTGCCGGGGGGTGTGGGGCGTGGCGTGTGACGTGGCCCTCCCCTGCGCCACGCAGAATGAACTGGATGAAAACTCGGCCAGGACACTGGTGGAACAGGGTTGTACTGTGGTGGGTGAAGGTGCCAATATGCCCACCACCCCTGAGGCCATTGCGGTCTTTCATGGCAGCGACACTCTGTTCCTGCCGGGCAAGGCGGCCAATGCCGGGGGCGTGGCCGTGTCCGGACTGGAAATGGTCCAGAACAGCCAACGTCTGTCCTGGACTCTTGAAAAAGCCGACAAAGAACTCAAAACCATTATGAAGAGAATCTACCATGACATCCGGCAGGCGGCCCGGGAGTATGGGTGTCCCGGCAACCTCGTCCTGGGCGCCAATATCGCCGGCTTTGTCAAGGTCGCTGACACGATGCTGGCGCAGGGAATTGTCTAAGGGAAGAAGGTAAGGGAAAATCGAATTTAAACCGAACACACTCACGACAGGGCTGGAGGAGGTCGATCGACTGATTGGCGGTGTCCTGTTGGGAGACAACATCGTCTGGGAAGTCGATTCCGGCGCGCTCATAGACAAGTTTGTGTCGAGCTATATCTCGGCCTGTGACGTCGAAGGCGCACCGGTAATTTATGTCAGTTTCAATCGCTCGCCTCAGACCATTGTGGATGCCTACGGCCCCCTGATGTCCGCGAACAGATTCCACGTGATCGACTGTTTTTCCTCTGGCAAGGGCAGCAACGATGACGTGTTTCTGGAATTCTATCAATCCGAAACCTCGGAAGGCCAGGCCCGTTCGCACCTTGTCGACCATCCTGCGGATCAGGATGAACTGCTGGAGGTTCTGCGCACCGCGGGATTGAAAACAGCCCCCCATGCCCGATACCTCTTTGACAGCCTGACCGGGATGTATGAACTCTGGCACGATGAGGACACGGTCCTGCGGTTCTTTGGACATTTCTGCCCCCGGCTGTTCGATGTCAACACTGTGGCCTACTGGCTCCTGGAAAAAGAGGCCCATACCGAGCCGTTCCTTGCCAAGCTGCGTCACATCAGCCAGGTGGTGGTGGAAATTGCCATGTCACGGGGTATCCGCACACTCACCCTGAGAAAGGCGATCAACCGACGCTGTGCCGAGATTGGTGTGCCCCAGTGGTTCCGGGTGGTGGACGGCAACCTGGTGGTGGCCGCCGAGTCACGCGAGGACCGTGAACTGGGCCTGCTGACCCGCATGGGTGACGCCCTGGGCACGGCGCTGGACCCTCGATCCTTTTATGAAAAGACCATGGAGGCGCTCGCCAACGAATTGGGCATGGCCCGAGGGACGCTGGTGCTGCTGGAAAGGACTCACAACAAACTTCTGATCGCTGCGGCCCATGGCCTGTCCCAAACGGAGCGGGCCCGCGGCGAGTATACGCTGGGTGAGGGCATCACCGGGCACGTGGTTCAGAGCGGTATACCGGAGGTCATTCCCGACATCAGCAAGGATGCCAGGTTTCTGAATCGCACGGCCACACGCAAGATCGACGCGGCCCATCCCATTGCCTTTATCTGTGTGCCCATCAAGGTGGATGGCGAGGCTGTGGGTGCGCTCAGCATAGACCGCCCCTTTGCCGTGGGATCCATGCTCGACAAGGACCTGCGGCTCCTTTTGATCGTGGCCTCGATTATCTCGCAGGTGCTCAAGATCAACCGGCTCATCCATGTGGACAAAGAGGAAATACTGGAACGGGATCAACAGGTGCTCGAGGACCTCAGGCGCCGTTACCGCCTGGAGAACCTGGTCGGCCAGAGTGAGGCCATTGAGCGCGTTCTCTCCGTGGCCGCCACGGCCGCGAAATCCCGGGCCGCCATCCTCCTGACCGGTGAAACCGGGACCGGCAAGGAATTGGTCGCCAATCTCATCCACTACAACAGTGATCGCACCCACGGACCCTTTATCAAGGTTAACTGCGGGGCCCTCCCGGAAACGCTCCTGGAATCCGAACTGTTTGGCCACATCAAGGGCGCCTTTACAGGCGCAGTCGAGACCCGAAAGGGCCGCTTTGAACTGGCTGACACCGGCACACTCCTCCTGGATGAAGTCGCCGAGATGAGTCCAAGGCTGCAGGTCAAACTGCTCCGCGTCCTGCAGGAGAGAGAGTTCGAACCCGTGGGCGGCACCAAGACCATCAAAGTCGATGTTCGTTTACTCGCCGCCACCAGCAAAGACCTCAGGCAGGAGATTCGAGACGGCCGGTTCCGCGAAGACCTCTTCTACCGATTGAACGTCATCCCGATCCATCTGCCGCCCCTTCGCGAGCGTCGCAAAGACATCCCCCTGCTGGTGGACAATTTCCTGGATAAGTACAACCGGCAGAACAACAAGTATATCAATCGCATCTCGCCCAAGGTCCTGGACCTGCTCCTGGACTATCCCTGGCCGGGCAATGTGCGCGAACTCGAAAACTGTATTGAACGCTGCGTGGTCATGAGCCCGGGCACGGTCTTGTCACCTGATTTCCTGCCGGAAGAGATCACGCGACGAAGTCACACTCTGGCCTCAGGGGAACATCGTGACTGCGATGAATCTGAGATATCCCGCCTGACCCAGCGCGTCTGCGAACGCACTGCCAATCTGGCCCAGGCCAAGGACGCCATCCATCAAACCGTGGACAGGACCATTATCCGTCACGCACTCGCCCTGATAAAGAGTCAACGGAAAGTCGCCGACGCCCTGGGCATGAGCCGCATGACCCTCCGTAAAAAGATCCGCGAATACGGCATCGGCGATTAGCCCGCAAGCGCTGCAAATCATCCCTGCTTCCGCACGACCTCAACGCGTGGCTGACCAGGTCAGGCGTGGTTCTTCAGAACCAGAACCTCGGAGGCCGGCAGACCTCGAATGGCCACATAGGCCCTGCCATTCGGCGCACGCTGCACCGGGACTTTGGACCTTACAGGGTACAGATTGTCCGGGGCAACATGCCCTGACTGGGCCGTGTTGAGGACCACGGTCATGGCACTGCCAGGTTTGTTGAGGCCCGGATCAACGGTGACGTCTGCGCCCCTCGCCTCTGCCCCATGGGTATTCACGATACAGAGTGCCTCCTCGTCATCAAGGATACGCGACCACGCCAGGATTTCACCGGGGCCATGGACACCGAATCCCCGGTTCAAAAAGGCGGTGGGCCGCAAATATTGACGCCCGCATCGCAGGACCGGATGCTCCTTGCGCGTGGCATTCATGGCAGCGATGCGCAGATAGGCAGGTGACTGCGCATCGAAACAGTGCTGCCCTGCAGTACCAAACGGGCCAAAGCCCGGCAGGTCTGTATCGACACCTTCGGGGCCGGACACCAGCCCGGCCTTGCCGGCCCTGCGCGGGTGTTCCGGACCGAACATGGCCTCACGGAGATAGCGATCCGAGCCTGCCCAATCAGGCAGGTAGTGACGTTGAGAGGTCTCTGGTCCGGCGAGGGCCTGCTCGGAGCCGTAGTAGATGCAGGGGATGCCCAGGGTGAACAGTTGTATTGCCGAACCCACTGCCACCTGGTGATCCGAGGCAGAATCACTGGAGAACCTGACCTTTGCGCCAAACACATGGTCGTGATCGTCCAGGATGGAGACGTGGTGCCTGCCGAGGTTTCGGTGCGATCCCATGACTGCCTTGCCCGGATCGAATCCATCGAAATAGGCCACAGGACAGACGAGGCCCTTGGCCACTTGCGTCAGGGTCGGGCGCATTTCCCCAATGTCGAGGGTGGCATTGAGATTCAGTCCCAGCACATCCAGATATCTATCTTGATTACGATCGCCACCAGCCACCTCACCAGCCAGGAAGAAGTCGTGCTTGCCCAGCCTGGCGGCAAACTCTTTGATCGCGCCGCAGAAGTTGCGACCACTCTCAAAGGACACGTGCTTCAGGGTGTCGATGCGAAATCCGTCACAGTCCGTCAGGGCAATCCAGTACTTGTAGCACTGGGCCAGCAAATTCAGGGTATCCGGCCCGTTGCCGCCCGGGGCGGGATCCAGATTGAAGTCCCGCAGGTCAAAGAAGTCCGTACGTTTGTGCTCGGCATGGTCATCCTCGATCGATCCCTTGCCCAGGTTGCCGGTACCGGCACGGGTGTAACAGGCAGGGTCCTGCAGTTCCTTGGGCCACACGCCATCATCAGGCTCATGAACTGCGTCCAGCGGCTGCTCATCCGGCCCGGACCAGGCAATGGCGTGGTAAAAATCCGGCCAGGGGAGGAAGGCAGGCTGGCGCACGCGCTGGTCATTCACCCGGTAGTCGAAGTTGGCCCCTGAATGATTGAAGATGATGTCCAGGATGATTCGGAGCTCCTTGGCATGGGCCGCAGCCACCAGATCCACCAGATCCTGGCGTGTCCCCAGATGGGGATCCACGTCCAGGAAGTCCTGGATGCCGTAACCGTGATAGGTATTCAGATTGCCTCGCTGCTTGAATACAGGTCCAATCCACAGGGCCGTGACACCGAGCTCCTTGAGGTAGTCCAGCTTGGACCGGATACCCCGGAGCGTCCCGCCTTGCCATCGCTCTGCCCCTGACCGGGCCCAGAGGTCCCAGCGCCAGGTCTGGGCATGGGACGGTACAGGGCGCGCCGCTTCACGGTGGTGGCGGTCGAGCAGGGGCCGGCCATCCTCCCCCGCATCGCTGAACCGGTCCGGAAGGAGGAAGTAAAGGACCTCATCTCTCCAATCAGAAGGAGAGGGGTAAACGGATTCGCCTGCAGGTCTGGGGATGGCGAGAAGACTGGCAGGCCGCGTTTGATTGAGCAGGGTTTCAGTGTAGGACATAGATACCTCCTTGCTTGATTATCCTGAGTTTTCCAGGGAACACTCTGAGCACAACCATCCAAAGGTGCAATAAAATTTTCCGAATCTGTCTCCGTCACGTCAAGAACATTCCCTGAAAAATACGAGGGCGGATTCCCCCATAAATGGGGGGATTCCTCCAAGGCTTCTGGCCATTTCGTTGGAGTGGGGCTGGTGATTAATTGCCAGCCCTCAAAACACACCACATCAATGTAAACCTAGTTCTTTACTGTGACTACAAGGCTTTTTTTGATTATTGGTCTTTTTTTTAGACCAATAGGACTCAATCAAGCCCGAACCATGATTGTCGAGCACTGGAAGGGTGGTCAATTAACTTTATTAAGTGCTTCACCCTGAATCCATTAGGACTTTATTGTCTCATGCCTCACATTTTTGGCACATGGTTTGTTCCAGAGGACATAAATCATTGAACTGATGAGGCACCAATGTCTGAAACGCGTGATACGGCAAAGCCAAAGGCCAACCTGGTGGAATCGAATTCCCAGAGGTCATTGTCCCCCAAAGAATTGCGGGACTTCAAGCATGTGACCAACGGGCTGATTCAGGATGCGATCAATGTGTGGGATGAATTGTGGGCCGAATTGGACTGCGCAGACGAATCCGCTGCACTGGTCAAGCTCGAGAGTGGTTTCGAGCCGTCGTGTGGATGGACGGTGTTTTTGCAGAAGATGTGGACATTACGGCACACCCTGAACTTTGCCAAGCGGTACAGCCGGGAATCGTCCGAGACATTGTAAAAGGTATGGAGCGACAGCCTGGTTGACTTGAGCAGATTCTTATGAATACCCAATCCTTGAAATTGTATGTGTTTTACTGTTCAAACAGCCTCGTCGGGGAAGAGTTGTCCGCCTTCAACCAGAAACTCCGGAGTGAAGGCATCAAGGCACTGAGTCTGCCCTGTTCAGGCAAGCTGGATGTGCCCTACCTGATGAAGGCCTTTGAAACCGGGGCCCATGGGGCCGCGATCGTGATGTGTGAGCCCAATGAATGTCGTCATCTCGAAGGCAATATGCGAGCACAGAAGCGGGCACAAGCTGTGGCATCACTGCTCGAAGAGATTGGCCTGGGGCAAGGCCGCGTTACGGTGGTCCAGAGAGACGCCGATGGCATGGAGGGCATGATCCGGAAAATCAACGCCTTCCGTGCCCAGGTCAGTGCCCGGCTTCACAGCAACAACACCCCAGGCACAGTCGCCGAAAACCTTATCAAGTCAGACTCTTAGGATCTCAATATATGAAGCCAGACAGCAAACTTGCACAGTGCATCGACAGTGGTAAATTCTTTACAACCGCAGAGTACCTGCCTGGTGTTGGCATGGATGCATCCAAAAGTAGCTCCACTTTTTCCGCCCTGGGCGAGACTGCGGTGGCAGTGAACGTCTCTGATAATCCATTCGGGGTTGTCACATCCAGCCTGGCCGTTTCCGTGACACTGGATCGAATGGGTGTGGAGCCCGTGTATCAAATTGTCACGCGCGACAGAAACCGCATTGCCCTGCAGTCGGATATCCTGGGGGCTGCATCCCTGGGCATCAAAAACGTGCTCTGCCTGTCCGGCTATCACCAGACCCTGACCGCATGCCCAGAATCAGCCAATGTCTACGATATCGATTCCATTCAGCTCTGTGCGGCCGTCACAAAAATGTGTCACGAAGGTGTACTGATCGATGGTACCCGGATCACACAGAAGTTCTCCATGCTGGTGGGTGCCGTGGCCAATCCTTATCTGCGACCGATGGCATTGAACATGATGCGTCTTGCCAAGAAGATTCAGGCCGGTGCAAAGTTCATCCAGACCCAGGCGATCTTTGATGTGCCTGCCTTTGAAGAGTGGCTCAGCGCAGCCCACGCAGAAGGCTTGACCGAACAAACCGCAATCCTGGCAGGTGTGATGCCGCTGTGTGATGCCACGGAAGCCGAGCAACTGCGTGACACGTTTACGGATTTTCGCATTCCTGATGCCGTGATTGACCGACTGAAACAGGCGAGCGATCCACAGAAGGAAGGCATAGCCCTCTGCGCCGAGATCATCGGTAAAATCAAAAAGCTGGACGGCGTCAGAGGCCTCCATATCCTGTCCGGCGGCAAAGAAGCCCTGGTACCTGACCTGACAAGGGCCGCGGGCCTGTAACCAACAACCAATAACCAGAAACTGGCAACCAAAAAAACGATGCCCGAAAAATATCACATACAAACAAAACCCATCCCGCCGCGGAGGCCGCGTATCGGCAAGTACGGTATCGTGGACTGGCGGGAAGACTGTTGTCGGTGTCACAACTGCGTCAAAAAGGCCTGCGTGTATGATCGCCACAGAGAAGAAGCGGGCTACATCCATGACATGAAAGATGTGGACGCCCTGTTCTTTGACTGTATGGGCTGCTTTTCCTGCGTGCAGAACTGCACCAAGGCCCTCTTGAGCCTGGAGGTCAATCCCATCTACGAGGCCCTGGGCAACAGCTACTGGACGCCTGACATCATTCAGACCACATGGATGCAGGCAGAGACCGCCAAGATCCCGGTATCCGGCGCTGGATATCGCGGCCCGTTTTCAGGGCCCGGCTTTGATTCGATGTGGACCGACATGTCGGAGATTGTCAGGCCCACACGTGACGGCATTCACGGACGCGAGTACATCAGCACCTCCGTGGATCTCGGCAGAAAACGCCCCTTCCTGGCCTTTGAAGGCCAGGCATTAATGGACTCGGATGGCCCTCTGGTGTCCCTGCCCATGCCTCTGATCATTGACATGGCGTCTCCGGACCACACCCTGCCGGAACTCGACCCTCTGTTTCGAGAAACGGCGGCCCGTACCGGTCTGATCGCGATCATGGATTCGTGCGCCTGGCCCTTTGCCGAGACGTATTTGCCGCACGTGGCGTTTCATCTACACCCCGATGGACCAGAACTGCCTCGGGATGTCCTGAATCAGACACGGCTGATAGAGCTGCCCGATGGACCCGACGTGTTGAAACGGATTGCCGCGATCAAAAAAGACTGTCCCCATCTGGTGGTGTCGATCAAGGTGATGCTGGGTGCCGGAGGCAGTCAGCGTGCCATCGAACTGGCGAACCTGCCGGCCATTGAAATGCTGCACATCGCCGCAGACCCCAATGGGAACGAAATCGGAGTGTCCCAACCACGATTCATCAAGGATATTCTACGTGAGACTCACGTGGCGCTGATCGAGAGTGGCACGCGAGACCAGGTGACACTCATGTCCAGTGGAGGCATTGCCCTGGCTGAACACATGGCCAAGGCTATCATTTGCGGCGCAGATCTGGTGGCCATGAGTCTGCCGCTGATGATCGCCCTGGAGTGCCAACTGTGTCATAGCTGTGAACCCGGGATGCACTGTCCCGCACAACTTGAATCCATTAACACGGCCTACGGCGTGGGCCGTATGACCAATCTTGTGTCAGCCTGGCATGACCAATTGGTGGAGGTCATGGGGGCCATGGGTATGCGTGAAGCCCGCCGACTCAGGGGTGATGTGGGTCGCGGTATGTTTTTTAAAGAGCTTGAGGAGGACACCTTTGGCAAACTGTTCGGTACAAGAAAATAACCTCAAGGACGTCTTACCGGAAAACACGTTGAAGACGCGCGTCCCGCAGACACAGGTCAGCCGTGACATCCGGCCTGCGCCGTCCCGTTATCGCAATGAGATCTCCAAGACGATCATTCGCCGCAGCCACGACTGCACCAAGTGTGGCAGGTGTGTCGAAGTCTGTCCCCATGGCGTGCATGTCAAAAAGCCGGGCTACAAATATTTCGCAGAGCCGTGTCTTGACCTCTGTATCGGCACGGCCTGTGAAACCACGGATCACTTCTGTGTGGCCCACTGCCCGCAGAAGGCCTTGCGTCTCGTGGAGAATCCCGCCATGAAGGTGCTGGGCGACTGTCGCTGGACTGCCGACATGATGCTGGCCACCTGGAAGATGGCAGAAACCGGTGACATCCCCCCGGCAGAATACGGCTACGAGTATGAATGCGGCAACTCGGGCGGCGGATTCGATCGCCTGCGATTCAAGTACCCGGACAAACTCGCCGTGGCCGTGCGGCCCGAGGACGTGGATACCAGCATCGAATTGAACCGGACCGGCGACAGTCGCCCCCAGGTCAAGATCGATGTCCCCTGGTACGGCGGCGGCATGTCATTCGGCTCGGTCAGCAATGTCACCCAACTGTCCAAGGCCCGTGTGGCCGTAGCCTGGAACACGTTTACCTGTTCCGGTGAAGGCGGGTACATGGAGCGACTGCGGCCGTATGACGATCACGTGATCACGCAGATTGCCACGGGCCTCTTTGGTGTTCGGGAAGAAACCATTCAGCGCGTGCCCATTGTGGAGTTCAAATATGCACAGGGTGCCAAACCCGGTCTGGGCGGCCACCTGCTGGGCGAGAAAAATACGGTCAGCGTGGCCAAGATGCGAGAGGCCATGCTGGGCATCTCCCTGTTTTCACCGTTTCCCTTCCACAGTGTGTATTCCATTGAAGACCATATGAAGCACATTGACTGGATCAAACACATCAACCGACGTGCCCTGGTCTCGTCCAAGGTCTCCACACCCACGGACGTGGACATGGTGGCCATCGGCAGTTATGCAGCAGGCACGCATATTGTTCATCTGGACGGCGGATACGGCGGGACCGGTGCAGCGCCGGATATTGCCAAGAAGAATATTGCCATGCCGATCGAATACGCCATTGCCAAGGTGCATGGGTTCCTCAAGGCCGAGGGCGCACGCGACGATGTCACCCTCATTGCCAGCGGCGGCATACGCAACGCGCATGACATTGCCAAGGCCATTGCCCTGGGTGCAGACGGCGTGGTCATCGGCACGTCCGAGCTGATCGCACTGGGGTGTGTACGCTGTACCCGCTGCTCAGCGGGGCGCGGATGTCCCCGGGGCATCGCGACCACGGACCCGACTTTGCAGACTCAGATGGATATTGAGTGGGGCACGCAACGGCTGATCAATCTATACAATGCGTGGCGCAAGGAGTTCATCCAGATCCTCTGTCGCCTGGGCCTGCGCAGTGTGGGCGAACTGTGCGGTCGCACGGACCTGCTCATGCACCTTGACTATACGAATGATTTGGAGCACAAATCATGAGCCAGCATAAAATCGAAAAACTACTGCGTTCCAGGCAACTGTTGATTCAAGACATGGATATTCCTCGGACGGTCAAGAAAGAGGCAGAAGAGGGCGGCTGTGGTGTGGTTGGTTTCTGTTGCACAGAACCCGTCGCAGGCAGGCACATCTACGAACCCTCGTTCCAGATGCACAATCGCGGTAATGGCAAGGGGGGCGGTATTGCCGCCGTGGGGTTTGTGCCTGAAGAACTGGGCGTGACGCGTGAGGTCCTGGATGATCACCTGATGCTGCATGTGGCCTTTCTGGACAATTCGGTACGCCAGGCCCTGGAAGCAACCTATATCACGGCGCACCTCGACGTGGCGCATACAGCTCAGCTCGACACCGTCGAAAACTGGAAAACGGTCCCTGGACTTGAGAATCGTCCGCCTGATGTGCGGCGCTACTTCGTGCGCGTCAAGCCCAAGGTGCTGGACGCCTTCATCGCGGCCAATGATCTGGGCAGTCTGGATCGTCGCGATGCAGAAGATGAATTTGTCAACCAGAACAGTTTCAAATTGAATCAGGAGTATTATGCCTCCATGGGTCAGCAACAGGCGTTTGTGCTGTCCCATGGTCGCGACATCATGATCCTCAAGGTGGTGGGCTACGCCGAGGCGATCGTCAAATACTACAAGATCGAAGATCTCAAGGCCCATGTCTGGATTGCCCACCAGCGCTTTCCTACCAAGGGACGCGTGTGGCATCCAGGCGGTGCCCATCCCTTTGCCGGCATGAACATGGCCCTGGTGCACAACGGCGACTTCGCCAATTACCACTCGGTCAGCGAGAGCCTCATGCAGCGACACATTGCCCCTCAATTCCTGACCGATACCGAGGTGGCGGCGCTGTCATTTGACCTGTTTGATCGGACCTATGAATACCCCCTCGAGTATATCATCGAGGCCTTGGCCCCCACCACGGAGCTGGACTTTGATCGACTGCCTCCTGAAAAGCAGACCATCTACCGGGCCCTTCAAGCCACGCATATACACAGTTCACCGGATGGGCCCTGGTTCTTTATCCTGGCCCGCAACATTGTCCGGTCTCAGCAGTTCCAACTGTTGGGCATCACGGACACAGCCATGCTGCGTCCCCAGGTCTTTGCCTTTTTGGACGGGGATGTCCAGGTGGGATTGATTGCCTCTGAAAAACAGGCCATCGATGCGACCCTGCAGAGTCTGGCCAAGGACGATCCCCGTATCTGCCCAGTGGCAGATCGATACTGGAACGCTCGCGGCGGCAGTCACACGGACGGCGGCGCATTCATGTTCAACCTGGAAAAAGACGCCCGCGGACGCAGGCGTATGGCCTGTGCCGACAAGTTCGGCCGTCCCGTAGACATGCCCAAGCAGACCGATGCCTGTGATTTTACGTTGAATGTCACGTCCCTGGATCGACATCCCGAAATCACGAAGCCGATTTCAGAAGCCATGGACCAGGGTGCTCTCGCAGTGTTTGCCCACATACGTGACCACATGGCCTCCTGGAGTTTTGACGAGTTCCGTGTGGCCTGTCGCGTGCTGGGTGATCAGGCAGACAAACCCAAGACCATTCAATCAGCCATTGATGCGCTGACCCTCCTGCATGACAGGAAGTATGCCACGGGCGCTAAAAAAGCCAGTCATGTCAAGTTTCTGGTGCACGGTGAGCTGGTTCGCCTGTTCAAACGCGTACCAGGACTGCCTGCGCAGGCCGACCCCGACACCCGACATCGATTCATTGATTTTGAAACGCGTGACACGTTACGGGCACCCCGGCGGCATGAGACCACGCTCGTCATCGATGCCAGCGGATTTACGCCGGAAGGCCAGGACTGCGACGCCGCCCTGCTGGTGGACGCGTATCGTCTGGGATGGCGCAGGTTCATTCCGATCAACTGTCGCGGCCAGCGCTATATCGGCTGCGGTCTGGGACCCGAAACATCTGATGTTTTCATCGAGGTCTACGGCAGTTCAGGTGACTATCTGGCCTCCGGCATTGACGGCCTGAGCATTACCGTGCATGGCAATGCCCAGGACCAGTTGGCACAGATCATCAAGACGGGAAAACTGGTCATCCACGGCGATGTGGGCCAGACCTTTATGTACGGTGCCAAGGGCGGCAGTGTGTATGTGCTGGGCAATGCAGCAGGTCGCCCCCTGGTCAACTCCGTGGGCAGGCCTCGCGTGGTCATCAACGGCACGTGCCTCGATTTTCTGGCCGAGTCCTTCATGGCAGGTGATCCGCTCAACGGCGGTGGCTTTGTCATCCTCAATGGCATTGAAATCGATGCAAACGGCCATGTCGAACCGTTACTAGAGCCCTACTCGGGCAGCAACCTGTTTTCCCTGGCCTCGGGCGGCGCGATCTATGTGCGCGACCCGCACTCCTACCTGGTGGATCAGCAGCTCAACGGCGGCGAATTCAAAGAGCTCACAGCGCAGGATTGGGAGGTCATGCTCCCCTACCTGCAGGAGAATGAGCAGCTCTTTGATATCCCTGTCACGGAGTTGCTGACCGTGGACGGCACCGAACGCCCGCCGGAAAAGGTCTACCGCAAGGTGATTCCCGTGAAGAACAAGGCCCTGATCAGTAAAGTGGAATTCACGCTGGAAGATGACGACGCCAGTAACATGACTCCGGAGTCCCTGGTGCAAAGTCCAAAGTCTTAGGATTAAACATGCTAATCATTAGTAAAGACAAAGAAACTCAGGCTCTCATTGATCGCGTGCAGGAAATTTCCGGCGTGGATCTCAGTGCTTGTTATCAATGCAAGAAATGTACGAGCGGTTGTCCTGTGTCCCAGGTGGTACAGTCTTCGCCTGCGGAGATCATTCGACAGCTGCACCTGCAGGCCGGAGACGAACTGCTCGACAGTGAGATCATCTGGGCCTGTGCCTCGTGCGAGACCTGCACGACCCGTTGTCCCATGGGCATCGATGGCGCTGCAGTGATGGATGCCCTGCGTCAGATCTCCATGCAAAAGAACAGGGCAGGTCAGGCCCAGGGTAAGGTGGCCCTGTTCAACAAGGCCTTTTTGAAGACCGTGGAGCTGTTTGGTCGGTCCTATGAAATCGGTATGATTGCCGCCTACAAACTGGGCAGCGGCAAACTGATGAGCGACACGGATAAGTTCCCCACCATGCTCAAAAAGGGCAAGCTGGCCATCCTGCCGCCCAGGGGCGCGGACAAGGCCACCGTCAAACGTATCTTCAAAAAGACTAAACAAAAATAAAGAATGCCTCTCGCTGAGATCGCTGAGGTCGCAGAGTTTAAAACAATTGTATTCTTTTCTCTGCGTTCTCCGCGAGAGACAAAAATTGAAACCGAATTCGGCAAGAGTTACGATTATGAAATTAGCATACTTCCCTGGCTGTTCTGCGGAATCGACTGCACGTGACATGCACATGTCGTCTCTGGCCGTGGCCCAGGCCCTCGGCATTGAACTGATCGAGCCTGAGGGCTGGTCCTGCTGTGGTGCCACGGCAGGCCACCAGACCGATCGCGTGCTGGCCACAGCACTGTCAGCCGCCAGTCTGGCCAAGGTTGCGGACATGGGCCTCGATATGGTGCTCAACTGTGCCGCCTGTTTCGGACGCATGAAGACGGCCAATCACGACCTTCAGGACATGGGGTTGCGGAAACAGGTGGCCGATGCCATCGGGCGTGACTACGACGGGTCGGTGATAGTCCGTCACCTGATCGACGTGTTGTTGCATGATATCGGCCTGGACCGCATCAAGGCGGCAACGAAGAAATCTCTCAGCGGCTTGAAGGTGGCCAGCTATTACGGATGTCTTCTGGTCCGGCCTGCGGATGTGATGCAGTTTGATGATCCTGAAAACCCGACCTGCATGGACACGCTGGTCGAGGCCCTGGGCGGTGAGGCCCTGGACTGGCCGCACAAGGTGGAGTGCTGCGGCGGCGGCCTGTCGTTGACGCGAACCGACCTGGTGGTGAGCCTGTCGGACAAGATCGTGACCATGGCGTCAGAGGCAGGGGCGGATTGCATTGTGGTGGCCTGCCCCATGTGTCAGGTCAACCTGGACATGCGTCAGATCGATATCAAGAAACAAGGCGGGCAGGACCATAACCTGCCCATCCTGTATATCACGCAACTGTTGGGCCTGGCCCTGGGCATTGGCCCGGATCAACTTGGCTTGAGTAAACTCATGATTGCACCCGACCCCGTGGTCAACCGGGTGACTTCTGCATAGGCAAACTATGATCAAACAAAATGAGAAAAAAGTGGGTGCTGTCCTGGTGCAGGGCGCCGGGATTGCCGGGGTGCAGGCCGCGCTGGACCTGGCGAATTCTGGTCTCAAGGTGTACCTGCTGGAACAGTCTCCTGTGATCGGCGGCATGATGGCCCGCCTGGACAAGACCTTCCCCACGGGTGACTGTGCCACCTGTATGGTGTCACCCAAGCTGGTGGAGTGCGCCAGGAATCTGAACGTCGAGATCCTGACACTCTCGGAACTGACGGACGTGACCGGTGAGCCCGGCAACTTCAAGGCCACAGTCAGACGCAAACCCAGGTATGTGGATGAAGCCAAGTGTACAGGCTGCGGCGTGTGTACCCAGGTCTGCCCGGTCAAGTATCAGATCTATCAGGAACCCGAAGTCAAGCCTGTGATCGAACTGGCGCCTGATGACCGTCAAAAAACGGATTGCATTTTGGAACAGTACCGGGACACTCAGGGAGCCTTGATGCCGGTGCTCAAGGGGATCAACAATCAGTTCGGCTACCTGCCGGAGGATGTCCTGCGTTATGTGTCTGTCAAGATGAATGTCCCGGTGAGCCTGATCTACCGCATTGCCACCTTCTACAATGCCTTCAGCCTCACGCCCAGGGGACGTCACACCATCAGCGTGTGTGCAGGCACGACCTGTTACGTGCGTGGTGCCGACAAACTCCTGGATCGACTCAAGGGCCGACTCAAGGTCGACATTGGCCAGACCACGGTGGATCGACGCTTTACCCTGGAGACCGTGCGTTGCCTTGGCTGTTGCAGCCTGGCACCTGTCATTAGCGTGGACGGCGAAATCTATGGGAATTTACGCGGCAACGACGTCTTAGGGGTTCTCGAAGCCTATGAATAATATGAAGAAAATAAGATCCGGACAGGACCTGGATGCCGTACAGCGAGCGGGTCTGGAGAAACTCTACCCGGACAGGGTCAAGATTTCCGTGGGCATGGCCTCCTGCGGCCTGGCTGCCGGTGCCCGCAAGGTCTTTGACACACTGAGTCAGGGCATCAAGCAGCGTCAGTCAAATATCGTGCTCGCGGCCACCGGGTGTCTCGGTTTCTGTCGGATGGAACCGCTTGTCACAGTTCATCGGCCAGGTAAGCCCAAGCAAGTGTATGCCAATATTTCACCAGACAAGGCAGAGGCCCTGCTGGATGCCGTGTTGAACGAACAGGACAAGGAAGACTGGATCCTGTGTCACCTGGACCGGGAAGAATTGATTGTGTCAGGCACACACCACACCCATACCTGCAACGGGCATGGACAGGCCGCCTTATCCAAACCATACCAGGAAGTCCCCTTCTTCAAAAAACAACAGAAGATCGTGTTGCGGAATTGTGGTTTTATCGACGCTGACGACATTGACGAGTACATTGGACGTTCAGGGTACAGCGCCTTGATGAAGGTGATCTCGTCCATGAAGCCGGAATATGTGATCGATCAGGTCAAGTCCTCCGGCCTGCGCGGTCGAGGGGGCGGCGGCTTCCCCACCGGTGTGAAATGGGAATTATGCCGCAAGGCCGAAGGCGATTACAAATACGTGGTGTGCAATGCGGACGAAGGTGATCCCGGTGCCTATATGGACCGCAGTGTACTGGAAGGCGACCCGCACACAGTGCTGGAGGGTATGGGGATCGGGGCCTATGCCATCGGGGCCCGGGAGGGCATCATCTATATCCGCACGGAATATCCGCTGGCCATTGAAAAACTCAAACGGGCCATTGAACAGGCCAGAGCCTACGGACTTCTGGGTGAGAACATCCTGAACTCTGGCTTCTCATTTGACATTCGCATTGTCGAGGGGGCCGGTGCCTTTGTGTGCGGTGAAGAGACCTCGTTGATTGCCTCCATCGAGGGACGCCCGGCCGAACCCGTCACGCGTCCGCCCTTTCCGGTGCAGTCCGGTCTGTGGGAAAAACCGACCAACATCAATAATGTCGAGACCTGGGCCAATGTCCCGGTCATCCTGGCGCGCGGTGCAGACTGGTATGCCGGAATCGGGACAGACAAGAGCAAGGGCACCAAGGTCTTCTCGCTGGTCGGTGCCATCACAAACTCCGGCCTGGTCGAGGTCCCCATGGGTATCACACTCAACGAGATCATCCATGAAATCGGCGAGGGCATCCCCCGTCAAAAGAAACTCAAGGCCATACAGACCGGTGGCCCCTCCGGAGGTTGCGTCCCTGCGAGCCTGGTCGATATGCCGGTGGATTATGAAAGACTGGCAGAGATCGGTTCGATCATGGGTTCCGGCGGTATGGTGGTCATGGACGAAGACAACTGCATGGTCGATATCGCCCGATACTTCACGTCTTTTACGCGGGAAGAGTCGTGCGGCAAGTGTACCTCCTGTAGAGACGGATTGGACGTGGCCCTGCACCTCCTCACCAGGATGACTGAGGGCCAAGCTGACACAGAGGACATGGACTTGCTGGACGAATTGTCCCAGACCATTAAAGACGCGTCTCAATGCGGCTTGGGAAAAACCGCGCCCAATCCGATCCTCAGTACCATGAAATATTTTCATGAAGAATATGTGTCGCACGTGAAGGACAAGAAATGTACCGCGGGTGTGTGCAAGCCGCTGTTTGCCTATGAGATTGACCCGGACGCATGCAAGGCCTGCGGCAAGTGTAAACCTGATTGCCCGGTTGCGGCCATTACAGGTGAGAAAAAAGTCCCCCACGCCATTATTGCGGAAAAATGTACCAAGTGCGGCGCATGTTACGATATATGCCCGTTTGATGCAGTGACAAAGGTCTAACACCATGAGTGACCCCAAAACGATCACAATTGAACTCAACGGAATACAAACCCAGGTCTCTGCCGGAACGACCCTCCTCCAGGCCACCCAGGAACTGGATATTGCAATTCCAACCCTCTGTTTTCACAAGGCACTCACGAGTTGCGGGGCCTGTCGCGTGTGCCTGGTGGAGGTGACGCAGGGCAATCGTACCGAACTCAAGACGTCCTGCAACAACCTGGCCCAGGACGGCATGAAGGTCAAGACCGATACCGAACGCGTGCTGAAGTCACGCAGGATGATTGTGGAACTCCTGCTGTCACGCAGTCCCGATTCGGAGCCGATCCTGGAAATCGCCCGACAACTGGGACTGTCAACATCGCGGTTCCCCAAAAAGGCGCAGGATTGTATCCTGTGCGGCCTGTGCGTGCGCATGTGCGAGGAGCGCATGGGCAGGAGTGCGATCAGCTTTGCCGGGCGCGGCATGGAACGTCGTGTCATCCCGCCCTTTGATCGACAATCAGACGTGTGTCAGACCTGCGGCGCCTGCGTGAGTGTCTGTCCCACGCATTGTATCACCCTGGATGATGTCACGGCGAACCAGCCCCGCCGCATCATGGCCGAGTTTGATGCGGGTCTGTGCGCACGATCACCCATTCATATTCCATCGCCTCAGGCCGTACCCAAGGTCGCGGTCATTGACGATCAGCGCTGTGTGCACTTGCAAAACGGCACGTGCGGCGTGTGCCAGGAGTTCTGCGAACCCAAGGCCATCGACTATGACCAGCAGGAAGAGATATTTGATCTGGATGTCGGCGCCGTCATCCTGGCCCCGGGTTTCAAGGAATTTGCAGCAGAAAGAAAAGGCGAATACGGGTTTGGGCGGTATCCCAATGTCCTGACCAGCGTGCAGTTCGAACGCATGCTCTCTGCGGCCGGTCCCTTCGAAGGTCACGTCATTCGACCGTCGGATCATCAACCTGCCAGACGCATTGCCTGGATTCAATGTGTGGGCTCGCGTGACTCGTCCTGTGGCAATGACTACTGTTCTTCCATCTGTTGCATGGCCAGCACCAAGCAGGCCATGGTGGCGCAGAGCCACGACGACAGTCTTGAGAGCACGATCTTCTACATGGACATTCGTGCCCACGGCAAGGACTTCGATCAATACTACGAACGTGCCAAAAACCAGGAAGGTGTCCAGTACATCAAAAGCATTCCCTCCAGGATTGTGCAACTGCCGGGATCCCAGGATCTGCGTCTCAAATACGTAGGCGAAGACGCGCGCATCCGTGAAGAAGAATATGATCTAGTCGTCCTGTCCGTGGGCATGGAGCCGCAACCATCGGCCAGGGCCTGTGCCGAACAACTGGGCATTGAATTGAACGACTATGGCTTCTGCCACACGGATCGATTCACGCCGACCATGACCTCACGGCCCGGCGTGTTCGTGGCAGGCGCCTTCCAGGAACCCAAGGACATCCCCGAGACCGTGATCCAGGCCAGCGGTGCCGCGTCCATGGCCATGGAACTGTTGGGTTCGGTGCGCGGCACGTTGATCACCAAGAAAAGCTATCCGGAAGAGCACGACAGCACGGATGAAGAACCGCGGATCGGTGTGTTCGTGTGTCACTGCGGCATCAATATCGCCTCCGTGGTGGATGTCGAGCGTGTGGCACAGGCCACGGCGACACTGCCGAATGTCATCTTTGCAGACCATACCATGTTCACCTGCTCGGACACGAGTCTCGTAGACATCCGCAGGGTCATCAAGGAGCGCCGACTCAATCGCGTGGTGGTGGCGTCCTGTACACCGCGCACCCACGAACCCCTGTTCCGCGAGACACTGCGTGAAGCGGGTTTGAATCCCTACCTGTTTGAACTGGCCAACATCCGGGACCAGTGCTCCTGGGTCCATTCGGGCCAGCCCGAGGCTGCCACGGCCAAGGCCATCGAACTGGTCAAGATGTCCGTGGGACGCACGCGTCTCCTGTCCCCATTGCAGGGCACCACCCTGCCGGTCCATCAGACCGGCCTGGTCATTGGCGGTGGACTCAGCGGCATGACCTCGGCCCTGTCTCTGGCAGACCAGGGATTCCCCACCACACTCATTGAAAAATCCGAGGCCCTGGGCGGACACCTCTATGACATTCACTTTACGCTGGAACAGGACGATATGAGCGAGATGCGACGCAAGCTGATAGACCGCGTCACCATGCATCCCAAGATCGATCTCCGCCTGGATACTGAGGTCACTGCAGTGGCCGGTCACATTGGTCACTTTACCGTGTCACTTAATGGTCCTGAGGGCAAGGGTGAAGTCACCTGCGGCGCCATTGTCGTCGCCACAGGCGCGAACCAGGCAATGACCTCAGAACACCTGTATGGCCAAAATGACCGAGTGCTGACGCAGGTCGAGTTGGAGGAAAAGCTGCATCACAAAGCATTTACCGGCGTAGGCAAGACCATTGTCATGATCCAGTGTGTGGGTTCACGGAACGAACAGCATGCCTATTGCAGTCGGCTCTGCTGCTCTGTGGCCATCAAGAATGCCCTGGCCATCAAAAAGCAGGATCCGAATGCCAGCATCTATGTCCTATACCGTGACATCAGGACCTATGGCTTCAGGGAACTCTTTTACAAGCAGGCACGTGAGGCAGGGGTCGTGTTTATCCGATACGACAAGGACAAGCTGCCAGTGGTCTCTGACAACCGGGGACTCACCGTGACTCTGGACAGCCCGGACCTGCCGGAGTCTCTTCAGATCCAGACGGATCACGTGATCCTGAGCACGGGCATTGAACCCCAGCCCGAAAACAAGACCTTGAGTGACATGCTAAAAGTACCGCTCAATGCGGACGGCTTCTATGTAGAGGCCCATGTGAAACTTCGGCCCGTGGATTTCACGACTGAAGGTATGTTCCTGTGCGGCCTGGCCCATTCGCCCAAATGTCTGGATGAAAATATTGCCCAGGCCAAGGCCGCGGCAGCCCGAGCCGCGATCGTGCTCTCCAAGACGCACCTCGACGTGAGTGCCCAGGTCTCCGTAGTGGATCAGACAAAGTGCATCTCCTGCATGACCTGTGTGCATGTGTGTCCCTATGGCGCCCCGTATATGAACTACGACCACAAGGGCCAGATCGAGGCTGCCAAGTGTATGGGCTGCGGTATCTGCGCCTCCGAATGCCCGGCCTGTGCCATCCAGTTGAATCATGGTCAGAACCAGCAGTTCACCGCCATGATCGATGAGTTGTTCTCCTCGGAGACGAGATCTTAAGGTCGAACATGAAAACGCGGTCATTTGTATGTCTCTCGCAAAGGCGCAAAGACCGCAAAGATTGAACAAGTTAACAGATTTTTTCTTTGCGTCCTTTGCGTCTTGAGTGAGTGAAGCGAACGGGCGAGAGGATAATTGAATCAAGGAAACTATGGAATCAAAAGTTTTTGAACCCAAAATCGTGGCGTTTTGCTGCAACTACTGTGCGTATGCTGCAGCGGACCTATCCGGGTCCATGCGTATCCAGTATCCGCCCAATGTGCGCATCATCAAGACGCCGTGCACAGGACGGTTGGAAGTCCAGTTTTTGATGAGGGCCTTCGAAAAAGGCGCAGACGGTGTACTGGTGGCCGGTTGCCTGGAAGGCGGCTGTCACTTCATTGAAGGCAACCTCTTTGCCAAGAAACGGGTCAACTACACACGAAACATGCTGGCTGAACTCGGCCTGGAAGAAGAGCGCCTGCGAATGGTCAATGTGTCCGCCTCCATGGGACGCCCCTTCACCGAACTGATCACGGACATGATCGAAACCGTGCGTAAACTGGGACCCAGCCCGCTGAATGAAGTTGAGCGTCCAGAGTCTAAAGTGCAGAGTTGATAACATGAACAGGTTAAAATAGAACGCGAAGTTCCCCTAGCATTGAACCGTGAACCCAATAAACCGGAGAGTACCATATGATCGTTGCCGAAAGAAAAACCATCCCCGACCTGATTGAGATCCTCAAGGGCCACCAGCGCGTCCTGGTGCTCGGCTGCGGCACCTGTGTCACGGTCTGCCTCTCCGGTGGCCAGCGCGAGGTCTGCATCATTGCCTCTGCCCTGCGCATGGCCAGCCGCCTTGGAGGGCACCCCCTGCAGGTGGATGAACTCACCATTGAACGACAATGTGACAACATCTTTATCGAAGAGGCTGCCGACGCCATAGAAAAAGTCGAAGCCGTCCTGTCCATCGGCTGCGGAGCCGGTGTTCAGGCCATTGCCGAACGCTTTCCCAACAAGCCGGTCTATGCCGGACTGGACACCGTGTTCCTCGGCATCCTGGAAGAACGCGGCGTGTGGGGAGAAAAATGTGCGTCCTGCGGCGCCTGTGTACTCCACGATTTCGGCGGCATCTGCCCCATCACCCGCTGTGCCAAGCACATGCTCAACGGCCCCTGCGGCGGGTCGAGAGAAGACCGCTGCGAAGTGCGTCCGGACATCCCCTGCGCCTGGCAGCTCATCTACCAGCGCCTCACCAACATCGGTCAAACCGACAGACTCGGAAAAATCAATCTCCCCAAGGACTGGAGCACCAGCCAGTCCGGCGGCTGCCGAGGATTTGTGAGGGAAGATCATCGGATTTAGAGATCACCTAAGCCCCGAGTATAGCGAATTCGTCGGACCATCAGACGGAAGACTGTTTCCAGTTCGTTTTGGACATGCGGGGACTCTATGATGCCATAGGCCCTTGCAATGGCTTCAAAGGTGGAGAGTTGATTGGGATTCGTGGTTTTTCGTACAGTCCATTCCCCCGGAGGGCCTTCGGACAATCTGACGGTTTCAGCATAGGGAAGTCCAAGGAGGCGGCGTCTCATATTGGCGACCTGTCGCCATGTACCATCAGGCACCAGGAGGGTCACGGGACGATCGTCTTGCTGCAAGAATGAAGCACTCAAGGTGGTGGCATTGGGATCAGGGTAGAGGACAAGCAGACGCCTGTTGGGATCATTGAGATCCTCGAGGTCCAGTGGCTGATGCATCTCTCCGTGAAGGCGACATTCACTGTGACTCAGGGCATTCAAGGCCAGTATTGCGGTTGAGGTGGGCTTTGTCATTTCACGAAAATGCATGACCACGATCAACCGCGTGGCCAGATCCAGTCTGGGCGTGGCCGAACAGATGCACAATTGAGCGTGCATCCGACAACGAAAACAGCGACATGATTTCCATTTTCCACCGGCCATAGACAGGGTTCTTAATCGGGCAGAACAATCGTACGAGAGCACAGGTTTCTGATCTCTTCGATGGTGGCCTCCATTTGTCTCGGATTGAGATCTTCCGGGAGGGTCAAGGCATAGTCATCGGGGATGCCCATGAGTTCTCTGAATGGCTCGGCTTGTTCTGGAGGCAAATCCATGGCAAGTTCGTTGGTGTCAAAGTCATTGTCCCAGAGGATGTTGTCTTCCATCTGTTCAATTTCGAATTGCCAGGCATCAAAGTCGCTGCATTCCAGGGGCAAGACATCTTCTGCATCAGCAGCCTTTCTGGCAGCAATGACCAGTCTTCGCCATTCAAATCCTGAACCCGTGTCGTCCAGTTCAACCTCGAGCCGGTCCTCAATTTGTCTGAACACGGTCGCAATGGCACCCTCCAGTGCGGCGGTGTGCTTTATGGATTTGACCTCATCCGCAAGCAGCCCATAAGCAATGGTCCAAAGGGCAGACACCTGCTGACCGGGCGTAAGCGTATCGTAGGCCTTGATACCCATGGGATAGTCTTCAAAATTCCAGTTAGATGAATCGTCAATGAGAGTCAGCAACCCCTCTGCAAAGAGTGCTGCTTCGGCTCCCTTGAGTGTACGTTTTCCTTTGGATGTATTCCACATGGCCAAAGACCTCACTCAATTCTCTGTTAATAATGACTTACCTTTCTCCCAATCCAGGAAGATCGCCCTGAAGCGTCGAAGATACTGACATTATATTCTGTTCAGGGCAATATGCCTACCCCAAGAGAGTGGCTTTGCCTGAAGAGCCAATTCTTATGCCTAATCGGCTCATAAACTCATTGATCATGAGCCGATTAACCTCTATAATCGGCTCATGACGTATAATTGGCAACAACCGGATTGGCCTGAGTTCAAGTATGACTTGACGCCTGTACAGGATGCATTGTTCTGTTTTGCAGAAAAGACAGGTCAAGTCAGTGGGGCGATGAAGGGGCTCTCCGATGATATTCAAATCGAAGCCATGGTTGACTGGATGGTGTGTGAGGCCGTCAAGACATCTGAAATTGAAGGCGAGTATCTGAGTCGCCGTGATGTGATGTCTTCAATCCGAAATAACCTTGGTTTGAATGCACCCCTGGAACGGGTGGGCGATGGCCGAGCTCAAGGGGTGGCTGATCTGATGGTGGATGTGCGTCAAACCTTCGCAGATCCTATGACTCAGGAAACACTCTTTGCATGGCACCGTATGCTGTTTAGTCACCTGACCGACAATTACAAATTGACTGTTGGGCAATGGCGGACCCACTCGGAACCGATGCAGATCGTATCCGGACGCCTGGATCGCCCTAAAGTCCATTTTGAATCACCGCCTTCTCGAGAAGTCCCGTACATGATGAAACAGTTTTTGGCCTGGTTTTATGCTACGGCTCCGGGCAATATCAATGAAGTCAAGCCCGCACCGATTCGATCAGCGGTGGCTCACCTTTATTTTGAGAGCATTCATCCCTTTGACGACGGCAATGGACGTCTAGGTCGAGCTATTGCAGAAAAAACTCTGGCCCAGGGCCTTGGACGTCCTGTCTTGATGAGTTTGTCAAAAACCATTGAGAGTCATAGGAAGGTCTATTACGATGCCTTGGAGAAGGCGCAGAAATCGAACGAGATCACGGAATGGGTCATCTACTTCGCTAACATGGTGTTGGAGGCACAAAAGGATTCAGAGGCACAGATCGAGTTCATTCTCCAGAAGACAAAATTCTTTGATCAATACAAAGGCCAGTTTAATGACCGTCAGGCAAAGGTCATCCAAAGAATGCTGCAAGAAGGGCCTGAGGGATTTACCGGCGGCATGAGTGCCAGAAAGTTTATGTCTCTGGCTGGGGTTTCCAAGGCAACCGCCACTCGTGACCTGCAATATTTGTCTCAAATCGGAGCCTTAAAGCCAATCGGCAGCGGCAGAACTAGTCGCTATGAAATCAGGCTCAGGTAAGGCACAAGCAATGGATGATTCTATTAACGATCATTCTCCACCCACGGCCAAGATTGCTTTGTTCCGATCGCTTTTTCTGGGACGAGATGATGTGTATCCGCGCCGGTTTGAAAATCGGCGAACTGGGAAATCGGGGTATCAACCGGTGTGTGCCAATGAGTGGATTCGTGGGATATGCGAGAAGCCGAGGGTCAAGTGTGTCGATTGCGTCCAGCGTCGTTTACTTCCGGTCACTGACGAGGTGATCCGTTGGCATCTGCTGGGCCAGGATGATGAGGGACGTGATTTTGTCATGGGCGTCTACCCGATGCTGCGGGACGAGACCTGCTTTTTTCTGGCGGTTGATTTTGACAAAAAAACCTGGCAGGAGGATGCCTGCGCCTTTTTGGCCACCTGCCAGGGCATGAACCTGACAGCCTCCCTGGAGTGGTCTCGATCCGGTCAGGGTGGACATGTCTGGTTGTTCTTTTCTGAGCCGATTCCCGCAGGCCTGGCACGGCGGTTGGGTGCAAACATCTTGACCGAAACCATGGAACGCAGACCGGACGTGGGCCTGGATTCATACGATCGATTCTTTCCCAATCAGGACACCTTACCCCAGGGCGGTTTCGGCAATCTGATCGCCCTGCCGCTCCAGAAGCATGCGAGGGAATGTGGTCACACCGAGTTCATCGACGAAACGGCTCAGCCTTACCCCGATCAATGGGCCTATCTGTCATCCATAGGCAAGATCGACCGCTCGACCATTGAAGATCTCGTGCATGCCGCTGAGAGAAAAGGTCGTATTGTAGGGGTCCGCATGGCCCTTACCGAAGATGATCAAGAGCCATGGACTGCACCTCCGCCTGGACGCCAGCCATCAATTGACGGCCCCTTGCCTGAATCACTGGAGTTGACCCTGAGTGACCGGATCTACATGCCCAAGGCATCGCTGCCCCCCGGTTTACGTAATCGCCTGATTCGATTGGCTGCCTTCCAGAATCCGGAATTCTATAAGGCCCAGGCCATGCGTCTACCGACCTATGATAAGCCGCGTGTTATTGGCTGTGCTGAGGATTTGGATCAATATGTCGCTCTGCCGCGGGGCTGCTTGGAGGATGTTCAAAAGCTATTGACCGATTTGGGAATCAAGATCATCTCTCAGGATAAGCGATTTGCCGGTGTCCCGATTGATGTTCAGTTTTCCGGCACCTTGCGTCCAGATCAGGCCAAGGCTGCTCAGGCCATGCTTGCCCATGACACAGGCGTATTATCTGCGACCACCGCTTTTGGCAAAACCGTGATTGCCGCCTGGTTGATTGCTCAACATAGTGTCAACACACTGGTGCTGGTGCATCGTCGTCAGTTGTTGGAACAGTGGATTGACCGTTTGTCCACGTTCCTGGATCTGCCCAAGAAGACCATCGGTCGTATCGGTGGCGGTCGAAATAAACCCAAAGGGTCACTGGATGTCGCAATCATCCAGAGTCTGGTCAGAAAGGGCGTGGTCAAGGATCGTGTGGCGGACTATGGGTACATCATTGCAGATGAATGTCACCATCTTTCCGCATCGAGTTTCGAACAGGTCATCCGCCATGCCAAGGCCAAGTATGTGACAGGGCTGTCCGCCACGGTGACGCGCAAGGATGGACACCATCCAATCATCTTCATGCAGTGCGGACCCATACGGTATCGCGTGGATGCCAAGTCTCAGGCGAATGAGCGTCCCTTTGACCACACGGTGCATGTGCGTCCGACCTCCTTTGAGCCGTTACACCCTGCTGATCCAGACAGACGCCTCCAATTTCAGGCCCTTTACAGTGAGCTGATTGCTGATGACGAACGTAACAGGCTTATCTGTGAGGACGTAGTGCATGCCGCGGATGAGGGACGCTCTCCATTGGTTTTAACGGAGCGTAAAGAACACCTCGAAAGCCTGGCTGCCCAATTGACGCCCAAGATTCGCCATGTCATCGTACTCAGTGGCGGCATGGGGATCAAACAAATGCGTGAGGTTTCATTACGCATGGTGTCCATCCCAGAGGATGAGCCGCGTGTAATACTGGCAACCGGACGCTATATCGGAGAAGGATTTGATGATCCGCGTCTGGATACTCTATTCGTGACGCTGCCGGTGTCCTGGCGAGGAACGATTGCTCAGTATGTGGGCCGTTTGCATCGTCTCAATCAAGGCAAGCGAGAAGTGCGTGTGTATGACTATGCCGATTTGAATGTCCCCATGCTGTCACGTATGTTCGACCGGCGATGTCGCAGTTACGAGGCCGTGGGATATTCAATTTTGCTACCCGCCAGTGCGGTCCCGGGATGGCCGCCTGACGTGCCTTTGCCTGTTGATCCGAAATGGAAAAACGATTATGCAGCCAGCGTGCGCCGCCTGGTCCGTGACGGCGTGGATGACTCGCTGGCCAATCTCTTCGTGCATGCTGCACGCACCGTTGAACCCGCGTCCAAGGGGGCTGATCGTGCACGCAGTGCAAGCGAAGCCTTCCTGTACCGGCGCCTGGAAACCCTACCGGAAACAGCAGGTCTCTTCCAGTTGAACGCCAAGCTGCCCATCCCCTTTGACGGCTGGGGCCAAATGGAGGTGGATCTGTTGTGGGTCAAGGGCCGTGTGGCCATTGAACTGGATGGTGATCAGCACCTGGACAATCCAGATGCCTACCGCCGCGACCGCCGCAAGGATGTGCTCCTGCAGGAACATGGCTACCTCGTATTGCGGTTTCTGGCCCAAGACATTGGCTTGCATCTGGATGCCGTACTCGATACCGTTTTACGCACGCTGACTCGCCGCCTCACCCAGTGATTCCCCAAATGTTAGAGAATCAGTTCCGTGTCTCCCTTTTTCAGGTCAAAACAGAGCAGGGTGCCGGTCTTGTCGGTGAACAGGGTGTTTGTCTTCAGATCGTTTGCCCGCGTGACCCTATTCAGGGGAGCACCGTTTTTCAGGGTTACATTCTTAACAGCAGAGTCAATTTTCAGTGTGAAATCCGGGGCTGCAAATGGGGCCTTTAGTTTGATGCTGTTGTCGTTCACCGTGATGGCGGTGAGCTCCCTGGCGGCCCAGTAGCGGGCGATGTCACTGAGTTTCATCCAGGTCAGATGGTCGTATTTCTGGTTGAGTCTTTTAACGATCTGTTTCAATATGTTGAATCCTATTTTGTCGCCGTTGAAATAGATGCCGGGCCAGTGACACACCATGATGGCCGGTTCACCGCTTTCGATCACGTCCACCATGCGTCCGCGCTGCAAGTCTTCGGTAATGAACTTATCTACATCACCCGGCACGAGCCCGTCCCATCCGCCGAACCAGTCGCCTGTACAACCAAGGATGGACACCACGCATTTCGGATCCGGGCCCTCGAGGCCGGAAGGATACAGGACCTGCGGGGCCACACTCTTGCCCTTTTCGGTAAACAGGTCTCGGAAGTAGTGAGGAATATCGGCGCCGTACACGTCACGCACTGCCTGCAGCGTGCTTAACGCCAGATTGTTTTGATTACGGCTGGCGTAGCCGCCTGGCGTGGTGATGCCCTCGCAGTCCAATCCGGCATCCTTCAGAATCTGCAAGGCATACGCCTGGTACGCAGCCAGTTCATCGACACTCTTGTTCTGGCTCCACTCCCAGTTTTCCATGAACTCCGGGGTGGCCTTCTCAAAGGGTCTTCCGGTCTTGATGTCGATGACGCGCGTGTGACTGATCATTTCAGGATGTATGTCCCAGTTGGGCATGATGGTACTGCGAATCAGGGCCAGGCTGTCCTGCAGTTCGCGTGTTGTCCAGCCCGGAATAAAACGATTCACCCAGCCGGTGCAGGCCGGATAGGGCACGACACTGTATTTCCCCTTGACCCCATGCTCGAGGCTCCACTCGCCGAACTCCCGCACAAAGCTGTCCGGGATTTCGCGGGGCAGTTTGCGCCAGTCCTGCTTGTATTGCTCGGGAAACACTTCGCCAAACTGCGGGATCCCAAAGTGCGCCATGTTGACCAGACAGGTTGAATCGTCGATAATCATGCTCACAGGCACCCGGTTTGCCGGATTCAGAACTTCCACTTTGACTGCGTTGTCGGCTGAGAATGCTAATCGGGGAGAAACAGCCATGGCAGCGCCTGCCGTCAGGGTCGTCTTAACAAATGATCGTCGAGTGTAGTCCATGATGATTCCAGAGCCCCTTTGAATTAAACCCCTAGGCTCTGTCTGAAAAGTCGCTCTGGCTTCGAGCGGCCCGTTTCAGACAGAGCCTAGTCTTTTCAGGCCTTTTAGAGTATTCTTATTATTGATCATGCCGTGATGAAATGGAAGTGTAATATTTTGGAGGTTTTTGACTGGGGCTTGATCTTGTGTATAATCTGTGTCTGGCAGAATTCGTTTGATTGTACTCCCTTTTGGAAAGGACGGCTTGGTTATGTGGAATCGCGGGATGTGTGGTGTGGTGTTGATGGCGTGTGTCGGGCTGTGGGCCCAGGTGCCGGACTGGGAGAATGAGGCGGTCATCGGGATCAATAAGGAACCGGCCCGGGCCACAGGCGTGTCCTTTTCCTCTGTGGAGGAGGCGATCCAGGCCTATGACTTGAAGGTGCCGACGGATGCATTCAAGAAATGGACGGCTTCACCGTTTTATCAATCACTCAATGGTCAGTGGAAGTTTCACTGGGTCAAGCAGCCGAGTGATCGGCCCATTGATTTCTTCAAGACCGACTATGATACCTCAGGCTGGGACACCATTGAAGTGCCATCCAATTGGGAAATGAAGGGCCATGGCACGCCGATCTACACGAACATCACCTATCCGCACCTGCGTCAACCCCCCAAGATCATCGGCAATGTGCGAAGCAACTATACGGCAGCCACGGAACCCAATCCCGTGGGCAGCTATCGCACGACCTTCATGGTGCCCAAGGCCTGGGACGGTCGCGAGACCTTCATTCACTTTGACGGCGTGGAGTCCGCGTTTTATCTCTGGATCAACGGCGAAAAGGTCGGCTACAGTCAGGGCAGCCGCACCCCCTCGGAATTCAATGTCACCCGCTTCCTCAAACCGGGCGAGAACAGCCTGGCCGTGGAGGTCTACCGATGGAGTGACGGCAGCTACCTGGAGGATCAGGACTTCTGGCGATTGAGCGGCATCTACCGAGACGTGTATCTCTTCAGTACCCCCACGACTCACATCCAGGACCTGTTTGTGTTGAGCGATCTGGACAACGCGTATCAGAATGCAGAGGTGTCTGTCACTGTCGGACTGCGCAATCTGACAGAAAGCTCTTCTCGCCAGCGTATTCGGGCCACACTGGTCGATGCCCAAGGGAAGAAAACACGGCTGGGCCGTTCAGCAGTCACCACTGTCCAGCCGGGCCAACAGGCCTCGATTGCCATCAAGGCTCAGGTCAAGAGCCCATTGAAATGGACCGCAGAGACGCCCCAGCTGTACACTGTGGTGGTGGAACTGCTCAATTCAAGGGGGCGTATCCAGGAAGTCAGAGCCTGCCGCTTTGGTTTTAGAAAGGTCGAACTCAAGGATCAGCAGTTCTTTGTGAACGGCGTGTCCGTGCTGCTCAAGGGCGTGAATCGTCATGAAAATGACCCGGACCGCGGTCACGCGGTCGAGATCAACTCCATGATCCGCGACCTGGAGTTGATGAAACAGTACAACATCAACACCGTGCGCACCTGTCACTACCCGGACCATCCCATCTGGTATGACCTGTGCGACCTGTACGGCATCTTCATCATTGATGAGGCCAACGTGGAATCCCACGGCATGGGCTATGGCCGGGATACCCTGGCGGCCGTACCCAGTTGGGAAACCGCGCACGTGGACCGGGAAATCCGCATGGTCCAGCGCGACAAGAACCACCCCTGTGTGGTCATCTGGTCGCTGGGCAACGAAGCAGGCGGCGGACCGAACTTTGTGGCAGCCGCCAAGGCCATCCGTGACATTGACATGTCACGCCCCATTCACTACGAACGCATGAATTCCGTGGCCGATATTGACAGTACCATGTATCCGTCTGTGAACGGATTGATCGGCCAGGGCCAGAGCACCTCGCCCAAGCCGTTCATCATGTGCGAATACGCCCACGCCATGGGCAACGCCATGGGCAATCTTCAGGAATACTGGGATGCCATCGAGACCTATCCCCGTTTGATCGGCGGATGCATCTGGGACTGGGTGGATCAGGGCCTGCGCACCTATACAGGCAAGATCCTGCCGGACGGCTCCAAGGAATGGTTCTTTGCCTATGGCGGGGACTTCGGGGACCGACCCAATGACAACAACTTCTGCATGAACGGTGTGGTACCGCCGGACAGAGCCGTCACAGCCAAGCTGCTGGAGGTCTCCAGGGTCTATCAGTATGTTGGCTTCGCCCTGGATAAGGTGACTGCTGACGCTGTGGCAGTGACACTGACCAACAAGTATTTCTTTACGGATCTCAAGGGCTATGTCATTCAATGGCGGCTCATCCAGGACGGTCAGGTGGTGACTCGGGGTCAGCACATGCTGGACGCCTTGTCACCGGGCAGATCGACCACCGTGTCTCTACCGGTGCCCCAGCCGGATCTCGTGGCCGGAGCCGAGTATTTCCTGAACCTGAGCCTGACACAGTCGGTGGATACGCTCTATGCCAAGGCAGGGCATGCCGTGGCGTCCGAACAAATGGTCATGCCGTACGCTGTGCCGGTCGCCCCGCAGATCGATCTTCGTCCCCTGGCCAGATTAAACGAAGTGACGCAGCCCATGCTCGAGGACACCGACCGGACCTTGACCATTACCGGCAATCACTTCAGCGTGATGTTCGACCGGGAAACGGGACGCTTGAGCTCACTCATGTATCACGGTGTGCAGGTCCTGAAAGACGGTGAGGGCCCGCAGCTCAATCTGTACAGGGCGCCCGTGGACAATGACAACTGGCTGCGTAATGATATCCGCCGCAACGGTCTTGCCAATCTTGCCCCGACCGTCAAATCGGTTCAAGTCGAGAGGGTCTTGCCCGGTATCCTTCGGGTCCGCACGGAAGTCGATTATACCGGATCCGCCAATAGCCACGCGCTGCACACCAGTACCTACACCATCTTCGCAGACGGTGTCATTCAGGTGACCAACGACGTGCGTCCCACCGGGATGGGCTCCCTGCCCAAACTGGGTGTGACCTTTGCACTGCCAAAAGCCTTTGACACACTGACCTGGCTGGGTCGCGGACCGCACGAGAGCTATGTGGATCGTAAGCGCAGTGCTGACGTCGGCCTGTACAGCGGCACGGTGGCGGACCAGCAGGAAACCTATGTGCGTCCCCAGGACAATGGTAATAAAACGGAGGTGCGCTGGGCGACACTGACAGACGGTCGAGGTAATGGTCTGATGATGGTGATGGACGGCACGTTCTCCATCAGTGTTCACCACAACACCGCCCAGGACATCGATCAGGCCAGACATCCCAATGAGCTGGTGCCTCGTGATGCCGTGTATGTGTGCCTCGATGCAGGTCACTCCGGACTCGGGGGCAACAGCTGCGGCCCCGCCCCCCTATCCAAGTATATCCTCCGAGCCCAGGACGTGATGCAGTTCAGCTATTCCCTGCGGCCCGGCCCCACGGGAGACCGTGTCCCGGAAAAGGCGAGAATACAGTATCCGGATCTCAAAGCACCCAAGATCGAACGCAGCAAAGCGGGTGTCGTGTCCATCACCTCCGATCTGCCGGGTCGCATTTCCCTCCGGATCAATGCAGGCGACTGGACTGCCTATTCAGGGTCGTTCGACTATGCAGACGCCGCTGTCATTGAGGCTCAGGTACGTCTTGCAGGAGGACTCACCAGTGACACGGCCGAGCTGACGCTGGACAAGATCATCCCGCTTCGGGACCTGGACAAGTCACAGTGGAAAATTATACACACCAGCAGCGTCGAACCCGGTGAAGGCCTGGCCGTCCATGCCATTGACAATGACCCCAGCACGTTCTGGCACACCAACTGGTCGTCCACAAGGGATAAACACCCGCACGACATCCAGATCGATCTGGGCGACACAGTAACGCTTGTCGGTTTTACGCAATTGCCCCGCCAGGACCAGAGCAACGGTCGGATCAGGAACTATCGTTTTTATGCAGCCCTGGATGCAAAGGACTGGGGTGACCCTGTTGCCCAGGGCGCGTTTGCCGGGAACAATGAATTACAAAGCGTACGATTTGACACCCCTGTGAAGGCCCGCTTCATCAAGCTCGTGGCACTGGATGAATGGGCCAACGAATACTACACCACCGTCGCTGAGCTGGATGTCATGGCTGCCAAATAAGAGGGACTGTCGAGCTGTCGGCCGTGATCTGCTATCTGTGTTTGTGATACACGATCACTTCACATGGGTCAGGCCGGGATAATGGTCGTCAAGCCAGACAAGATCTTCATTGGGCGGATTGAATGCCACGTTCTTGCCGTACCCCTTTGAAGCGGCTTCATCACGACTGGTGAAGTAGACAATGGTTCGCGGATCCATCCATTTCTGGCGGGATACATGGCCGTCCATGAAACTGAACGTGCTGGCCTTGCTGTGAAAGACACCCAGTGGGTCCCACAGGCGATTCATGTGGGGTTCATAAGACCAGGCGCCGTGATTGAAATTACCGGACGCCCCGTCGTAGATTTCTTCCACAAAGAGCATTTTGTTGGCCGGATTCTTGAATGCGTAGAAATTCTTGGGATCGGTCGATTCCGTACCTGCCATATAGTCTGTCAGTGAATAGCTGCGATAGATGGCATACGCCAATGAATTGCCTAGACTCGTCCCCTGCGAACTTCGGTTATCGCCCGGGCAGTGATACGCCTTGACTTCCTTGAGATACGGAAATATCGCCCCCTCTCGAAGGCCGTTAAAACGCTGCTCCAGTGTGACGTCACCGGTCGTCATCTGGATAATGGTCTTTCCATTGTAATCAAGAGGCGGCATGACCCAGGGTGGCACGGGATTGGCATACCCGGCAAGACCGCCGCAGATCCTGCCATTGTTCTGGTCTGCATACATGGTGTAGGCCTGGGCCAGACTCCTCTGGTTGGACTGGCAGGCAATACCCCGCGCCTGTCCGCGGGCAATGTTCAACGCAGGCATGAGTATGCCCATGAGTACCGCAATAATGGCAATGACCACGAGTAGCTCAATGAGTGTAAATGCACCTTTAACTCTCATTTCAAACCTCCACTTCAAAAGCATACTTTTAATGCCAATATGAGCTTGAATAATCACCCTCTGTTTCACCCATCAAAACTCTTTGGTCAATGGCCTCTTGGGCATCCTTGGTTTCTTCACAAGTCTTGAGTTAATTCTATTTTACGATGTAACGATGAGAAGGTCAAGAGGGTGGCTGCCCCTGGTTCCGTTATTTAGGCTTACTCCACAGCATTAAACAGCACTCTTGAGTGCCTGAGCATCGATTATGCCCAGGCCTGAGACTCGGAACCTGTTGCGTATAAAGGGCACATTTGATCACTGTACGCCAGTAAACAATGTGATACGGGCGCTATCGACCCAAGGCGTCATCACCGTACAGGTCAGTGCCCACGGTCCGGACAGTGGACAAATCACCATTCAAGCCAAGTCGAGCCCCGCGCAATCCTGTATGGGTATTGTACCGCAGTTCTATCGGACGCCGATCGAAAAACTGTCCGACAAAATATATGACATTAATTGTGGTGCGCAGAATGGACGATCTGAGTCTATTAAGGTAGAGACCAGTATAAAAGAAAGTGTGACTGGCTGCTGGTTGGTATATTGAGGACTCTATTATGAAAACACATAAGATTAAACTCGACATGAAAGTCCTGTGGCTCGGTCTGGTTTTCACCTCCTCCCTCTGCGCCCAGACCACATTCCCGTTAACCGCCCAGGATGTTGTGGAAAAGGCCATTCGGACTCTGGGGGGGCGAAACAAATTGCTCGAGGTCGATCATTCCCTGGTTCAGGGCACTCTGGACATCAAGAGCGTGGACATCCAGGGCACCTTTAAAATCTACTCGGCCCGTCCCAACAAATTATATGCCTGGTTTGACGTCAACAGCATGGGCATATTGGAACGCGGCTTCGACGGAAAGGTCTACTGGGAAAAGAGTACTGCCAGCGGTCCACGCATTTTCACTGGCGATGAATTGAAAATGAACAGACTGCTGGCCTATTTTGATCTGCTTTACTACGATCAAATCTACAAAGAACTCCAATTCAAGAAGCTGAGTCAGGTGAATGATCAACCCTGTCAGGAAATTGACCTGATTGCCCAGGACTGCAATCCCATCACCCTGTCATTTTCGAAAACTACGGGCTTGCCCATACAACAGGAATTTGTCATACCCGACGTGTTTGAGCCCACACATGTCACCAACACCATCATGGCCTACAAAGAGTTCAATGGTCACCGCATCCCTTCCCTGATGGTACAGAAAGTCAGGGGTATGGAAACCCACAGAATCATACAAAGCGTGGAATTCAATGGCAAACTTCCTGAAGGCATCTTCGATCTGCCTCAGGAAATCAAGGCTCTTCTCAGGGAGCAGGCTGCCCTGGACGCCAATGAAATGATGGTTCAATCCGCAGAGAATTAGTCTGCTGGAAAAAGCCGGTTTCACAGTCACCAAAGCTGCCTGCCTGGCAGACGTCACAGCGATATACCGCTACACCAACATCGTCTTTGCGTGATCCGTTCCGATGCTGCCTTTCCTGCAGCAGGACGTGACAGTGAAGCCTGCCTGGTGCCTGGCCTGAATGCCAAACGCTTCAGACAGCGGAACGCCGCAAGAACTCCTGATCGATGCCATGATGGCCTTCCTCGCCGAAACGGTGAGGGGGTTGTCGGAGGCCGCCAGACCGACATCAACAGGGATGTCTTTGAGCATACCCTCATCCAGGGGCCTCATGGACACGCCAGTCGCTCCGCCCGTCGTGGCAAGAGACCAAACCCTATCGAGGGACTCGGCCATTGGACCTGAGTAGTCAATCAGCCAGCCCACAGCGTCCTTGGCCTTTACCGGCACGCCATCCAGCAACAATCTGACTAGCTTCGGCCACTGAGTTCGGTTGGCTTTTCGGAACGGCCAATGACAGCCCTCCATGCCTGGCACCACTGGGAGCGTGACCTCAGGCATGCCCAAGATCGCGTTCTCCACGGCCACCAGGGTGTGGCAGTGCATGAGCAGTTCAAGACTTGCGCCCAGGCAACGCTTGCCGTTGACGAAGCCCACTGAGACCGCAAACTCATCGTTGAGTCGCCTGGCGGTCCTGGACCAGGTCTCGGACACGCGGCGTCCCTCGGCCTCGTCGTCCAGCGCGCAGAATAGCTCGCTGGTGTCTGCGCCGACCATTTGCGTGGACAGATGAAAATCGCCCGTGACGATCACATTGGCAATGCCTTCGGCCTTTAGCCAGTCAATGGCCCGGTTCAATTCGATGTCCACATCGCTGTTGTAGGTTTCCCGACTGAGGGTGATGACGCCTACGGCTTCATCGTGCTCCGCATTGACGTACAGCTGCTGCCACTCAGGACTGTTCAGTTGCTCGAAGACCGCCGGATACCAGCAACGGGTGCCCGCTTCAGGGGCGAGTCGGTGAAATGCCTCGACCCTCTTGATCGCGGCGTCCGCACCCACACTGCGAATCACAGCAAGGATACCTTGACGAAACTGTGCACATGCCTCGCCTATCGCATTGACATGTGCAAGGTGCCCCCTCTGCTCGTGCAATATCAGGCTGGTCATCTGGAACAATGGACCCTGGATCCAATCAAGAAACTCATCGGATTCCTGGTCATTCATGCGCCAGTTGACCACGGGGCGGAAATGATTGGGGGGATACCAGCTCTGATCGGTTTGCTGGCGCTCATCCAGCTCAGGCGTCGGGCGGAACAAGGCGCCGTATTTCTCACTCAGGTGATGCAGACAGGACCGTGTCAGAAAATTGGCGCCTCGGGACCCAATGGCATCAAGTGCCCTGAACGGATTCGGGCCCACAAACTTTCTGATATACTTGTCGATCTTCCAGAAGGGCATGTTGGACACGCGGTGGTATCTCAGGCCCGCCAGGATAAGCCCGCAAAACAGGACGTCCAGCACGAACGACCAGTCATCGCTGACCGGGACCGGGATCAGCCCCAGTGCCCACAGCAGTCGAGTCACATCAGAAGGTGTCTCTTCCACGGTTTCCCAAACCTTGTTGGTCTCGTGCGGGAAGGCCGGATGCAGGACGCCCACACCCAACTCGGCACTTGGAAAACCGGAGGTGACCGAGCGAATCTCTATGCCTGGAAATGTCTCTCGGAAGACCTTGTAATGGGCCTTCTTGATCGCAAGGATTTCCGGAATCGCCTCCAATAGGACGCGTGGCTGCCATTGCTTTAGATCCGTTGGAAGCGTGGTCCCGTCGTAGGTCATCCTGATAATGTTCCCCATGACCCGATCGGCGCGTTCTTTCCCCAGGGCCTGGACCAATCCCGGGTACTGCGGGCCGATTCCATCCGCGGTCCTGGCACGGCTGAGGCTTATGGATCGGACACCAAAAGGCTCCAGTCTGGCAGTGAGCTGCATCATCTTGCCGGACCCCACAATCCCATTGGCGCCGGAGATCACCAAAGAGCCGCGCTGCCCGGGCGCACCGAACACGCGATCCACCATGTCACCGGCATCCACCGGAAGTTTGCCCTTACGAAAAATATCCGTGACCGAACCCAGTCCAAGTGTTTCAAGTGTTGACTGTCTCATTGATGTTGTCATCTCTATTTCCCCCCTTCCGTGACACTGAACAGAGCTGCCATGCCCACGTCTCCGGCGGCACAGCCCAGGAGCATCACCAGGCCGCCTCCCAAATCCACCGCCTCTTCCAGACCTTCGATTAACATGCGCGTGAGTGTGGGGCCCTGCGGATGTCCCCATACCAGAGAGCAGCCGGTCTTGTTGACCTCTCGCCAGTCGTGATTCAAGACCTTGGAGAGAATGGCGTCGTTGACGGCAAACGGGTTGTGGCTCTTGACCACCGCGATGTCTGACATGGTATAACCCGTCCTGGCGAGCAGTTTCTGTACGGCCAGTGTGGGCGCCTCCGGCATGAAGGCCGGATGGGTCCTGACCTCAGCCTTGGCCACAAACTGAATGACGATCTCAGGCCGCGGGCTGAGTTCTCTTGCCTTGTCTGCGGTCGTGACCAGCAGTGTGGCCATGCCGTCGGAGGCGTGTGTCTGCATGCCGGTGGTCACACAGGTGTCGAGCTCCCGCATCTGACGCAAATCGTCTGACGTCAGCTTGCGCACCCCGGCAT
>JAIPFM010000187.1 GCA_021736645.1 Phycisphaerae bacterium | reverse complement strand
AATGCAGCAATCTGACCATCGCCAATCAGACCATCACAGACAACACCTTTGGCATTGCACTGATTGACTGCTTCAATGCTGAGGTCCGGGACGTGACCTGCCGCTACAATGAGCAGAGCAACCTGTTTGTCTCCGGCTGCACCCATGTCGATGTGAGCCGCTGCCTGTTTACCAACAGCAGATATGGTATTGACATGACCGACAGCAGTGGGATCGAAATCAGCAACTGCGAACTGGCCAACAACAGCGCAGGCATGCAGTCCTCCCAGACGGGCTACATCCTGCTCAACTCCCTGATTCACGACAATACACAGTACGGAGGTATCCGCCACAGTGGGTCTTCCAGTCAGCAGGGTATCATCCAGGGATGTACCCTGATCAACAACAGTTACGGCTCAAGCTCTTACTCGGGCAACGGGGGTGCCATCACACGGTCTCCTGAGTATCTCACGATTCTGGATTCTATTCTCTGGAACAATTCTCCAGGCACCGTCCCGGAACCGGATTATTACGACTACGATATTACCTACTGCTGTGTGCAGGATAGCCTGGAAGGCACGGGTAACTTTACAGAGGATCCACTTCTGACGTCAGACGGACATCTCACCCTGGAGTCGCCCTGTATTGATGCGGCCACACCTGGACGTCGCATCGTGAAGGGCGTTGATATGGACGGAGAGAACAGGCGCGTTGGCTCCAGCGTGGATATCGGCGCAGACGAATATCTGGATTCAGACATGGATGGCCTGCCTGACTGGTTTGAAATGGAACTGGACCCCAATGGACTGGCCATGAATCCTGACGACGATCTGGACGGAGATGACTACACCAATATCGAGGAATACAAGCGGTTTGGCGGCAGTGCCCTGGTGCCCTCCGGCTCCACCTATGTCGATCCCATCCACGGTGATGACCTGAACCAGGGCAATGACCCCAACCAGCCCAAGAAAACACTTCAAAATGCGCTGGAAGTCAGTGGCGATGGCGAACGCATCGTGCTCATGCCCGGTCGCCACGAAGGAGACCTGACGCTCAGAACTCAAAACACTCTGATTCAGAGCAGCGATCCCAAGAATCCGGATGTCATCGCCTCTACCCTCATTGCATCACCCATCCAACTCACCAACCAGAGCAAGCATGTTGAATTCGCAGGCCTGACATTCTCCACCCAGTCATTGGTACAGGGCGTCCTCACTCTGGAGAATATGAATGCGACGTTCAGTCACTGCCGCTTTGTAGAAAACCGCAGTGCACCTATCATGGCCTACAACGCCACGCTCACCCTTAAAGACTGTGAGTTTTCCAGGAACACTGGCCTGGCTGGCGCCGCCCTGATACAAAGCTCGAACGTGCTCATGGAAAACTGCCTGATCACAGACAATTACGACAATGCCTATTCCCAGGCCCTCACCCTGATCGGTGAATCCGGAGAGTCAAGGACCACCTTAGTCAACTGCACCATCGCCAACAATGCCCCAGGCAACGTGAGTCCGGAACTGTCCAGTTATTACGGGATGGACTATGTCCCGGCCATACTCCTGTATGGGGCCAAGGTGACTGTCACCAACTCGATACTCTGGGACAGCCATCCACTGCTCCTGGACCTGCAGGAAGAGGGCATGGTCAGCCAGGCCTGGATCACCTTCTCGAATCTCAGCGACACGGCAGACACGATCGACCCCAACTGGCTCGGCCTGGGTAATCTATCGGTGGACCCTGCATTTGCGCAACTCGGATACCAGCCGCAAGATGCCACGCAGGCCTATGTCCCGGGAGACTATCACCTGCTCAGTCTGGCAGGCAGATGGGACCCTGCGCAAGCCACCTGGGTCGAAGATACAACCACCAGCCTGTGTATCGGCGCAGCCAATCCGGCCTGGACCCCACGTGATCCGAACTGGACAGGCACCCGACTCAACCTGGGCGCCTATGGCAACTCCGTGCAACAGAGCCTGGCACCGGACCCGTGGAGTCTCCTGGGGGACCTGACCAATGACGGGACTGTCGACGCCCTGGATGAAACGGCGTTCACACAACTGCAATCCGATCCCAGGGCAAAAGGCGCGTTTCTAAACGCGCTCCCGGGCGACCTGGATCAGGATGGTGACATGGACATCGAGGATCTCCAGATCCTTCAGGGCCAGACGGGACAGACCACGCCCTGGCACATTCAGGGCGTCCTGAACGACCGGTGGTCAGCCCCCCCTGTCATGTTCCAGCCGGCCGCCGCCGGCGGGGCAAGCGACGGGGTAAGCGGCGGCGTCACAGGAGGCAGGTAATCACTGCAAGATGTCTGTGGGCGCCTTGTTGCAGACGAGTTGCTTTTCAGCACGGTGGTACAGATACGATGCCGCAATGATGAGCAGGCCCAGCACCAAAAATGAGATGATCCGGAATACTTCCTGGACACCGGCCAGATCTACAAACACGAGTTTCAGGGCGGTCACACCGTACAGGGCCAGCGCACTGAGTCTGGCCACGCGTACCCTTTTTGCAAAACCGAAAACCAGCAGGCCGGATGCATACACGCCCCAGACCAGAGATATAGCCATGTGTGCGGCCCAGCGTGCCTGCTGCACCGCGTGAATGCTCTTGATCGCAAACAGATAGGTCTCCGCATTGAGTGCCACAAACAACAGGATCACGGCTGCCACGAATGTCACAAACGCTGACTGGGCAATGTCAGGTACCGTAAGATCTTCAAACTGCCGCAGCACAAAGCCATAGGCCATGAAAAGCCCCACACCTGCCAGGGCCGTCGCACACCGCAGATTCAAAAAGAGCCACCCTGGATGATACACGCGTTCCATAAAACTCCACGCCACCCAGATCGATGCCACACCGGCAAAGACCAGGACCAGCGATCTCAGGATCTTCAAGCCAAATCGCTGGCCCAGCACCAGCGTACCTGTACCGCCCAGGAGCCAGATCCAGGGCAAGGCCCATCGCACCGCATAGTCAAAGTCATGGGCCTTGAGCCAAAACAGCAACTCTCCGTGACACAGACAGGCTGCCATCAAGGCACACAGACTATACATCCTCTCAGCCAAGGAAACGTCCTTGAATCGCCCTCTCCAATCCAGAGACCGGCTCAGGAATCCAAATGCAGTCAAGGCACACAGCATGAGACATGATGCCATAAACCGACCATTCAAGAGAAGATGAGTGACACCCCCGGCTCCGGATGAATACGCCCATAGACACAGGATACAGCTCACGCCCAGGGCCGCCACACCGGCCCAGTACCACACCGCCTTGCGCACCCGCCAGCACAACCCGCCAAATCCCGCAGCCCCTGCAGTCCAGACCAGGGCAGTCAGCCAGCACTGCATCACGCCATGCCGTTCAAATCTCAGCCAGAGCCACAGCTCGGTATGCACCAGAAACAGGGCCAGAAATGCTGCGCCCAGCCCCACAATCCGTTTGGCCTGGACTTCATCGTCATCCCTTGCGTATCTGTGACAGAGCCAGGCAAACGCACCCCCTGCCAGCACGACAAACACGGCCGTGCCAAACCCGGGATTCAAGAACAGGGTGAAGGCCTGGCTGTGCATGGGCCAGTGAAACACAAACAACCTGGCCACAGCCAGACACCACGGCACCACAGCGCCCACACGCACAGGCTTGTACGGATACAGATAGGCCAGGAATAAGAGCAACGGCCCTTCCACGGCCCAGGCAATGGTCACGCCATACAGATCCAGGGCAATGGGAATGGCCAGGGTCAATAAACTCACGAACAGGGCTGCGCACCCGATCATCGCCTTGGTATCTTCTTTAATGCGATGTTGAATCACCAGGCCCATGGCCAGGTAGGTTCCGCTCATACCCAGTGTCATCACACTGAGCAGCATCCTGTGCTCGGCGTGCAACACCGCGTACAAACCACTGAACAGACCCAGGGCATTGGTCACGGCCAGGAAGAACCGCTCCCCGGTCACAGGCGTGGCCCGCCGCAGATGATACAGAAACGGTACCACCAAAAAGACCGCATAGAATGCCACCAGCCACAGAACCGTGGGCACCCAGGCCGCACGAGCGGCCTGCCTGTCGCTGAGAAACCACACCATAAACAGGAGCAATGTCCCGCAAAATGCCAGGACATCCAGGGCACGCCAGCGTTTGAACCAGGCCACAGCCAGTACACCGAGGTCCAGCATCAGTATGTAGGCAAACAACGCGTCCCTGTCATTGGCACCTGTACTCAGCAAAAGCGGCGTCAAGAAACCGCCCAGTACGGCCAGAAAGGCCATGGACAGCGCATTGTGTCGAATCGCCTGGCCCATGCCCATGACAGTCACTGCCATCATCACCGCAAACACCACGGTGTGCGGCACCAGTTCATAGAAGGCGTACGCACCAAATGCCGCTGTATACAGAATTGCCAGACCGATCCCCACCAGGCCCTGGCCCAGCCAGATCATGTGTCGGCGCAGTCCGAACTCCCCTGCTGCCAGCACAGCACAACCCGCCAGCGTGCTCAGGCCCACCTTGGTCCACGGCCCGAGCCAGGCACGGTCAAAGGAATACTTCACAAACAGGCCGGCCCCCAAAAACAGGATGATCGCACCAACCCAGGTGGTCCACTTCAGACCCAGCACCTTTTCCAGATCACTCAATCGATCTTCTCGCCCGTCGCTGGACCGGCCGACAGGCACCTTGGGTTCCATGGGCCTGGGCGACGCTGGAGTCGGCAGGATCTCGGACTCGGAGATTGCCGCAACAGGCAGGGGCGGCGGAGACACGTCCAGTGGGGCCTCGACCGGAACCACAGGCTCAGGCCGGGACTGTGGCAGCGACTCGGGCGGCGTCTCTTGATCCGCTCCGGACTCCAGGCGTGCCAGACGTTCGCGCAGGGTATAGATCAATACCTTCACCTGCTGGATTTCTTTGGCCATGGATTTCATCTGCGTCATTTGAAACACCAGCCAACACACCAACGCGATGGTTATCCCGATCCACATGATATGCCCCGTTCAATTTCAAATAATAATGCGCTCGTTTGTTGAACCAAAGCAAGAGTCGTGCCACAATTCGACCTGACCCCAAAACCATTTAAAAGTGCTGACCATTACCTTAAACCCGAACAGTCACCAACACAAGTCACATTTCGTACTCACCCGCTGTACATTCACTGCACACACCCCATCAAAAAAAGGCATTGTTTGAGACTGGCAGACTTGCTAAACTAATTGTTTTTACTTAAGACACTCTAAGACATCCGAAATCGGAGATCCTGATGGAACGTACAGAAAACCTTAACATTATTGAATTCAAGCCGTTGATCACACCGGACGACCTGAAGAAACAGTTGCCTGCCACAGACAAGATCAGCTCCGTGGTGGCCCGGTCCCGGTTGGCGGTGAAGGATATCCTGGCCAACAAAGATGCACGCCGCCTGGTGATCACAGGTCCATGCTCGCTGCACGACACCACGGCCACACTGGAATATGCGGACAGACTGGCTGCGCTTCAGCCTCAGGTGTCGGACAAGATCCAGCTGGTCATGCGTGCGTATTTTGAAAAACCCAGAACCACACTTGGATGGAAAGGCATGCTGTATGATCCGTACATGGATGACTCCGGCAAGATCGAGCAGGGATTCATGCAGGCCAGACAACTGCTTCTGGATATCAGCAATCGCGGCCTGGCCCTGGCCACGGAATTCCTGGATCCCATTGTGCCCCAGTACATCGCGGACCTGATCTCCTGGGCGTCAGTCGGGGCTCGCACCACCGAGTCTCAGATACACAGGCAGATGGCCAGCGGCCTGTCCATGCCTGTGGGCTTCAAGAACTCCACAGAAGGCAGCCTGGATGCGGCCATTGCGGCAGTCAATGCGGCCTCAAGCGGGCATGCGTTTATGGGCATCGACGGAAACGGTCAGGTGGTGGTGGCTGTGACCGCTGGCAATCCCTTTGGCCATCTCGTCTTGCGGGGCGGCGCCCAGGGCCCCAACTATGGGGCTGAATATGTGGCCTTCGCACAGGTCCTGCTGCAAAAGGCCGGTGTACACACAGGTCTGATCATTGACTGCAGCCATGCCAATTCCTACAAGGATCACACGCTTCAAGGCACGGTGGTCGAGGATGTGGCCCAACAGATCAAGGCAGGCAGCACGCTCATTGCCGGTCTCATGCTCGAGAGCTTTCTCGGTGCTGGCAATCAAAAACTCACGGACCCGGCCAAGCTCCAATACGGTGTGTCTGTCACAGATAAGTGCATGGGGTGGGACGAAACGGACAGCCTGATTCGTCAATTCGCTGACACGATTTGACGAGCGACTGGTTGGCCAACCACTGCGATCTATGATCTATTTGCCGTGATCTCATCTAGGCAGGGATTGCGTGGACAAAACACTCGTACACAAATGCGGGCGGGAGATTTCTCGGCACAAAATGCAGCTTGACGCGGGCAAATCTCTTCTTGATGGGCTTGTTGAGCAGGGGCACATACTGGAGTTGCACGTATTTGCCGGCCCGGCAGGTGATGTCCATGATCTTGTTGATGTCCTTCTGATCGAACAGGGCCAGGGGCAGTTCCGACACGATGCAGTCGATTTTGTCCACATACTCTTCGCACCGTGTGGCGTCGCCGGTCACGACAGTCAGCCTGGGATCGTCAATGGCCTCAAGGTACTGGGTAAACAGAGGGTTGATTTCAAAACAGGTGAGTCTGCCATGTTTGGGGAGCCGCTTTAATATCTCACGGGTGACCACGCCCGTACCTGCGCCGAGTTCGACAATATTGGTGCAGGACCCAATGCCCGAGGCCAGACGCCGGGACAACCACTTGGAACTCTGAGATAAGGCGCCGACTTGTCTGGGATTCTTGAACAGTTGCTTGAAAAAACAAAAATGACTCACGTGCGTCTCCGTCTGCTGAGGTTAGTGCTGTGTCAACAATTAATGTTAGGATGCCTGCTTGCAGTCAACCGGCATCTACAGCGTCATAAATACTCGATCCCCAGGGGACCATATGTTTCTTCCTTGTATCTACCCATTGAGTGCAGCGCATCAATCCTAAATTTCTTGCGTGACAAAGCACTAGCCTTTTGTGCCACAATAGTCAATCAATCGGGCGATTTCACTTCGTAGTTCTTTGCGGGGCACAATCATATCCACAAAACCGTGTTCCAGGAGAAATTCAGCCGTCTGGAAACCTTCCGGCAAATCCACTCGGATGGTTTCCTCAATGGTGCGGCGTCCGGCAAAGGCAATCATGGCACCTGGTTCAGCCAGGGTGACATCGCCGAGCATGGCAAAACTGGCGGTCACACCGCCGGCAGTGGGATCCGTGAGCACGGTAATAAACAACCCGCCCACATCATCCAGCCTGGCAATGGCCGCAGAGGTCTTGGCCATCTGACCCAAGGACACCACGCCTTCATGCATGCGTGCGCCCCCTGAGGCACACACGGCAATCAAGGGCAGCTTTTCAGCCATGGCCACATCCACGGCCACGCAAAACTTTTCCCCCACCACGGCGCCCATGGAACCCATCAGAAAATTGGGTTCCATCACGGCCAGGACCACACCGCGTCCCTTGACAAATCCCTTGCCCACAAGCAGCGCCTCTTTTTGCCCGGATTTCTCTTCGTCATCTTTCAATCGGGCCTTGTAGGTGGTCCCGCGAAACTGAAAGTTGAGGGGGTCGGCACTGGTCATATCCGCGAGAAGCTCCTGAAAGGAGCCTTCATCCACCAGGTATTGAAGCCGCGTGCTTGCGTCAATGCGAAAGTGCTGCCCGCATTCCGGGCACACATTGAGGTTCTTTTCAACGGAGGTCTTGTACAGCATATGCTCGCATTTGGCGCAGCGCATCCACAGGCCGTCCGGCATTTCACGCCGGGGTTTCAATGAAAACCCATTCCAGGTGGATTTAGGTTTCTTGACCATCAATGACTCCCACGATTAATAGCCCCGATACATCCTGTCGGGGATCATTCAGGGTTAGTGAACAAGACAGAGAATTATACTGGAACCCTGTGCCAGGTGCCAGCCAAATCAGGCAGAGGCGTCCTGAATGGCCTTGATCGCGGCCAGTCGATCTTTCTGCCCGAAGATGGCATGGCCCGCGACGAGTGTATCTGCACCCAACCCGACCACCCTCGGCGTGGTCGTCGGATCAATGCCCCCATCCACCTGAATGCGCACCTGAGGTCCCACAAGCCTGCGTATAGGCTCGATCTTTTGAGCCGCCTCCTGGATAAACGACTGCCCGCCAAAGCCGGGATGGACGGTCATGACCAGGATCATGTCACAGAGTGGTGCCACGGTTTCAATCGCACTGACCGGAGTTTCCGGATTCAAGCAGATCCCCGCGGTGCAGCCCAGCCCATGGATGGTCTCGACCATCTGTTCAGGGCGGTCTGTGGCTTCTATATGGAAAGTGACATGGTCGGCCCCGGCCTTGACAAAGGCCTCCACATACTTCTCAGGATCTGAAATCATCAGGTGACAGTCGAGGACCAGATCCGTACACTTTCGAATCCACTTGATGACAGGCGGCCCCAGGGTGATGTTCGGTACGAAATGTCCATCCATCACGTCCAGATGGACAATGACCAGGCCCGCCGATTCAATCACTTTGATCTCATCGGCGAGCCTGGCGAAATCTGCACTTAAGACAGAGGGTGCAATTTGAATGGTCCCAGGTTCGGGTAATCGCAAAATGCTATTCCTTTTCGTCCAATATTTCAAGACACTTGAAGGCCTTGCCTTCCAGAAACTCCAGAGAGGCACCCCCGCCCGTGGAAATATGACTCACCTGATCCACCAGACCCAGCTTGGTAATGGCGCTGGCACTGTCACCGCCGCCAATAATACTGCGAGCCCCCTTGGCCGTTGCATCAGCCACAGCCAGCGCCACGGCCTTGGTCCCGGCATCAAAGGGTTCCATCTCAAACACGCCCATGGGACCGTTCCAGACGATCGTCTTGGCCCCGGCGAGTTTACCGGCAAACAGGGTGTTGCTTTCAGGCCCGATGTCCAGACCCTTCCACCCGGCCTCGATGGCCCCAACCACGACTTTGTTTTCAGCATTGGCCTTGAATTCCTGCGCCACGACGCTGTCAACCGGCAGCACCACCTCGCACCCGGCATCCTTGGCCTGCGACAGGAGCAGCGTGGCCTTGTCCAGGAAGTCGTTCTCGCACAGGCTATCGCCCACGGCCAGGCCCTGGGCCTTGAAGAACGTGTACGCCATGGCCCCGCCGATGATAATGCAGTCGACCTTGTTGATCAGGTTTTCGATCACACCGATCTTGTCCGACACCTTGGCACCGCCGAGTATCGCCACAAATGGACGTTCCGGATCCTTGAGGGTTTCACCGAGAAACTTGAGTTCCTTTTCAATGAGAAAACCCGCCACTCTGGGTTTGCCTTTCATGCACTGAGGCACCGTATACATGGAGGCATTGTCCCTGTGGGCCGTGCCAAACGCATCGTCCACATAGATGTCCGCCATGTCAGCCAATTGCTGGGCAAAGGCATCCTTGGCCTGACGTAACTGAGCGTCTTCCTTGGCCACCTTGTCCTTGATGGTTTCCTGCGGATAAAATCGCAGGTTCTCGAGCAGCAGAACCTGGCCGCCGGTCAGCGCCTCTGCCTTGGCCTTGGCATCGTCACCAATACAATCCTCCGCAAAGCCGACGTCACTGCCCAGCAACTCGGACAAGCGTCTGGCCACAGGCAAGAGGGACATGGTGTCGTCCCGCTGGCCCTTGGGACGTCCCAGGTGACTCATGAGGATTAACGCCCCTCCGCCATCCAGGATCGCCTTGATGGTCGGAAGTGCCTTTACAATACGATCATCGCTGGTGATGTGACAATCCGCATCCAGAGGCACGTTAAAATCGCACCGCATCAGGACCTTCTTGCCTTTGACATCAATGTCAGCCACTGTTTTCTTAGCCATAATTCAACCTATAATTAATGAGTTACCTGTGTATTTCATGATCGGTATGTACCGTATTCATTCACATGATCCCTGTCAAGCCATTTTGAAGGGAGGCATCCACCGTGATTCTAGTCCTGCGCAGTGCGGTTAATGAGGTACTTTGCCGCGACCTTATTGAGGCTATTTTCACAGGGTTTGTCTTGCGCGTAGGCCTCCAGAATGTCCAGATCGGATTTCCAGACCACATCCCCAGGGGCCAGCAAAAAGACGCTCTCCGGCTCATAGGTGTTGCACAGCTTGCCGTCCTTTAGATAGTAGTGCGTTTGACACTCCTCCGTGGGATACGCGCGCATCAAGGGCGGGATGTCATGAGGGATAAACCAGAGTTTAATTTCACGTTCCGCATCGTCGTGATTGGCGGACGCATGGATCAGATTGTCCATACGAATGTCAATCTTGTTGCCCTGGTCATCCAGGATAGGCACGACCGTGCCCAGGGCCCGCAAACAGCCCGGCCTTTCATCCCTGGCCTGGTGAGGATTGGTCGGACCTGCCATATGCCGGATCTTGGCCAAGACATCGGGACCTTGATACACAATGGCAATGACCCTCCGCTTCCAGGCGTCGTTGGGATAGTGCAGGGCGCCCGTAATGTAGTCCACCAGGGCATTGTAGAAGGGCTTGCCTTCATGTTCAATGTAATGTTCCCTGGCCATGAGCCTGCTCACATTGACAATCTTGGCCGCGGCAAACCGTGAGCCCGTATGGTATTCGGACAATTGAGAAAGAAGGAATCCGGTGACAGAGTTTTTTAAGGCATCCGGCTTGATAAGTACCAATGTTTGTTCAAGCTGCTTCTGATCCATACACTTAGCTTTCGCGAAAAGTCACTTGTTTTTTAATCTCTTTTACGATCATCGCCCCACCGCGGTCAGAGCCATGCCTGAAAACGGTGGGGCGTCTTGAAGATCATACTCACTGATCAATGCCTGAGCATCGACAACACCTGCTTACATCTTGGAAATTTTCTCCATGATGTCAACGGTTCTGTTGGAATAGCCCCATTCGTTGTCGTACCAGCTCACCACCTTGACGGTCTTGCCCTGCACCATCGTGCAGAGTGAATCGAAGATGCTGGAGTGAGGATCGCCAATGATGTCACTACTCACGATGGGCTCGTCACAATAGGCCAGAATACCCTTAAGAGGACCTTCTGCAGCCGCCTTGACCGCCGCATTGACTTCTTCCTTTGTCACTTCTTTCTTGAGATCGGCCACAAGATCCACGCAGCTACCGGTGATCACAGGCACGCGCAGGGCATACCCATCCAGCTTGCCCTTCAGAGCGGGAATCACAATGCCCACGGCCTTGGCAGCGCCGGTGGTGGTGGGGATGATATTCTGTGCCGCAGCCCGGGCACGACGCATATCGCTGTGGATCTGATCGCACACGTTCTGGTCATTGGTATAGCCATGCACTGTGACCATCAGGCCCTTTTCAATGCCGAACGCATCGTTCAGCGCCTTGGCCAGAGGGGCCAGGCAGTTGGTGGTACAACTGGCATTGGAGATGCTCTGAGTGGCGGCCGTGATGGAGTCATCGTTCACGCCCAGCACGACGGTGGCGTCAATGGCATCCTTGGCAGGCACGGTCAGAATCACCTTCTTGGCACCGGCCTTGATATGATCGCCGTAGCCGCCCTTGGCACTTTCCTTGTCACGGAAGATACCGGTGGACTCAACAGCAATGCTCACACCCAATTCGGCCCAGGGCAGTTCAGCAGGATTGCGAACAGCAGTCACTTTTACGGTCTTGCCATTGATGATCAAGCCGTCGCCGCTCACCTCGACGGTACCCTTGAAGCGTCCCATGACCGTGTCATACTTAAACAGGTGGGCCAGGGATTTGGGATCTGCCAGGTCATTGATGGCAGCCAGTTCCAGATCGCCGTTTCTCTCGAACAAAATTCTTGCGACGGCCCGGCCGATACGCCCAAAGCCATTAATAGCAACCTTTGTTGACATCTGTCTTTCTCCTTTGTTATTAAAAGTGAAGGATATTAAAAAGCATTTTTGTCTGGTCTTAGCCCACCCGAAGTTTGATCTTAGAGGGGGAACAGGTGGATACTTTAGTCAGACACAGACCTTATGTCAAGGTTTTCTTTACCACATGCTCAGCATAATAACACCTCTATCTTACTGTAGAGCGGATGGTTACGGGGTATTGTTCTTTTTTTCACAAACCGCTTCCTCAGCGTCTCAATACGCCCCGGCCCCGGGCGATTCCCAACAAGCAATTGACTTTTGACCTCATGAATCGTAGCATGGATGACTTAAACCCTGAATGGGCGCCCAAAGTCAAGGAGATCGCCCCGTATTCTTTACAGGTATTTATGTTTACTGGACTTATTGAATCTGTCGGAGTGATCCGATCAATACAACGCCACGGCAACAGTGCCGCGCTCAGTGTGGAACTGGGAACCCTCGCAGAGGCCATGCAACTGGGCGACAGCGTGGCCGTCAATGGCGTATGCCTCACTGTGACCCGGCTCACCAACACCCTTGGCAGCTTTGACGTGAGCCAGGAAACCCTGGACAGGACCACCATTGGCTCGCTTCGCCCTGGCGCCAAGGCCAACCTGGAGAGGGCCCTGCAGGTCGGGTCACGTCTGGGCGGCCATTGGGTCCAGGGCCACGTAGACGGCCTTGGACACATATCAATGATCAAACAAGCGCAGGCCTTTATGCGTATCAGTGTAGACGTGCCGCACGACCTGAGCGTACAGATCGTGCCCAAAGGCTCTATCGCAGTCAACGGGATCAGCCTGACCGTCGCGGACCGCGACACACAGGGCTTTTCAATAGCCGTGATCCCTGAAACACTCCGTGGGACGACACTGACATCAGCCAAGGTGGGTGATGCCGTGAACCTGGAAACAGATATCATCGTGAAATCAGTCCAACAATATCTCAGTCACATGGTGGCCGGCGATCCCCGACACGCAGGGATGACACTCAACAGGCTCAAACAACTCGGATTCTAGGATTCCAAAGAAATGGCCCCGATGAACTTAACCGCAGTCAAAGATCAGCCCGTGATCGGCATTACCATGGGAGACCCGGCCGGCATCGGCCCTGAGATCATTCTCAAGGCCCTGGTCGACCCCAACATACGTCGATCCGCCAAGTTTATCATCTTCGGCATGCATGAACAGCTCTGTTACGCCGCTGACAGGGCTGAGATCGAGCCTTTCTGGGGCCGAATCCCCCACGAAAAAATCACGCGCGACATGCGCACCAAGGTGGTGCTCGCAGAATACGATGAGTTCGCCTTGCCCGCCTGGATCAATGAACCCACACTGGTTTCCGGTGAATCGTCTCTCGCCTTCTGTGAAGACGCCATCAAAGCGGCCCAGGCAGGCCTGATAGACGGAATTGTCACGGCCCCGATCAACAAGACCAGTTGGCACCTGGCCAATGTCAAGTGGCCCGGGCACACGGAGCTCTTTGCCGCCAAGTGCAAATCTCCGCGCAAGGCCATGATGTTTGTGAGCGGCCCGCTCAAAATTGCGCTGGCCACCATCCACGAGGCCCTGTTTGACGTGAGACACAAGTTTACCATTGGCTGCGTGCACGAACCCATTGATCTGCTCAACACAGCACTCAAGGAATTCTTTGGCTATGACGCACCGAAAATCGCCGTGGCAGGACTCAATCCCCATGCCGGTGAAAACGGCCAGTTCGGGGATGAGGAACAACGCATCATCAGCCCGGCCATACTCCTCGCCCAGGAGCAGGGAATTGACTGCCATGGCCCTTACAGTGCTGATACCCTGTTTTTACGCGCGGTCAAGGGCGAATTTGATGCGGTGGTGGCCATGTACCACGACCAGGGTATGATTCCGATCAAGCTCGTGGCCCCTGATAGCGCCGTCAACGTCACCATCGGCATCCCCATCATTCGGACCAGCCCGGCCCACGGTACAGCCTTTGACATCACCGGCAAAAACAAAGCCAACCCGAACAGCATGAAGGCCGCCATCAAGACTGCCATTGACATGGTGACTATGCAGAAAAACGTTTTGATCAGGACCCAGACCTGAACCGGCCCTGCCAAGATAGATCCCATGCAAACCAAGCAACAGATCCAAGAGTTCCTGACCACCCTGGGCACATTCCCCAAAAAACGCCTTGGCCAGAACTTCCTCATTGACCAGAACATCATCCGTCTGATCGTCAACAGTGCGGACATAACAGACCAGGACGTGGTCCTGGAGGTCGGCTGCGGCACAGGGACCATGACAGAGCTCATTCAAGAGCAGGCCGGCCACGTCATCTCCGTGGACCTTGACCCGGATGTCTTTCAGATCGCCCGTGAGCAGCTCAAGGATTTTCCCAATGTCACGCTTTTCAATACTGATATCCTCACCGGCAAGCACCATGTCGCTCAAGAGGTCCTGGATGCCATTGTTCAGGCCCGCAACACCTTCAAACGCGACTTCCTGCTCGTGGCCAACCTGCCCTACAATGTGGCCTCGCCGGTCATGATCAACCTCGTCACCGGCCCGATCCCCATAGACCGCATGGTAGTCACCATCCAGAAGGAAGTGGGCGATCGTATGATCGCCTCCACAGGCGACCCGCACTATGGCAGCCTCAGCATCCTGCTCCAGGCCACAGGCCGAATCGAACTCGTTCGCATCCTCAAGCCTTCCGTATTCTGGCCCCAACCCAAGGTGGACTCCGCCATTGTCAAATACACCAGAGACCAGGAAAAAACCGATCGTATCGGCAGCCTGCCCCTGCTGGCCGCCACACTGAGCCTCTTTTTGGGCCAGCGGAGAAAAATGATCAAGGCGGCCGCCAAAAACGCACAGGATGATCTCAAGGCCATCCGTGACTGGCCTGCACTCTTTGAGCAATGTCACATGGCCCCCCACCTCCGCCCGGACCAGATCGCGCCGGATCAATACGTGGCACTCGCCAATTGCCTCACAAAATACATCCCCGGCCCGCCGGACTGAGAACGAACTGTCAGATTTCACGGTTCCGTAATCCGGCACAGTCCCAGTCAATTAGACTGGTTTCTATTTTTATCGGACACAAGCTTCAATCGCGGCGCTGGATATAATTCTTCTTGTTCGCGTTGCATTCACTGAAACAAATCTTTATGTGGGGTTATGGTTGGTAAACTCTCGCCAAACAAAGCAGTATTCAATGTCCGTTGGAAAACTGTGCGGTCAATCTGCCGATAGCATGGATACATGACCGTCATGGGTGTCGGATGTGACACCCATTTAGCAGGGATTATTGGATCGATTGAGAGCTACGATCGAACGACCGTTGAGACAGAATTGACATGACCAAGACTACCTATGAGTTTCATGATGTGCCCGAAGAGGTTGTGGGAAAGTGGCAAAAAACAGTGGATCTCATGGCCGAAATATTCGAGGTCCCTGCATCCTTGATCATGCGTGTTCAGGCGAATCAGATCGAGGTGTTGGTGTCAAGTCACACGCAGAACAATCCCTACGACATTCACGAAAAGGCAGATCTAAACACCGGACTATATTGCGAAAAGGTCATGGCAACCCGGTCCCAGCTGTACGTTCCCAATGCCCTCGATGACCCCCTTTGGAAGGACAATCCGGATGTCAAGCTGAACATGATTATGTACATGGGCGTCCCGCTCGTGTGGCCCGATGGTGAAATTTTTGGCACGATATGCGTGCTGGATGACAAAGAAAGAGACTTTTCAAAACCATACCGTGACTTGATGTGGGAGCTCAAGAAAATTATTGAAGGAGACTTTCAGTCAATTGTACGCAGCATCGAAATGACCCAGGCCAACAGGTTGCTGGCAGAAGCAAAACAGGCCGCCGAAGCCGCCAACCGAGCCAAGAATGCCTATCTGGCCAATATGAGCCATGACATTCGAACCCCCATGAACGGCATTATTGGATTCAGTAACATACTGGCCAATGAAGCGTTGACCGAGAAGCAGAAATCGCATGTCAACATTATCAGAGACTCGGCCGCCAATCTCCTGAATCTGATCAATGATATCTTGGATTGCTCAAAGATCGAGGCAGGTCAGCTTAACATTGAAATCATTGACTGCCCGCTGGACCAGATCCTGAATGCCCAGGAATCCATGGTCGCAACACTGGCCAAAGAGAAATGCGTTGACTTCAAGATCATCACAGGCCGTGATCTGCCGGCCTACATACACAGCGATCCTTACCGTTTGAATCAGTGCTTAACCAATCTATTGAGCAATGCCGTTAAGTTCACGGACCAGGGACATATTCACCTGAAGGTTGCGTTGAATGAAGATAAGGGCAAGCACTTTATCCAATTTGATGTTGAAGACACGGGTATCGGGATTCCGATTGACCGCCAGGAGGCGATATTCGAGTCGTTCGGCCAGGCTGATGGAAGTATCACGCGCAAATACGGCGGCACCGGCCTGGGACTCACAATCACAAGACAACTGGCTGAGCTGTTGGGCGGCGAGCTCAGTCTTACCAGCGAACCGGGAAAGGGTTCGGTATTCTCCTTGGCCATACCCACGGGTGTGGATATCACCGACCGACCCTTGCTTGATCGAAGCACCACAGCCGCCGGCACAGAGGAATTGCAGCAGATGGAGGCTGTTCTCTTCTCGGGCACAGTGCTGGTGGCCGAAGATGTGGAGGCCAATCAGATATTGATGGATCTCATGCTCTCCAGGTTGGGACTTGATGTTGTCATTGCCGAGGATGGTATACAGGCCATGCAAACGGCTCTATCCCAAACCTTTGACCTCATACTCATGGACATGCAGATGCCCCACATGGACGGATACCAAGCGACCCTTTCGCTCAGACAACGGGGCGACAAAACACCTATCGTGGCTCTGACAGCAAATGCAATGAAAGGCGATGATCAGAAGTGCCTGGAAGCCGGCTGTGATGACTATCTAGCCAAACCCATTGATCGTCGGGCACTGTTGCAGATTCTGTCCAAATATCTGCAACCCAGCGAGACGGCCATGAACAAGACAATCGCCTCAGTCCTCTGTGTCTGAGACGATGGATCATGTACGATATGCCTCAAAGGCCCTGTGTGACGCATCAGACAATGCCAGTGCCCATGAAACAGTTGACTGGGGTCATCTCTCACAGGTGTAGGTCGGACACAACCCGAAATTCCAGCCCATCAACTTTCCGGACATTGAAAACGTTACGAATAATCCTGACTCGCCTAATGCCTTGATAATGCAGAACTTAAGAAATCAGCATTTCTGCTGATTTGGCAGATAACGGGCCTTCTGGTTGTAGCAGGGTTGTAGGCGCCAACTCGCGAAAATGGGGCCATTTCAGTGAAGCCTTGTCATTGTTCTACAGTCTCTGTTTGCGACAGTTTTCTTTTCGCCACTCTTGGCCTAAAATTGCTGTTATTCTTGCGCACCAAAGGGATCTCACTCGCGATTGACATACAATGTGTCCAACAACAAAGCCTTGCACAAGTGTTTCTGAATGGCCGCAGTCATTCAGAAATACTCCTTCAACAGCCAATCACTTTCATCCACCACGAGCAAATGCTACTACTACGAAAGAGGAATAACAATTACCCCAAAGTGACAAGTTCTCGTTCACAAAAGTCCAGGATGTCGTGACGAATGGCTGTGGTGTATTCAGCGATCCGACAGTGACCCGGTGGGCTTGACAAACGCACAACGTTTACTTTAGATCGATCTGAGCAAGATCATTCTTAGTGAAGACGCTTTGGTGATAAGAATCTAGCCGAATAAGGGTCTATTGCTCACCGACTCCTGCTTTCTGCATCGTGTTGTGCAGATGCTGTAGGGCTTGTTGATAGTCGTTCGGTCCAACATACTCTAATATCATCGGGGCATGTGGTGTACGTTGTGCCACCAGCGAGACAAATTTTGCATAATCAAGATCGCCCTGGCCCGCCGGTACTCCCAGATCCACGTGCAATTGGCGATCCTTGGCGTGCAGGCAGTCAATCCAGGGCATCAACTGATCGAACATCTCTTTGAGGTCGTTAAGCTCCAGCAGGTTAGCGGGGTCAAGCAGAACTCGCATTTGAGGTGAATTTACCTCTTCCAAGAACAGACGGGTCCGTTTCGCACTGGCCAAAAAACCACGAAAGAACGGTTCAAGCAAAATTGTTACACCATGATTCTCTGCCATGGCCGCCAAGCGTTTCCCAGTCGTGATCGTACGCTTCCAAACCTCCTCCTGAAAGTGATACGCCACTGCGGGAGCCGGTCCCTCCGGGTGATAGTGCCCGGCCTCGGTGATCAAATAGCGGACTCCCATTGCAACAGCGATCTTCATCATGGCCTCAAAGTAGGCCAGATTCTTCTGTCGTTCGTTTTCATCCGGATGGATCAAATTGGTATACACGCCTAAACTGTGAATCTTAATGCCTGCGGATAGGTAGGTTGATGCGATAGATTTACTGCGTGATGCTGTCATATCGGACAGATCACTGCGGCCGTTGTATTTCCAGTATTGACTGTCAGTCTGACTGAAGAACAACTGCACCATATTGATTCCCCGTTCAGCCAGAAGTTTGGCAAGCTGCTCGTTGCTAAAACCGGGGAATCCCAGCGTGGCTATTCCGATTGCCACTTGATTCTTAGATGTTGTTTTTGGATTTGCTCCCTGAGATGCTGTGGCAAGCAATGGCAGTCCCATGGCCACCTTCACTATATCTCGACGCGTAATGCGACTTTTAGACATAATCTGCTCCTCTTTTGCTGTGTTCTCTAGAAATATCCCACATCTTTGCAAATCACAAATCACCTGCATTCACTTGAACACATCAAGATAGCATGACGATCCATCTTGTACAGTGCAAAAACATTAACTTGCTTAATTTCAATGCATCATCGGCGACACAGAAGAGGATGTTAGGTTTGGGGGTATGTCGCTGAACAGAAGGGCTGCCCGGAGACAGCCACCAGGACCATGATGAGAATGATGTATCTGGATTTCATCAATCAACCCTTCATAACATGTTTTGCCCGCGGGAAAGTCGCATGGACCCTGCTAATGTAGTTCTTTAATTTTCAGATTTCGGAATTCGATGCGATACCCTTCGCCTTCCAGACCGACATGCCCCCTCGTCACACCACAGCCGTCAAACTGGCAAGTGACTGCGCCGTTGACCCAAAGCGTGAGTGTCTCACCACGTGCGGTGATCTCCATCGTGTTCCACTCGCCAGCCGGCTTCACGCGATTTCCAGTAACCTGTTTGTTCACATTGAAAGATTTGCCCTTACCATCGGCCGTTTTTGTTCTACCAAAAAGAAATCCGCCGCTGGCATCACCAAACTGGGCCTGGTGCCAGATTGCGCCGTCCTTGGAATTACGGGTATAGGCGCCGCTGTTGTAGCCTTTCTTGCCTTCGACCTTCGTATAGCGAAACTCAAAGTGGAAAATGACGTCCTCGTATTGCCGTTCGGTCAGGAGCATGTCGTGCCCGCCGTCTCCATCGCAGATGAGGAACTGTTGGTCGGCATCGACGTGCCACTGCCCACGGCCCAAGGTGCCCCCTGGTGGAACGGGCACACGGTTCCAACCGGCCAGATCCGGGGGCGGCATGATATTGGTCCATCCCTGTGTATCTGCTTCCAACGCGCTCTTGGCACTGCTACCATCGTGGGCGTACACATGCAAGGCCACTGGGCTCGGGGCCCAGGCAGTGGGTGGCGTCAATCGGTGCTGGCCATTGGTCAGCGAGCCTGCCTCGACACGCTGGCCGGTTAAAGGATGGTACCAAACCGCCAGCAAAGGACTGGATGCTGCCGCCACCTGGAGCGTAAACGGTGCTGCCTGGTTCAGAAAGACAACATATTCCTCGCCAGGATTGGCCAGACACCAACCTTGGCTCACAAAGTTATCCATTGGGTCGAGTTCCCAGTAGCGCGTAGTCTCAAAAAAACTCCGCAGGTGTTTGAAGTAATCATAACCCGGCGGCGTATCCTCAGGACGCACCACATCCCAAGCTGTGTAGGTGTAGTAGTAGGCAGTATAACCGCCAGCCATCGAAATTTCCCAGGCACGACGGATCACTTCCTCCGGCGGCTGCACCACGCCGTAGGTCTTGTCGGCCATGCCGTCGGGGCCGTGCTCGTAGCCAAACTCCACATTCACGACCGGCCAGGCCCGTCGCTGGCGTTGTTGCAGTACCTTTTCCCGCCATTTGGAATGATGCTGGTCTGCGCGGAAGTCATTCAACGTGTCGTAGGCTCTGCTGTCGTTGGCCTTGTCGTCGTCGTGGCAGGTGACGAGCCGTCCATAGGCATCGTTCTGGCGAATGAAGCGAAACCGGTCCAGTTTGTAGTCGAGATCCTTCTCGTTGTGCGCCTCCTTGGAAAAATCCCATATAATGTTTGGATAGGCGGCATAGCGCGCAATGAGCCATCGGAAGAAGAGATCGTCTTGCGGGCTGCCTTTGGGGGGCCAATTGACCATTTTGTTATAGACCTTCATCAGGATGTGCGCCGTCATGCCCCGCCGCTGGAGTGCCTCGATCACACGGTCGTAGTGCTGCCAGTAGGCCAGATTAAACCGGCTGTGATCGGGTTGCTCATTGCTGCCCTCCCAGGCATAGTATTGTGGTGGGCCGTAATCATCGGCACCGGTCTTGCCCTTGCGCCAACCGGTGTCGTGGGCGTAGCTGTTCAAGATGATATAGTTGAAACCATGGGCTGCCAGCGTGTCGAGAAACGGATTCACGGTGGGCAGGAGTGGGTCATCCATGTCCAAGGCCCACAGCCAGTCGCACTCGTAACCCATGAGGAAATAGCGCGTGCCGTCCTCATGGATAAAATGATCCGGATGCTGCGGATCCACACGCAGGCCGCCATGGACCCGTGGGTTTGGATTGTCTACGCAGACGAATGCTGCCCGTTGGCCGTTTAGCGCCGCCAGATCCGATTGCGTGACGAGCGACCAATCGCCTTTCGTCGTCAGTGAGACGCGAACCTTCCAGGTATGGTTGCCGTCATAGAAGCCTGGCACAGTGAATGTCTGTCCGCCCGGTCCCTTGACCGTGGCGCTCAGGCCAACCTCAAAGGGATTGCCCGCGACGTCGCTGGCGGTGAAGGCGACGTCATGTATATGCCACCGGGGCACGGCAGCCTGGACCGGTTCAGCGGCCCTGGATGTGATCTTTGGGGTGTCGACGTCCCCGTACGAGGCACAACTGAATAGAAAGGCAAAAACGATTGTGTTTATAACGCAGCTCAGGTTTCTGATTTTCACGGGATCTCCTTTTTAACCGGTATATTAACCGCTTCGCTTCTTTCCAGCCATGGGAAAAACGGGGTCGATTCGTCTCTGCCATAATCTTCTGAAAACTTGACTCACGTCAGGCTCAGTATATTGACCTGTCCCAGTAATCCGGACGGCTTCAGCACAGATGCAGGCAGGACTGGCTGCCATCATACTAGACTGTACGCAAGACAGGGAGACCCAAATCTGAGACCGGAGTAATATACGAACAGTATCAGGCTTTCTGCCGGGAGACGCGCATGCGCGCAGTAGCCATTCGGGCATTCAGGGAATCACTCAATGAATTGGATCTATATGGTTTTGTCCGAACCCACATACTCCCCAGAGGCCGGCATGGTCGAATCCGTGAGATAGTCTGTGCTTGTCAAGGCAGAATGGGACCACCGAAAATCGCTTGATTACCGACACATGCGTCCCCCAAAAAAGGCCGGTGTTCGTGAACGACCAACAGGCCATTGAAGACGTTCAAGTTCTACCCTATTCTTCAAGGCATTATTAATGAAGTACTTGTGGAGAGGGAATTGCTGAACTTCAACAAATAACTGCCTCTTTGGCTGTAGTAGAGTGATAGTCGCCAATTAACGATCATGACGCCATTTTGGGTGCCTTTTAAAGAATCCGATGATGTCATGCACGCACGGGCCTGGGCGATAGCCACAGGAGGCAGTTCAACATATCTTATTGGCTAACGACAGACTCTAAAACCTACATGGCTGTAAGTCTTGGTTGGGTCGCCTGAAAACCTGTGGGAAAGCCTACAGTCGTTGCCTTCATCATACCAGCTACCACCACAGATAATAAGAGAGTCCCCAGAGAGACTGGCCGTCCACTCCAGGACATTACCTGCCAGATCGTACATACCGTACCCACAGGCCGGATAATAACCCACGGGAGAAGTATACGGATAGCACGTCAATCCAAGAGGATTATTCGAACCATAGTTTGCCTTACTCGAATCAAGACTAGTGCCACAGCCATAAATGTAACTGCCGTCGTAGTCTGCCACATCTCGCCATTCCAACTCATTAGGCAACCGGTAACCATAATAATCGCAAAATGCCACGGCCCCGTACCAACTCACCCGCACCACAGGATGATTGTTCATACGGATGCCGTCACGTGGGGGAATCCAGAATGTGCCCTCAGAATAGACAATCAGACTACTCCCGGATTGAGCAAAGGTGTCAAAGTAAGCTGTGGCACAGGCCGTATCACTTGCTGCATAAACGCGGTTATTGTAAACCGCAATCACACTGTCAGCTAAAGCCGCATTGAGATATGCACAGTATTGTCCATTGGTGATCTCATGTCGACTCATGTCACCTGTGAAATTACCCTCAGAGATGGACACAAAGTCAATCTCATCGGAAACAACGGATCGACTGGCATCCACCGTATTCCCATAAGCACCCATGTTTATGCGATGGCCATTAGGCGTAGATTCCTTGTCAAAACCACTGGAAGGGTCACCCAGGTCAATGCATGGGCTGGTCGCCGAATCGATTGCCCAAGCTGGTGCATTCGGATCACTCTCATTGGGAGCATAACGCCCAGATGCTGACTGCAAATGATAATCTCCAGGCACGGCAAAATACGGGTCTACGCTGATATTGCCTGGCCCTGGCCAGAGAAGGCCCTGGACATCGCAGTACTGGATCAGTGGATCATCGCCAGAGACAACAACGATCTGATCCGGGTGACTGCTCCAGAAAATACAATTGACGAACACATCTTGACTGTCGTGGCAGGATACGGCCGGACCCTGAACATCCAGAGTATAGTTGTCTGCAATCGTACAGTTGATAAAGGTCAGAGCACTTTGACAGGAGTCCACAGCCCCGCCGTTTAATCTTGTGGCACGGTTGCCTGTGATCACACAATGGCTGATCGTGGGACCGCTACTGTAACACTGAATGCCACTACCTGATAAGGCAAGCCCCCCTGTAATCGAGAAACCACTCAACACGACATTGGCGTCTTCGCCACTCTCAAACACCACCACCGGCCCATCGTAATTGCCGTGGACTATGGTCTGGTCTATGGCACCCAGACAGTTGGGCTCTCCCAAAGCAGCCAAGGCATTGGAATCAGCCAAAGCAAGACTCGTCACACAAACAGCCTTGCCCTTGAAATTCAGAGACTCAACATACATACCAGGAAGGACAACCACGGTTTCTCCATCCCTGGCCGCATCAATGGCCTGCTGAATGGAGGAAAATGGCTTCTCTTTTGTCCCATCCTGCACTGAATTCTCAAAGGCATTGGCATCTACATACAGATTTGAATCGTCAAGCGTAACAAGTTTGAAATTCGCCACGAGTGTGTAATCCCCAGCCATGGTCAGAATCGTACTTGCAGAGGTTGCATTCGCCACTTTACCTGCATCCACTGCAGTACCAGTCCAGCCGGTAAACACGTAATTCGGATTAGCCTGAGCCACTATGGGCACGGACGTCATGGAATCGTAAGTATGGGTCCCGGTACCCGGTGCCAGAACTTGCCCCCCGACGGTAGAGGATAGAGTGACCTTTGATAAACATTGACACAGGACCATCACAGGGTCACTGTATGACCCCCTGTTGTCTCCCTGACCGGATGTTGCAGACTGAACCCAGTAATAAGCAGTGCCTCCCGAGGCAATAGTACTATCCTCAAATGAGAGCCTTGTGCTCCAGGGACTGATAGCGGTTTTTTCTCCATCCGCACTGGTCGATCTTAGAACCTGATAGTAACTGGTATACAGAGGTCCATTGTTTACTTTATTCCATGATAACTTAACCCTGTCAGCACAAAGATCGGTTGATGCTGAGAGGTTCTCTACCGGCTGCCTATTGGATGAATAGGAGAGACTAATGCCGGGATTGTTGGCCAATATTTCGGACAGATGTTCACTGTAGGCGGCTTGGTTAAGCCAATTATTTTCCAGAGTCAGCGTTGAAAGCTCGCAGAGTTTTGTGAGGACAGAAATGTTCTCTATGCGATTATTATGTAGTAGAAGACCACTCAAGTGATTTAGGCTGGCCAATGGTTCCAGATTTTGAAGTCTATTACCCTGCAACTGGAGTTGTTTCATCTGGGTTAAACCAGCAAGAACTGATATATCTGTGACTTGACAGTTCTGCATGTTGAGGATTTCAAGATTGGTCAGATTTTCCATCGCAGTTATATCTGTAATGTCATTCAAGCGAATAATAAGCTGACTGAGTGCTGTGAGTTGTGACAGTGAGGAGATATCCGTTACTTTGTTGCGATGAATATCCAGGGTTGTTAACTGTCTCAAACCGGACAATGGAGATAAGTCGCTAATATCGTTGTCATTTATGATGAGGATTTTAAGCTGAGCAAGGTTTTGTATTGGGGACATGTCTGAAATTTGGTTATAGGATAGTGTGAGTGACATCAAGTTGGATGCGTACTCCAGGCCAATCAGGGATTCGATGCCACCACCTGAGGAGGTTAGTTCAAATAGGCCCATCATGTCTGCGGGTGTCGGGTCGTAGACCCACAAGGCATCTTCCACCGCAGTTTTTAGTTTAACATCCTCAAAGTATACGGGTGATTCCGCAAGGGCGCAAGGACTCAGAAGTACCCAGGAAACAATCAAGGATCGCGATAAAACTCCATCAAACATAGAAAACACAATGTCACGAAATTTGATTGTTGTCTCCCTGATCTTACATTTCGCATATGACTTCAAAAAATGCCTCCTTTGCATACCCTGACCCCTATAATAGCCTTTAATATGGTTCAATTTCAACGATTTTGACTATGATTTAAGCCTCTTTTTTGGTCCTGGCGTCCCAAGACCGCTCAGAATTCTTCAGTTTACGGCTTCTTGGGCGTACCCTGATCCCGACTTGCTCCTCACATGTCCTAATCCAGCGATATCTGTGGGCTTGGTTAAAGCTTGTACGTGGGCCAAGCTTCCCCTGAGAGCGAGGTTAGAGCAGGCAACATTTGACGTCAGGGTTGTCAGCCATTACACTCCCTGTAACTTAATACCGTAATCACTCGAAACAGACCTTGTCATGACGGGCCAAACAGAATTGAATCCGCCGTGGCGAGAGCAGACGGACCATCAATCTCATCAAGACACATTTCGAATGGACGCCAAGACACGCTATCTTGTGAAATGCTCTGTTAATGCGTGGTGCAGTCTTCCTGCAAACGCCGAATCGATTTCCTCCAGATCCTTCATCCCGAAAATGAATGCAATGGCAATCGGATCGGCTCTCCATTCGGTGTGGCCTTCATAGAATCCGTACCATTGGACGTAGTACATCACCATCTCACCGATAAACAGGGAAGACAGCTTCGAGACAAGTTCATCCCTCTGCTGCGGGTTCAGGTGTGAATATTTCCTGTCGAGATAGTCTTTCTCTCGTGGCTCCAGATCACGAGAAATCCGAATGGCCAGAGCCCCATTGAGACCGTCGTCGAATAGGGACTCCTGACCGCCCCGAGTGTACTCCACCTTCACAGATATCGTCTTGCCATGGTAAAGACATGGAGGGTATTCGGCTCGGTGGCCTTCATAGCTGAGGTAGTTCGCATGGGCCTGATTTCGGTCTGTCAGGTTGAGCACATGAAACAGCGGCCTGGCCAACTGCGTGTGCGAAAGACCCAGACTCCGGGCAAAGCGATTATCCCCCTTCAAGACAGACATGATGTCCTCGTCAGCAGCGAGAAAACCGCTGGTGGACAATCTGCCGGGACGTCCAAGTTCGGTGATTTCAGCCGTGGAACGACCGGTGATAATGCCTGTCCGCTCCAGCGCCGCTGCTGAGTGATATCCGGTTTGGGCCAGGGTTGGAAAATCGTCTGCATCCACGTACCGTTGCCGCCCTTTGCGGTCACTGTTTTCCAGCGTCACGGGGACGAGCATGTAGGTGCTGTCCTGGGTGGACGTGACGACGATCTCGCGTCCATCATCGGCAGTGTAAGGCGACGGCACAGAGGGCAGGCTGCCAAAACGATGCGGGCACAATGCATAGGACGTGCGTTCAACGATGACAGGGGTCGTCTCTTCTGATGCCGAGACGGTCGCATGATCAGCGAGGGCGTTTTCCCTGCCCCATGAAGGCGCCGACAGATTGCTGCAACCGGATTCAAGTGTCTTGAGAATCCAGGCGGCCTGGGTGCGAGACTCGTGGTGACTGCTTTTGAGCAGTCTGCGCAGAGGGTCTAAGGACCTGTGAGCATGGATCCTCACCAGTGAGACTGCCGCTTCGTTTCGAACCATCCAGTTCTCGCTGCCCAGCGCATGGACCAGAGGTTCACTCGCAGCGTCCGACTTGATCTGCCCCAGCGCCCAGACCAGATGCCAGCAGGTGTCGCGGTCCATGTCGTTGCGCAGGTTCGAAACAATCGCATCCACGGACGTCTCGCCGATCTGTACGAGAGCCCGGCTGACTTTTATTCGGGTCATGCCCTCCCCGTGTTCCAGGCAGTCTACCAGAGGTCCAGGTGCGCTCGCTGATTTCATCTGTCCCAATTCGGCAATGGCGCTCCCAACCACATAGGACTCCCTGTCTTGCAAGGCGTCGATCAGCGCGGCTTCAGCTTTCTCGCCACCGAGGGTGCCCAGCGATCTGACCGCAGCACAGCGCACCCACACGTCCTCATGACTGAGATGCCGAATCAGCGACGCCACAACACGTTCGGATTCGACCTGTCCCAGTGATTGAAGAATGGACCGTATGATCCGATTGTCCAGCGCCTTGTTGTCAAGGGCTTTGAGCAGTCCCTCAACGGCCTTCTCCGACCCAATCATCGACAATGGCGCACTGGCCCTGGCAGATATCCAGTGCGAATTCTGATTCAGCGCGTCAAGCAGCGGATCCACTGCAGGACCGCCAATGCGCACCAATGCTTCCGAAGCCCGACTCCACCCTGCGCTATCCAATTCCCGGATGAGCGTCTGGATTCTCTTCTCAGTTCCCCCGGGTGTATCGCCGGGATTCACTGCAAAGCCGCTACAGCCAAGCCAAATAATCACGAACCCTGCCACAGTCATGGATTTCATCAGTCTTTACCTCACCTTGATTCCGTCAGTTTCAATGACACATGGTCTGTACAAAATGACGAAACAGGCAGACAATCGGTTGACACCCATGGCAGAGATTCTCAGAATTGCCCGATGATTTCAAACGATGACCTCGTGTGGGGTCACGCCTGTGGATTGCCTGTTGAAGTACGGCGCATCGGCACCCGTGGCCCGGTCTTTTAATGGGAGGTCGCGAGCTGTTGCAGCCCCCGTACCAGGCGTCCCACGCCTTGCGCGGCAGTATCCCTGTCCAGAGGACCGTAGGATAGACGCAGATGACACCCGCGGGTCAATCCAAAGGTTTCGCCTGGAATGACTGCGACCTTGAATTCCTGGATAAGGCGCCGGGTCAGTTCCATACCGGAGAGGGGTGTCCTGATTTTCAATAGATAATAGAAAGCGCCTTGAGTCATGGGAGACTCACAGAGTTCCCGGATTTGCTGCAAGCCGCGCCACACAATGTCACGGGTTTCACTCAGGGCGGGCAGGTGTTGCTCACAGTACCCCCTACCGGCCTGCAAGGCCCCCAGGGCCGCGACCTGGGAGATAATCGGCGGGCAGATCAAGAGGGTGTCCTGAATTTTCTTGATGGACTCTTCCAGGTGTGACGGAAAGACCATATAGCCGATACGCCATCCGGCAAATCCATAGGCCTTGGACAGCGAAAACAGCGAGATCGTATGGGCCGCGCTGCCGGCCATGGATGCCGGAGAAAAGTGGACGGCCCCGTCAAACGTGAAGTACTCGTAGGTCTCGTCATGAATATGATAGAGTTTGCGTTCGCAGCACAGGGTATTGATTTGTCGGAGTAAAGCCTCCGGATACACCGCCCCCGTGGGATTGTTCGGCGATATAGTCACAATCGCCCGCGTCCGCTCTGTGATCCGTTCTGCGATGCAGCTCACCGTCGGCTGATAGACGTCGTCCGTGTCCACCGCCATGGGCGTACAGCCGGCCATGTGCACGGCCATTTCATGGTTGAAGTAAAAAGGCCGCAGGAGAAGGATTTCGTCTCCGGGATCTGTCACGGCCAGCACGGCATTCATAAAGGCCATGTTGGCACCAGCTGTCACACAAAGGCTCAGGTCCCCCTGGGCGTCATCAGGAGGGAGGTCTATCCCGTTTTCCTGGTGCAGTTTCTTGCGGATCGCCTCCCGCAGAGGCGCCATCCCGCTCACGGCCTGATACTCGTGCACTTCTTTACGCTCAAAAAAGCCATTGAGCTGCTCTTGTATCTGGCTCGGTGGGCCGTACCCCACCATGCCCTGACCCAGAGAGAGGGTTCCGGGGTGCTGACGGATCCATTGCCCCACGATGGGAATGATGGGCGTCTGTACCTGCTGCATGCGCTCACAAGATCTCATCTCATAGACTCCATGTCGTGGTGAACTGGCATATCGATCCTTTAGATGTTGTCAGTTTTCATCCAACGGAAACAGGGTAACATAACTCATAGTCCTGTCCATTTGACCAAAAAAACCCGCAATCTCCAAAAAAAAGATTTCTACTTGACCATAGACAACAATTGCAGTCCATTGACAACACATGACGTCCAGCGAAAGACAGTATTAATGAGGTGCGCAATGAAGACCCAACCCATGAACATTACGCCCGCGGAGTGGGATATTATGGAAGTCCTGTGGCAGTGGTCTCCTCTGAGCACGGCCGAGATCTATGCGAATCTGCAGACCCGAACCGATTGGAGTATCAAGACGATACGCTCCTTCCTGGATCGACTGGTCCAGAAAAAGGCCGTGTGCAAGGACGAGATCCATGGCATGAATGTGTTTAAGCCCATCCCCCAGCGTTCTCAATGCCTGCGTCAGGAAAGCGTGTCCTTTCTTCAACGGTTTTTCCAGGGCAATCCCGTGTCTCTGTTACGCCACTTTGTTGAACAGGAATCACTTTCAGATCAGGACATTGCCCGTCTCCAGGCAGTACTGGATAAGAAAAAGGAGTGACCATGATCAAGAACTATCTTAAACGTCAGGTGCCCATGAGGGACAAACTCGCCTTGATCCTCTTTACCGTGCTGGTCCTGACCAGTCACGCTGAGCAGCAGACAAAGGCCCCGGTCGACCCGGAAAAAGCAGAACTGATGGGACGCGTGGAAGCAGTCCTTCTGGAAAATGCCCCGGATACGACCCTGCGCAGGTCTCTGGAATGGGGCCCCGTCAAATTAACCGATCAAGGCCATCGATCGATCCGTTACAAGTATGACGCACTGCTGCCCGGCCAGGAACGAAAGATCATGAACCAGGTCTTTGTGTTTGACGTGAAGGGACATTATCTGGGACACGAGACCCTGGACACCGCGTCCAAGAGGAAAGTGCATCCCTTCGTGCGCCATTTCGTCACCGTAGACAAGGACGGAGGATCGACCTGGCAAAAGGCTGCAGCCATCAAAACCGACACCTGGTTTACCGGTCACTTTTCAAAGAGACGCGATGAACGATGGTATCGGTTGGAGGTGTCGGCAGATGTGACTTACGCCCTCTTTGTGGATGATGAAAACGGATCCGGAAAATACTCGGCCGATCCTGTCATAGCAGACCTCTGGATTTGACAGTAGCGTTTTTTTTTAGGATACCCAATCATCATGTCAAAATGCACCAAAGCCTTCATCTGGGCCGGGCTCTTGCTGGTATGGCCGGCCTGCACGCTCAGTCAAGCCGTGCATGTCACAAACACGGACGCCGTGGTCTCCCTGAGCAACGAGCGGGTCCAATTCACTCTGGACAAGCGACAGGGGCAATACAGTATCCTGGATCTGCGCGCCCAAACGGTCTGCATATACGGCGCCCATGTCGAATTGAACGGGTGGCGATCGGATGGCCCGGGCGTGGTCCACCGCGTGACTTCGCGACACCTGTATGACGGTCTGGGCAAGGGCACAGGTCTGCTGATCGAGAGCCATTTGCCTGAAGGTCCCGTGCTGCTCCTGGACGTGGCAATCTATGCACACCGCGGTTTCGTGTGCTTGAATGCAGGCCTGAACAACACCATGGAGCAGCCCATTCCATTGGTGCGTCTGGCCCCCCTGACCGGAGCCGTGGTCTTTCCCGGACAGATCATGACGGACCTGGCCCTGCTGGACGGGAACGGCGGCGGCGAGGACACCTCTGTCACGCGCAGCGCCTACCTCGCCTGCCGCAACAACGGCCTGCTCACGTTCCAGCAGGCAGGCCGGCGCAGATCCCTGGTGCTGGGCGGCCTGACCTATCATGACTATGAGAAATTCGTACGCATCGGCCTGTCCAGGGCCGAGACATTTCGCCAATCCCGGGACCAGATCACCTACCTGGATCTGGGCGAGGCTGCGTCAGCCTCGTCTGAGAACGGCATCGACCTGCGATTGATCCAGGGGCGTCCTTATCGCTTTGGTGGTATTGAGGGCGCCTATCCCCCTGAACTCAAGAGCGTGGTCTTTGATGAAAATGAAGTGAAGGTGGAAGCCCGCGGCCTGAGATCGGGACAGCACTATCGTGTCAGTGTCACCTGGTGGGACGTGGACGGCAACGGACGCGTGCAGTCCGTGTGGCTGGAAGAGGCCTCCGGAATCCGTACCTGCCTCCTGCCCAAACAGGCCCTGCCTGCGTGGCGCACCCAACAGCAGGGACCCGTGCAGATCGATCTGCCTCTGCTGTCACAGAATGCCGGACCGATCCGATTGATCTCTGTGAATGAAGCGCCGGTCCCCAATGCCGTGGTCAGTGAGGTCTGGATCAAGTCAGTCGACGACAGTCCCCCCGTGCAGCAGCACACCGTGACCCTGGCCGGGAGCGCGGCCGTCAAGAATCTGCCCGTCGCCCTGTTCGCCGAGGACCCGGTTGGCCATCGCGTGGATCCGGGCATTCGCTACATGCCGGACGACCGCTTCTATGTGGATGTCACGACGGACGATCCCTTTGACGCCCTGGAGACCTATGTGCAACAGGTGCGCACCGCGCAGGCCATTAACCTGACTCCCTACGACTTCCCCACGGTCTGCCTGTGGTACGCGGAGTTGTCCCCGTATGGGGGCGGCCCTTCGGTGAATCACTCTGTGGGCGCGGTTGAGGAGATGCAGCGTATCAAGGACAGCGGGTTCCTGGCATATGCCCGGGCTGCCGTGCGCCTGGTGCCGGATTACTACGAGGCCAACAATCAGCAGGGCTGGTGGGACAACGAGCACTTTGCCGTGGCCAGGCCGGAGGGATCTCAGAATGGCCGCTACCTGCCGCCCTTCGAGACCACGGAAAAATGGGCCGGGGCCGTGCAGGCACTCGGCGGTCTGCCCCTGACCTACTGCCAGACCGGTTTTCGTTCGGAGGACTATGCGCAGACCTATCCGGAGCACATGCTATTCAACGAGGCCGTGCATTTGCGTCAGCATGCCCAGGGCAAGGACCCCACGGGATTGGACGCGTGGCAGCGCAACGACATGGTCTGGGGCTACGACTACACAGACCCCGGCTTCATGGCCCACATGCGTGACGTGTACGACACGCTCCGACGCGGCGGTGTCCAGGGCCTGATGTTTGACTACGCATACACAGGTTGGGCCTCGGAAGGCGGGTTCGAAGATCCTTACGCCACCACGGCGAGTGCATACCGCAACATCTTCCGCCTGGCCAGGGAGGGACTGGGCTCGCAGGCCTATCTCCACGAACGCAACCTGGCACGCGGGTCAGATGTCACGCTGGGCCTGGTCAGTTCCCAGCGGCTCTGGGGTGACACGGACCAGATCACACCCGAGATGATCGCACGCGGTGCCCTGCGCTGGTACAAGAACCGCGTGGTGGTCAATTACGACATGGATGCCAAGTGTCTGCACAAGACCTCGCCCAGGACGCGTGATGCCCGGCGGCGTCTGCTGACCATGGCCTATGTCACCAGCGCGCGCTTCCTCATGGGCAACAGCTTTGCCAAACTCACTTCGGAGATGTTTCACGATGTCACGCGCGTGTTCCCCTTCCACAGTATACCGCGCAGCGCACGCCCGGTGGATGCCCTGATCCGCCGCGTGCCGCAGATCTATGATTTCCCGGTGAACAAGGGCTGGCATCAGGTCACACTGTACAATCCCCAGGATCAGAACGCCATGACCGTGACAGTCCCCTTGAGCAAAGATCCTGCTGCGGGTGGCCTCGGTCTGAACCCACAGGCCACATACCACGCGTATGACTTCTGGAACGATACGTATCTCGGAACACTGTCAGGCGCTGAAACCTTGACACAGACACTCAGGCCTGCTGAAGCCCGTATGATCTCCCTGCGGCAAAAGCAAACCGTACCCCAGGTCCTGGGCACCAACCGTCACCTCATGCAGGGATTGGTGGAACTCAAAGACGTGCGATGGGATCAAGACGCATGCATCCTGCAGGGCATGATTCGTGTGGCAGCTCAGGACCCCACGGTCATCCAGTTTGCGGACAACGGCGCTCAAGTGGAATCCTGCGTCGTTGAAAACGCACAGGCCACACTGGAATACACGGACACGGTGGGCCAACTGCGCATCCTGTCAGAGCAGACGCAATGGGTTCCCTGGAGGATTTCCTTTCAACACTAATCGGCTAACGCAATCTGTACACCCTGCGAATCGACCCTGTTCACGCACATGGCCTGGTATCATTGAGTGATCAGGCTGTCGACTGTTAAGCGGCATAGGGGCCATCCAGGTCTTCATAGTATTCGGCTTGAGGACCCATGGATCCAAGTTGTTCTTCCATGAGTTTGGCATATTCGATGGAGTACTTGGCCCAGGGAATGGCAAGGAGACGTCGCTTGTCGATGCGTTTGCCAGTGCCCAGGCAGATGCCGTAGGTGCCTTCCTGTATGCGCTCCAAGGCCTCGTCAATCTCACGCAGGATGTCGGGAGCGTGTGGTGCGCGTCTTTCCTGCATAAGCAAATTCGCAAATTCCTGAACCTGTTTGGAGCTCAAACGCGAGCAGTTCTTTCGTTGTGCCACAATAAATCCCTCCATGCACCCTTGTTCAGGGAGCAAAGATTTAGGGTTCTTCAAATAAAGATACACAGGCCCTCATCAAAGACCCGTTTCAACGGCTTGGTGGTCTCAACCTGTTCGTTGGCCAGGCGACAGAGAATTTCTCCCTTGTCTGAGAAATGCTGGTACGGAGCGGTCATGCCTAGATCTGCTTTTTTGGCATTGTTCTCGATTGTCGCTGCGTCCACGGTTTTCTCACTGAAAATATCTAATGCTGCGGGTTTCAGTTTCTTACGCGTCCGTGCGGCTCGTTTTGGCCTCGGTTTTCCTCCGGTTTTTGTCGATTACCATGATACTAGACTACCAGGTCAAAACTGACTAAATTGTCAAAAATTGGCTCATTTAGGGCAAATTTCTGATCAGTACCTTGTGAAACCGGCCCAAAGCAAGGTTTCCATATGTACCTCCTGCAATGGCCAGTTGTTCACAAGTAGGCCCAGAAAATTGGATCGTCGATCCGAAATGAATGCCGGAGGAGAACATGGTAAGGCATTGTAATTTAACAGCTTACGATCTTTGTCGACTTCGTATTACTGGAGGGATCGCCACACGGAAGAGCCAATTTCTGTCGTCCTGAAGGTCTCCTTGACAGTCGAAATGGACACGGAGATCGTTCAGGATGATGACAGGGCATTATCACTCAATTTTTTTTCACTGGAACGCGCCGATTTGAGTACATGAGGGGGGGAAACAAGAGTCGGTATTTCTCAACAGGCCGGCAAAACGGAACTCATTTCGATTGTTGACGATGATCGTGAATCCCCTCGGTTTAATCTCCGAGTTTGCTGCTTTTCATCTTTCGCCAGAGTGTGGTGTAGCTGATACCCAAAATCTCTGCCGCTCGCACACGGTTGTTGTCGGTTAATTGTAAGATGGTCGCAATATGCTCTTTTTCCATGTCCGCGAGGCTTCGGGCTACGTCCCCGCGACCCGGTTCAGACAAGGGATTGGCATGAATCACCGTCATTGGCAGGTGCTCCGGACGTATCAATCCCTCTTGACTCAGCACAGCCGCCCTTTCGAGCACATTTTCAAGTTCACGTACATTGCCGGGCCAGCGATAGCGCAGCAAATAATCGAGACAATTGCCTTGCAGCGTGAGCTTGGGGAGATTGAGTTTCTGGGAGAGCTTGCCGAGAAAATACCGGGCCAAAGGCAATATGTCATCCACCCGTTCCCGCAGCGGAGGCAGGTGGATTTCAATGACGCTCAATCGATAATACAGGTCTTCTCTGAATTTGGCCTCTTGCATGCGCTGGATCAGGTCGAAGTGTGTCGCGGCAATAATCCGGACATTGATTTTTCGCGGGATGTTTTCGCCCACGCGCAGCACCTCGTTCTCCTGAAGCACCCGAAGCAAACGAACCTGCATCGCAGGAGAGATGTCTCCAATTTCATCGAGAAACAGGGTCCCCTTGTTGGCCTGCTCAAAGAGGCCGATCCGGTCACCTGTGGCGCCGGTAAAGGCACCCGCCTTGTGGCCGAACAATTCGGCTTCAAGGAGCGTTTCAGGCAACGAGCCGCAGTTGATGGCCACAAAATCACCCTGAGCTCTGGCGGATTGTCTGTGGATATGGCGTGCAAGGATTTCTTTGCCTGATCCGCTTTCGCCTGTAATCAGAAGGGATGAGTCGAATTTAGCCACTCGATTGGCCAATTCTAGGACACTCTGAAATGACTTGCTGTGCACCTCAGCAAACGACGCATGGTGTGGATTCTGAAGCTGCTTGACCTTTCGTCGCTGACGTTCCAGTTCACGCGTTTTGGACTTCAGTTCTTTGGTAAGACCGAGTATCTCATTGTGGATGCTGTCCTGTTCCTGGAATGACGAGAGAAAGGGTTGGACCTCCGGACCCCAGGAGTCCCGGTCCTTGCCGATGGCCGAGCAGATCTTGTCTCCCCGGCCTTGACAGGTCTGCTCGACAAAGTAAACGTCCTTGCCCAGGCAGAAGCTTGCATAGCCACTGGCATACCCGGTGAGCATCCAGCAGATAGGGACATCGCTCCTGCCCAAGGTCAGTAAGTGTTCGTCTGCTTCGCCTGAGCTGCGCCAGAAAACCTCCATGCACAGTCGCCCCTGCTCCGCATCCATGTCCAGAGATTTTATCACAGCGTGCGCCACGCCCTGCAGGGAATGCATGCGGGGCCCGGCCCTGATCCACTCAGCGGTATCCTTCCACTGGAATATCCGGGCCATGGCCGCAGCATCCGCCTGGCCCCAGTAGTATCCAAAGCGGGTAAACATCTTTTTCGTCCGTTCAAGGCCAAGCGATTCCACCATGTCTTTACGGAGCTGCGCAAAGGCATGGATCGAATGCAGCACAAGTCGACGTCCGTGTAAATCAATCCTGCCTTCGGCGAATTGAACGATCTCTTCGAGCTTTAGTTGCGAAGCCTTCATCTGGCACCCCTGTTTATTTCAGAATGAATATTTTTTATTTCATATTGAAATACTATCACATTTCGAACAACACCGCAATTAGTATATAACCCATTTCCTTTAAATATCTTACACACAAGCAACAAACTCTGGCACGTCCATTGCTTAAACAGCATGAACGATTCGGTCAAATAGAGCAATCAGTATAAGGAGCCTATGATGTACGATATCCTGTCCAAAAGAAACCATGGGTTGAAGAGACAAACCCTCGCATTTGCCCAACAATTGGTCTCCACAGCCGGGTACAGCGGTCAAGAAACGGAGGTCGCGAATCTGGTGCTTCGACAGATGCAGCAACTGGGTTACGACAAGACTCTGCAGGATGATTTTGGCAATATCGTCGGTATTCTGGAGGGGCGAGAAGCAGAACCGACCGTGCTCTTGACCTGTCATATGGATACCGTCTCGGCCGGCGACCCAAAGGCCTGGGACAAAGATCCGTTTGGCGCGCAAATCAGTGACGGCAGGCTCTGGGGCTGCGGTGCCAGCGATTGCAAGGGCGGACTGGCAGCACAGGTCTTTGCTGCCGCGCTCTTGAAAAAATCACTGCTCCCGCTTCGGGGCAATCTCGTGGTGGCTGTCACAACCTGCGAAGAAGCAGGCACGAGCGCGGGCATACGCCACCTGCTGGAGGCCACACTTCCGGCGCTCAAGCTGACACCGACCTATGCCATTCTCGGTGAGCCGACAAACTTGGGCCTGTATTACGGCCATGATGGCTGGATGGAGGTGAACATCGACATACAGGGGTCGAGCCTGTTTGAAGTAGATGACGCAGCCAGGAATATTTTTGATCAGTTTCGTTTGTTTTCCAATGAGGATACAAAGACAGGCGGCCTGTTGAACCTGTCGGCCCAGGCCCCGGTCTTCCTGTCGAACACCCCCCTTCGCCAGGCGAGAATCAGACTGAATCGAAGACTGATTGACCATGAGCAGGTCGAATCGGTCATGGGCCAGGTCAAGCAGCAGGCGTTACAGGCGGTCCATCAAAAAGACCATGTCACCGTGAGTGTGGCGGTCAGCAGCCAGGCGCAAACCAGTTACACAGGCGTCACCACCTTGGGCCGTCACATCACGCATGCCTGGAACACCGATCCGTTTGGTGTGTTGATGGAAAGATCAAGACAGGCCTTGGAAGCGGCCGGAGTGCGTGTGCGGCCCGGCAAATGGCAACTTGGACGCATCGGGATGGCCACCGCCGGCGGTGTACTGACCAAAGAGTACTCCATTCCTACGATTGGGTATGGCCCGGGCAATGAGGACGTGATCCATGCACCCAACGAATACGTTGAGGTGGACAAGATCTCAGAGGCGGTGTACGGCACAGCCTCGATCGTTCACAGCCTGATTGGCGTGCCCGTGTTTGGATGGACCTCGGATTCTATTTGATCATACGCTTGAGCCTTGTGCGGGAATACCTGGTATGAAATTACTGGTCTTTAATTGCGGCAGTTCCTCCTTAAAATACAAACTTCTGAATATGCCGGACTGTACCGAGCTCGTGGGGGGTGAAGCCCAGCGTGTGGGTCCCCCCACAGCCTGCCCTGCCTGTATCATTCACCGGACCCATGGTGACGAGATGCAGTGGGAGGTCCCCATGGCAGACCATGCACAGGCATTTGAAGCCGTGATGAAGATACTGATGCAGGATCAGGACCTGACACCGGATGCCGTTGGACATCGACTCGTACACGGGGGAACCCTGTTCAAGGGACACAGCCTGGTCTCAAAAGAGAACTTCGAACTGTTGCAGCAAACCAGGGTGCTCGCCCCCCTGCACAATCCCCCGGCCATTGAACTGATCGGGGCCTGTTTGCACCGATATCCTGACTTACCGCAGGTGATGATCTTTGACACGGCCTTCCATTCGACCCTCCCCGCCCATGCTCGAACCTATGCCGTGCCGGCGCAGTGGCGTGATGAGTTCGGCATCAGCAAATACGGATTTCACGGCACAAGTCACCAGTATGTGGCGACGCAGGCCGCAGACTACCTTGGCATGGACATGACGCAACTGAATGCCGTCAGTTGCCATCTGGGCAGCGGGGGTGCCAGTCTCTGCGCAATCTCGGGAGGACAAAGCATTGACAATACATTGGGCTACTCACCGCTGCAGGGGTTGATCATGAGCACTCGATGTGGAGACCTGGACCAGGCAATCGTACTGCAACTGATCGCTCACCATGGGGGACATGCCTGCGTGGAAGACCTGCTCAACAAGAGAAGCGGCGTGTTGGGCATGACCGGCAGCACCAGTGACATCAGAGACGTCATTGCCGCTTCCCTGGACACGGACAACCTCGAGACGCACCATCAGATGAACCGCGCCCTCCAGATCTATGCCTGGAGAATCAAGAAATACCTGGGTGCGTACCTGACCCTCACGGCCTCTGCTGCAGGTCGACCCGTTGATGTCGTCATATTCACGGACACGATTGGTGAAACCGTACCTGCCATCCGGTGGATTGTCTGTTCCAATATGGAGTGTTTTGGCCTGACCATCGACCATGATAGAAATCAGCAGACACGGTTGCCTGCCGAGATCTCCGCACCGGACAGCCGCATCAGGGCACTGGCCATCCAGACCAATGAAGAACTGGCCATTGCCAGGTATGCCTTTCAAATCATTAACACTGACCTTTGAAACAGAGGGACAAAGTGAGTATCTTAATACTGGAACCCAAGGCTCAAGGCCTGCGATACAGCGTTTTCTACCTGACTGAACAGCCCCTTCAGGCACAGCCGGATGTTTCAGGCCTCAGTCCCCTCATGAGCAGCGGGTCTGACTGGATCGACCTGCTCGAAGACATATCAGAGTGCCTCGTCCATGCGGACGCCATTGCGATCCGCGTCCGCTATGGAGGTGACAGATTCAATGGCCCCGTGTCTGTGGAGCCCCACGTGCTGGACACACTGACAACGCTGACGCCTCAGGCCCCTCTGCATCTGCCCGGCACGATCACACTGATCGAATCATGCCGCGCCGTCTTTCCTGCCGCCCCGATTTATCTCTTTTTTGATACGGCCCTGTTCGCAGACATGCCTGACAGGGAAAGCATGTATGGTATTTCGTCGGAACTGGCGCATGAGATGCAGTTCAGGCGGTTTGGATTCCAGGGCCTCTACCATCAGAGCGCCTGTCGGTTTGCCGTCCAACAATCGCGACGCGACCAGGCCCAGCCGGCCGCAAAGATCATTTCAGTCTGCCTGGAGCCCAATCCGGAGATCAGTGCCCTGACCGGAGGACACCCCGTGTTTGTCACCGGAGGGATCACCCCCATGGAAGGCCTGCCCTCTGAAACAGGATGTGGTGACATTGACCCCGGGATCATCCTGTCACTCTCAGAAAGAACGGGCTGGGGCCCTGAGCGGCTCAATCGCACCTTGTCAAAAGAAAGCGGGCTTGGGGCCCTGGCAGGTCACCCTGTCACCCTGGAAGCACTGTATGCGGACACGCGCCCTGAGTATGAGCAGGCCGGACAGTTCTTCAAGTATAAATTGATGCATGCCTGCGGTGCAGCCACAGCCGCCATGGGCGGAGTCGATGCCCTGGTCTTTTCCGGATGCTACGCTCGAACCGGCCGGGGGTTGGGAGAGTCTCTGACCCAGGCACTGAATACGGCGACGCCGTCCTCCGGGAGCGGCATACGGTTTTACCTGTGTGAGGAGGCCCTGGCCGTTTCAATGGCACGTGCCCTGCTGCCCAGGCTGTCGCGATAAAGGTCGTCCCTCTGGCCTTCTTCCCCCAGACTTCCTGAGCGAGCGAATCAGCCCCAAGCCATGTGTTCAATAAAAGGAATAACAGGATTGATTTTGTTCTCATGTCGAGACGCCTGATATCCTTGTGGTTTTTCACGCCCTAAGGAAGCCGGCGTGATCCCATGGGCATGAAACCACCAACACCCCTCGGCCCGTGTAAGCTTCTTTCTTGGGCCTAAAATAGAAAGTCATTGCTCTTCCTGTTCTTGGATCAAACACAATTCTCGTTTTATCTCAGCGGCCAATTGTGTTTCATCAGGCAGTTCGAGTTTGTAGCGACTGGCGAATATTTGCTGGTTGTCTTCATCGAGGACATAACGAACGACCGCTTCGTTTTTGTCCGTGCAAAGCAACAATCCAATGGTGGGGTTATCCTGAATACCCCGTATGTCACGGTCGTAATAATGAACATACATGAGCATCTGACCTAAATCCTGGTGTGTCAATTTCGTCACCTTGAGGTCAATAACGACATAGCATTGGAGCTTGATGTGGTAAAAGATCAGGTCAGGATAGAAATGATCCCCCTCCAAGGTCAGACGTTTTTGACGACCCACAAACGCGAAGCCTGAACCCAACTCCAAAAGGAAATCCTGCAAATGCGTAATCAAGGCTTCTTCTAAGGAACTCTCAGCAAGCAGGTGCGATTCGGGAATGTTGAGGAATTCCAAGACGTAAGGATCTTTGATCAAATCTATGGGGCTTTCGACTTGCTGACCTTCATTGGCTAGCCTGAGCAACCCTTCTTTGTCCCGGCTTTTGGCAAGTCGCTCAAAGAGTAGACTATGAATCTGACGTTCCAGGTCACGTTTGTTCCAACCGTTGCAAATGGCCTCGATCTCGTAGAATGCCCGGGCCTGATTGCTTTCAATACGCATTAAAGCCCGGTAATGGGACCACCCCAGATCCGGATGGAATCCCTGAATTTGGAATTCATCACCCATGGGGTGGCACATTTCACCTGGCGAATGAGAGAGGTCTGATTCGCCACCCAATGGGTGGCGTTTTTCATGAAGATCGCCTGAGAGGTTATAGATTTGGGGTCTACGGTTGCGATAACTCAGGAAGAACTGGCGAAAATATCTTAGATTGGTCGTGGAGAATCCTTTGCCATAGCGTTCGTTAAGGTAACAAGAAAGCTCATCTATGACGTGCTTCCCATACTCGGCACGAGCTGCCCCCTGCTGCTCCTGTTCCACGATCTCTTTACCGATTTTCCAATAAGCTAGCACCATATAATGGTTCACGGAACGTACGACCTGAGACCGGGCCTGTTCCAGGATCACGACAACACGATCAAACAAATCTGAAGGTTGGTCTTTTGATTTCAGTTGTTTATCGGGCTTGGTCATGTCAAGTGTTCCCTTTCACTCTCCATACTTTCCTCAAGTGCCAGCAGACTAATCCCCTCAATCTCCTTAAGGCTACCCCCTATGACAGCCTGAAGCTCACCATGCAGGCCGTTAGTATTGGCTATGGCCAGTTTGAGATGCATTTCACGGCTGACCCATTGTCTGTGCATGGCGTTCTTTCCTAGTGACATCAATTTATCATTGGAGCATCGAACAATATCAGAAAGGCTAACTGTAAAAAATAAAACTCACGAACGGCTAACGAACCAACAGCCCCTCTGGGCTAATAACCCACTTCCCCAACGATCCATTCCATTAGTTGCAGCTACATTATATCCAATTAACTGACAACCGCAAGTTTTTTTGCCTTAATATCTCCAAATAGATCCGTCATCCAGTATGAACCGAAGGCACTCAAACAATCAGCCCAAGCTTAAAGTCCCTTAGGGAGCACACGCATGTGAGTTGGATCGAACTCGACGGTGGCCCCCTGGGGGACAGAGCAGAGGTCGGTTCAACTCACTTGAGTTCCAGCCGGGCTGGAACGGACCGCGACAGCGGCCTAAGCGTGAGAAGGACGTTTGCATACAGATGGCACCTTCAAATCTTGCGTCAGCACTTCATGTGCTTCCATGATCTTCCAAGGATCAAAGTTCAAACCATAGAACGCGCCCGTACCTATCACCAGCAAAAGGCCCCCTACGATTTCGCGCCGGCCCATTTCATCATTGGGTGTTCCTTGTTCGATATTGGATATTTAGAGCCCCTAACAAAATGATCGTTGCACCGAGAGCCAGCGTTTTTGACCCTGGCAAGGAAGGCGAAGCAGGTCCCCAGGGGATCGATGCAGCCTGACGTCATCCAGGGCCAAAATAAGCGGTTCGAATGCAGACTCATTTTGTTAGGTGCTCTTAATCTTTTGGCTGCAGCCGCAGGCCGCCCTGTGTGTCTCCCTGTCCTCCATGGTAAATCCCACCCCATTCGAGTGTAGCTCGAACCATGGGTGGAGATTGCCCCTGGGGCCAAGTGTGAGATTGGTGGATAAAAAACGGTTATGGGTTGTTAGTTGTTAGTTACTGCCCTACCGTCACGCTGTCACACCATCAGACCGGTTTCTGGTTGTTGGTTGTTGCCCGGTGAAAGAAGCTCGCACGGGCCGAGGGTTGTTTGTTTAAAAATCTGTGAAATCCGTGTCAAAAAAGTCATTCGCAGTTCGCCAAATTCGCAGTTAAACTAGGGTCGCTCTCACACCGTCAGACCGGTTTCTGGTTGTTGGTTTCTTTGCGTACTCTGCGTCCCCCAAGGGACCTTCGGCTTTGCGAGAGGCATGAAGTCCAATCAGTTTGCCCTAACCATTGAATTGGCTGATTCTGATGTCACCTTCTGTTATTTCTCAGCCACGGCTGTAATCTGCTTCATCTCTGCTTCAGTAAAACGACTGTTGGCAATGGGACCGGGCGCCCAGCACTGTTCCAGTGCACTGGGCACTGCGACTTCTCTTGGAATCAGATAGAACTCCCGACCGTCTTTATCCTTTGCCACAGATCCACCGGAGCGGACCACGGCCTGACGCACCAGCTGCTCGCATACGGAGATCAGCTTGGGGAAGGTATAGGGTGTGTGGCTGAATTTTCCATTGGGATCCAGGACCTTTGTAAAGCGTTCCGGCAGTTTTGAAAAACCGATGGCCGTGCAGAGGATACCTGCCGCGTTGGAGGGATTGCAGTCCGAGTCCTGGCCACATCGCGTGGCAATGCCGATCGTTTTGTCAATGTCCCCTTCACCATAGAGCAGGCCCATGATGATGTAGGCCGCATTGATCTTGGCGTCAATATTGAAGTCACCCTTGTCACAGGAGAAACGCCGGTAATCGGGATTGTCCTGGTACTTGGCCTCAATCAGGCCCCAGGTTTTCTGCCAGTCACCCGGGTGCTGGTGATACCAGCGGATCGTGTCCGTCATGCACTCATGAAACTGGGACCCCTGGGGCACACAGGCCAGGCCTGCACGAATGATGGTCTCGATGTCTGTTTCAAAAAAGGCCTCGGCATACATGCCGGCCACAAACTGGCCGCCGTACAGGCCGTCTCCGTAATTCATGAGGCGCCCGAATTTTTCGCCCAGCTCAATGGCGAGATTGGGCATGCCCGGCGCGATCAGACCGGAAAAGTCCGCTTCAATCTGGTAGTCGATATCGTCTGCGTGTGCATTGAATTTCGGATGTCCCGAGTCAGGCGGTGCAATACCACTGCGCAGGTTGTCGCGACCATATTTATTGGCATGCCAGAGCTGGTATCCGCTATTGGCGAAATCAATGCCGGCCTGACGAATCGTACAGTCGAGACCATAGTCCTCCAGTGTCTTGAGAAAGGTCATTTCCACATAGAGATCGTCCTGACCGAACTGATTGACCATCTCGGGTTTCCACTGGGGCATCTTGTCTTCAGGAATGATCTGACCTTTCCATCTGAATTCCGTGGGTGCACCCCAGCCCACGCCCGCCATCTGACCGACCCAGCCGGCCTTCATTCTGTCCACATACTCTGCCACGGCAATGCGGCGCACTGCAGACGCGCTGTAGCCACCTGTCACGCGATGCACCAGCAGGTCCTTGAACGCGTCCATATCGGTCCAGGCCGTGGCCACATTCATGGTCTTGGCATTGGCATCGATGCGTGTAAAGCCCTGATCGTCCACGCGGATGCCGAGCGTCTCCATGGTACAGAACGCCTGTGAAAAGGTCAGATACACGGCCACCGTGTCGAACAGCGTGCTGCTTCTGACCTGGAACACATCCTGCTTGTCCCCGCTCCAGATCTTGTAGTTCTCCATAATCGCCCGGGCCACCGGATGCAAAGAGTTCTTGACTGCAGCGTATCTGTCCCCCCTGAGGTCCACCAGGCCGCAGGTGTCCAGTGGCGTGATGGTCATGGGCCAGGCTGCCTTGAATACGGTCTGACAGGCCGACGCATCGGCCTTGACATTGTACTCCGCGTGGATGTCCTTGCTGCCGCCGTACCCCAGGCGCACGCTGCCGTGCATGCCCACGAACCTCGCCTTCTTCGCAATGGCCGGCTCACGGCGCAGCGCCTCGGCAATGTTGGGCACCGGCCCCACGCAGAGCAGCGTGATCGGCTCAGGCGAATTCATGATGGTGTCGATAATGGCCTGCACACCGTCCTCGAGGATCCGGCCAGGATATTGTTTGAGATCGTAGCCCTTGACCCAGGCCGACTGGGCCCCGCCCGCGTCCCTGTCGTCACCCATGCCGATACCCACAGGCACATTCGCATGACCGGTGGACTCCAGGAATTTGGCGAACAGCTTGGCGCGGTACACAGGCTTGCCCTGATCCCCGACCACCAGCTTGAGATCCAGTTCCGGGCTCTGCAGGAGCAGCCCCAGGGCCCAGGTGTCGTCAATGTCGTCACCAATGTCTGAGTCGTAGATGACCGGAATTCCGGCCAGGGACTGGATTGGGGCAGTCAACAGGGCCAGCACACACAACATGATTAAATGGGTCAGATGTTTCATCGCCTGGACTCCTTCTCTATAGAGACAATGTTCTCAGGATTTGTTTTTCTTTAAAAACTGTTCGATGGCGTTTCGATCCGGTGCTGAGGGCTGGGCGCCCAGCACGGTCACAGACAGTGCTGCCGCAGCATTGGCAAAGGTCACAGCCTCGGCCAGGGCCTTGCCTTCGGCCAGGGCCACGGCCAGAGTGCCGTTGAAGGTGTCACCGGCAGCCGTGGTATCCACAGGGCTCACGGAAAAACCGGGCACCATACCCTGAAACTCGGCGCTGTGTACATAGGCCCCGGACGCACCCATCGTGATGATCACGCTGGTGACGCCCCTGTCGATCAGGACCTGAGCCGCCTTGGCCGCATCGGCCTCGTGATGGACACCCACACCGGTCAGCATTTCGGCCTCGGTTTCATTGGGCGTCAAAATGGTGATCTGCCGGAGCAGCGCATCGCTGAGCACCTGAGCCGGCGCAGGATTGAGAATGACCTGTACGTTGTTTTGGACGGCCAGCACGGCAGCAGCCTCGATGGTCTCGATAGGCGTCTCCAACTGCATCAGCACGATGCCGGCGCTCTCAATGGCCTCAGCCGCAGCCTCGACATCGGAGACAGAAAGATTGCCGTTCGCACCGGAGGCCACGGCAATGCTGTTTTCCCCCTGATCGTCCACAATGATCAGGGCCACACCGGATGGGGCCGTCTCATCCCGGATCACGTGGTCTATATTGATGCCGTCCTGACGAAACCCCATCATCGCCTGATCGCCAAACATGTCGCGACCCACACGCGCGACAAATGTCACCTGCCCCCCTGCGCGAGCGCAGGCCACTGCCTGGTTGGCGCCCTTGCCCCCGGCTGCCGTGTTGAACGTCCCCCCCAGGATGGTCTCGCCGGGCCGCGGAATGCGCGGTGTCTGTACGATCATATCTGTATTGGAACTGCCCACAACCACAATCCTGTTACGCATATCACAGACTCCTTTTACCCGCCGAACACGCTTTTATTGGCCCCGATGATCAAGGCCAGCCCGACAATGTAGAACACAAACATCAATGCCAGGTACTTGACGGTCCCTTGGGGCGATGTCTTGAATTCTCGCCAGATGAATACGCCCCAGAACGCGGCCACCAGTGTGGCGCCCTGGCCGAGCCCGTAAGAAATGGCGTAGCCGGCCGCGTCACCTGCGATCATGCTGAAGGACATACCCACGCCCCAGATAGCCCCGCCCAACATACCGACGCAGTGCAGCTTGGGCGAGCCCTTGGTAAAGTAGTCCATGGCCCTGACTTTCTCGCCGCTGACAGTCCACTTCATGGCAATGGTGTTCAGCACGAAGTTGCTGAGAATCAATCCCACAGAGAAGAACACCAGCGCCGTATAGGGCGTCAGCTTCCCGACCTCCGGATTGACCATGTCCTTGGAGATGGTACCGGCCACACGGCCAAAAAAGAAGCCCATGGCAATGCCGCAGAGGATCGAGATAACCACACCGAGCATGGTCGTCTTTTTATCCGTGGAGAGTTTTCGGTAGGCCAGGGCATTGACGATAATGGCCAGCGCCACACACGCGACCCCCAAAAACAGAATGGGGGCCTTGTACGTGTCAGGCTCGACGCGGTAGTTGTCGATCACGCCGAGGGCAAGGGCCAGGCCGATCCCCACGGGAAACGCGACCGACATGCCCGCGATGTCGATGGCGACCACAAGCAGGATGTTCGCGAAGTTAAAGATCACGCCGCCGATCACGGCGTTCTGGAGGTTCAGCATGTCGGCTTGCCTGACATCTGCCAGGAATCCCCGGCCCGCACTGCCGATACTGCCCATGGTGAACGCCAGCAGCAATGTCAGCAGCAGCACACCGATGGTATAGTCCCAGTAGAAAAGCTGAAACTTCCACTCCTTGCTGGCCAGTTTCTGTGTGTTGGCCCAGGACCCCCAGCACATCATGGTGACCACACACATCACCACTGCCACGCCGTACGATTCCACGATTACCATGTGTCGTCTCCTTACTCGATAGCACAAAGCTTTGTGTGTGACAAGCCAACAGGGCTATCGATCGTCACACAGGTTCGTTCACAGGATTCCAAGGCACTTCACTGATACACTGTAATCAGGTTTTTTTGCATCTGCAATAACAAGACCCTGAAGTCTGCGGCTTCCTGATTACATTCCGGACATCACATTCACTGAAGAGGCAGTTTTGCACACATATGTCCAGGATTATCCCGGTTTTAGAAATCATTGTCAAGCGAATCTGAAAACACGCGTCACAGACTTCGGGTTTACCTTGGGAAGCCGGATTCTCGGTCTTTCTTCGACGAAGGGGTACAACCGAATAAAGCTAGGATAAACACCTCGTCATGGTTTCATCACGACCATGTTTATGCAGTTTCTAAATCTAACGCAATGAAATCGCAATAAACAAATCCAAGATTGCGGGGAAAAGACAATCGTCCTGACGTGATTCGGGGATGTTCAATCGAACAGGATTGGCCAGGGAGACCCACACTTTCTGAACGGGACTCAATTCGGCAGCCGGCTGCCGAATTCCATGCTCCATGACAAGACAAACCGCCATGGCTCAATGCCTGTGAGTCGCATACTCATTACTGGACTTATGCAAAGTCCAAGTGTTCCGTTTTCAGTAGGCAGTTTTCAGTGTAAAAAACGCGTTCTTCTGAAAACTGAACACTGAAAACTGTATACTACAGGGCTTTTTGCAAAAGTCCTGTTATTATTCACCACTGTCTTGCACAGTGCTGTCAACCACCGTGGGAGTCTCACCCACAATCCCGCCACCTTGATTATTTGTGATGGTACAGTCTGCTACGGTGGGATAGTTGTACAGGAATCTGCGAGCATTTGTGATCACTTCCAGCTCGATGCCGGGTCCCATGTTGCCTTGAATGAGGCAATGTTCAATGTTGGCCCGGCTTTCATATCTCATGTGGATGCCGGCGCCCAAATGGTCCTGAATCACACAGCGGGAGATGGTAGGCGAGGCCCCGTCGCATAGAATACCGCAGGTACCATGAATCAGGGTCAGGCCAGACAGCACACTGGTCGCGTCTTCACTGCCGTTGAATGTAACAGCAGGACCCGTGAGACCTGCATTGATCATGGTAGCTGCAACCATGTCCGGGTCATTGGGGTCCTGAGAACGCACGGTAATGGCCTTGCCTCGGAAATTGATTTTTTCACCATACGCATACAGGCCAGGGCCGACCACAATCACGTCTCCCTGGCGTGCCTGGTCAATGGCCTCCTGAATGGATCGGTAGTGTTTTTGTGTGGATTCATTCTTGATTTCGGGGTGACTGATCTGGTCACTGAACAGGCATCTGGGCTCTGGATACGTGGTGGAGCCAAACGCATCGGTGGTTCGAATCGTCCAATAGGTTGGCTCATAAGGCAGGATTTGGATCATGTCTTCGGGTGGGGTGTTTGTCTGGCACACCAGGTGAACCAGATGCCAGGGATCAGGCCCCAGCAAGAGATCATATTGCACGGCGTCCGGGTCGAGGTCACAGGTCAAAATGACTCCGTCGTCAGTAACGCGGTCCCCGTCATTCGGGCCCTGCAGTGTGACGGGTTGAGGAATGCGGCCGGGATAGAGGGTTTCATTGCGATGCACGAGATGGTCCGTATTGGGATTCCAGTCAAATGAATAGGGGCTCACGTCATCTGCAATTTGGAGATGACGGCCCGGGCCTGCCACGGAAATGAAGAATCCCGCATTCAGACCCGGTGCCATGAATGACATGAGTTGATCGGATTGGCCTACCCAATTGGCAGGCGTACCGTGTTGCGCCGGTGGCACAGGAAACCGAATATTCAAGACGTTTTTGAATGCCGAACCCATGGTGGAATAGTAGTTGTCGATCCAGAAGGCTTCCCCCTCAAGGCGAGTGTCATAAAATTCCTTGATATTATCTATATAGCTCCTGCATGCCGTATCCAGAAAAGTCACACGATTGACTGCAAAACGCCGATCCGGATAGGTTGTATTGATCCTTATGGCCACGTCAATGGCCGGCATATTGCCGGTACTGAAGCCCATGGTGCCAATCATTTCTTCGTAGTCAGGCGCCATGGAAGAGAGGTACGCAATCAAGGCGTCACCATAGAGACTGTAGGGCGGTTGATACGTGGATACCGTGAGGAAATTCGCGTGTTCAAGCCAAAGCCCCCCAAATCGAAGGCCGCTTCCTGTATTGCAATTGCCGCCGCCAAAGCCCACAATGGTGGGCTTGTTCGGATCGAACGGGCCGTTGATCAGGCTGAAATATCGGTCACCAAAGGCCTGTACAATAATGACTTCAGTGGTATCCGGTGGGCTCTGCAGCAGCCCATCGCTGACTGTCAGTTCAAAGGTGCAGTGCTGAGGCCGACCCGCGAAGGACATCCCACTCACTGTGGGTGTGGCACTGCTGGGATCAGACAGAACCAGTTCCCGGCCTGACACTTGACGCCAAGAATAGCTCAATGCACCATCGCTGTCCGGATCAAAAGAGGCACGACCATCCAGGACCACGGCATCTTCTCCTGCATAACGCGAGGATCCGGCATTCGCCACAGGGGCCTCGTTGCCAATCACCATGCCCACCACCTCTGGCACACGCAACACCAATCCGTCAGACACAGTCGAGGCAAACGCATACGCCACCTGCTCTACGGGCAAGATGTCAGTGTTCGCTTCAATCCCTGATTGGATGGAGTATGGGTCCGGGATATGCCTTATTTCGGTCAGACCAGTGGCACACATCACAGACAAGACCATGTACATTGACGCACAGACCTGTTTCATAGGGGCTCCTTCGCTTAGAACTCGTTTCATCTCAATAGTCACTGTAGAGACGCATTTGTGGCGTGAGTGTTATGGATAAATCATGATATTTGTTCTTTTTTGTTCGTTTTCTGTCATCCCTTTGGACTCTGCGACCTTGACGGTGTCCTGATAGGAAACAGAAACTGTCTGAACGGCCCAAAAATGTCTGTCGCGGATCTTTTCCTTGCTGTAGTATTTCAATGCAAACGTCTTGTGCAATGAATCCGCCGTTCGTTGAAACGGCCAGGCTGGAGAATTACAATGAGACCCTATCACGCCTTTATGACATGTCTACTGCTGAGCATGGTGTCGATGACCTTGGTGGCAGGTGAAGCCGTTAACGCTGGCCCAGATGTCCTGCCGGCATGGGCCATGGGCCCCTTTGATCGTCCGGAGAACCCTCAACCGGTGATTCGCCCCAATGCGGATTCCAGGTTTTTCTGCCCGATGCGCAAGACACAGATGGCGTGGCAGGCCAGACACACCTTCAATCCCGCAGCCGTGGTCAAGGACGGCCGAATTTACGTGCTCTATCGCGCAGAGGATGACTCGAGCCAGGGCGGCATCGGCAGCTTCACGTCACGCATCGGTCTGGCCGTCAGCCGGGACGGTCTCCATTTCACGACTGAGCCTGCGCCGGTCCTGTGCCCGGGCGAAGACGGACAAAAGGCGTATGAGTGGTATGGCGGGTGTGAAGATCCACGCATTGCGGAGCGTCCGGATGGCATGTATGTGGTGCTCTACACCCAATATGCCCGAGACCGAAAAGGCGGGATTCGCCTGGGTCTGGCCACAAGCCGCGACCTGCGCACCTGGACCAAGCACGGATCGCCCTTTGCCGGCACCCGGTACAAGGAACTGGCCATCAAGTCGGCCTCCATCGTACACGAGATCAGAGACGGCCGTCTCAAGGCGGCCAGGGTCAACGGAAAATACTGGCTGTATTTCGGTGAGCTGGCCGTGAACATCGCGACCTCCGAGGACCTGATCCATTGGACCCCGCTCGAAGCGTCCCCTGGGAAGCTCCTGGAAGTCATGAAGACACGTCCCGGATACTTTGACAGTCACCTGACCGAGGTGGGCCCGCAACTCCTGCTCACCGACCACGGCATTGTGTTGCTGTACAACGGCAAGAATCATGGGGACAAGGCACTGGCAGATCCCTCTCTGCCCCTGGGCGTGTATACCTGCGGCCAGGCGCTGTTCGATGCAAACGATCCCACCAGGCTGATCGCGAGATTGGACAGACCCTTCTTCAAGCCTGAAGTCGACTGGGAAAAGACGGGCCAGTATAAAGACGGCACCACCTTCATCGAGGGCTTGGTCCTCTTCAAGGGCCAATGGTTCCTGTATTACGGATGCGCAGACACATTCGTCGGCGTGACACTGGCACAGGGCCCTGTTGAACATTAGGCCCTGCCTGTCGGGGTGGTGACGTGAAAATCCGTTACCGCTGGTCCACAGGCAGCGGACATACGGTACTCAGGGCCTCTTCAAACGTGGGCACCGGCCTGAAATTGGGATGATCCCGGTATGTCAGACGGCGGCGTCCCCAGTAGGACCCGTAATACACACCGCTGGCATCCACCCACGTGGCCAGACGGGCGAAATCCTCGAGCGGAAGGTTCAGGTCCTTGTGCTGCTCGCCCTCGCGCAGCGCCAGAATGAACGGGCTGGCATGCGACCCAATGGACTTCGGGGGCGAATAGGGGCTGCCTTCCCAATCCGAGGCCTCTCTGTAGGTCCTGACCAGGTTCCTCTTCATGATGTTCTCGTAGGACCGACTGAACCGATCCGTCAGGGTGCCCGTCAAATCCAGTCCATCCTCGGGATCATCTCCCCCGTGACATTCAATGCAGTGCCGGTCCAGGACGGGCTGGACATACGACGGGAAATGCATCACCTGCCGGCCTGTCGCGTCACCGGGCTGCGGACCCGGCATCACCGCGGGCCTTTGCATGGCCAGGGTCGCGCCCTGATTCGGTGCCACCTGGTTGGGCATCTCGTGACACCCCACACAGGACCGTCTTTCACCGGGACGATAGTTCACATAGGTGCGTTCCCGCTGCAGCTCCATGAAGTGTTCATCCAGGGCCTGGAAATAGATGTTGCGATCCGCAGGCACATAAAAATGGGCGGACCCATCCGGGTACACGGGCACGATCCCGTGCATGGCCTTGGCAGCCAGGGCTGTGCCCCGACTGATCAGATCCGTGTGTCCCACACCCTCCCAGAACTGCCGACAGTCCCACGGTCTTGGAATCTGTTCCATGACACGTATATATTTCACCTCGCCGCGTTTGATGCCTGTCATGCCCTGATAGATGTCACTGACATAACACTCCGCCAGATTCTTCTTGGCCAGGGCCTCATCACGGTTGGACGCCAGGATCGGGGGCTGCCTGCGCGTGCGCAGCGGCGTGGGCTGCCAGCAGGAAATCTCGGGATCACGGTACACCATCTGATGGCGCCCGGAGGCATCGATAAGATGGAGCGCATAGGCCGCGGGATCGTCCCAGGGCCTGTCCGGGTTGTGGGCCACCATAAACAGACTGTCGGACAATGGGTAAGGATCCATGTACAGGGGACCGCGCGTATGCCGGGTCCACTTGCCGTTTTCATAGTGGTTCCAACCGGGTTCCTGGCGAATATCCACGTAGGGTGTCACATAGGTCATGGGCTCGCGTGTCCGGATGTTTTTGGAGGTATCCACACGAATCACCGTGCCGATGCCGCTCTGAGGATAGTGCGGTGTGCCCAGCATCACGAACAGGTCACTCTGATCCGGAATCTGACGACCGTGCAGAAAGGTCGGCGGAAACTGGATGTCATTGCCATAGACCTCCACTGTCCCGGACCCATCCGGCAGCATGGCCCACAGACACTTGATGCCCAACTGGCCCTTGTCCACATATTCCCAGCGCGTGTAGAGAATGCGTCCGTCCTCCATGATGGACGGCGAAAATTCACTCACCGGACTGCGCGTCAACTGCTGCATGTCCGTGCCGTCGGCATTCATACGATGCAGCACTGCGGTGGCCAGATGGTCCGGTGCATCACAGAGCGTGCCGTATTCGCACCGGCTCGACGTGAACACAATACCGCCGTCCGGCAGGTAACAGGGATGCATGTCATCTGTCTGGTGATAGTACATGCGTGCTGTGCCGCCATTTTCGTGGTTGTCATACTTCGCAATCCGCGCGGCCTCGTCATCCGGCGGGAATGTCAGTTGCCGAGGAGTACCGATACGCATGCCCGTCGCGGAATCGATCTCGATCTCGAAGATACGAAAGCCCTTGCCCTCCCCCTCTTTCCAGTCAAACACAATCTTGTCGGCATTGAAGTGCAGGTCAAACCGCCCGAATATGCCGTGCGCCATCTCGGGAATCAGATCCGTCACCTTGCCGGTGGTCCGATCGAGCACACACAGATTGCCGCCGAATCGGCTGCACCCATCGATAAAGTCCGTGTAGAAATGGCTGGAATGGTAGGTCAAGCGCTTGACAAAGAGGATCTTGTCAAAACTGACCAAAGGATCGTTCATCAACGTGTCCGTTTCAGTCTTCAACACGGTGACCTCTTCGTCACGCCAGTCTTTGGTTTTGCGTTCTCCCCCGGTCTCCTCAGCGGCCGGGGCTTTGGAAGCCAGCCAACCCAAGCCTGCCAGACAGACTATCAAGAAACGTACGCGCATTTTCATGGAGATCCCTTTTTCACAGGTCATTCAGTGTGTTTGGGCCTCGCAGGCCAACATAACAACATGTCAAAGTCATTTAGCTTACCCCCTTCTGTGCAGGATTGTACAGCATTTTTGTGCTATTTCGGATGTTCCTTTGCGCCGGCGTCTTAGGCGAACGGCGCGAGTGGGCGTGAGATGAGGTAAATGACGAAAACGAGCACCGGGCCCACCCCGTCGCTTTGCGGTCAATAATACGCTTTTCAAAGCGCATAAGAAGCCATATCATGACGGACGAAATCCAAAGTCTGACCACAAGGAGACCGTCATGAGACCTCATCTGAGAGTAAAAGCATTGGAGAATATTGTATTTACTCAAGTTGACTGACTTTTTCAGGCGGATTTAGACGGACATGAATCGATATTCAATAAGAAACGGCAATCTCGTCGATATACAGGTTGACCAAAACTTGTATACAAGAAGGATTGCCGTTATGTTTAAGATCGTCC
>JAIPFM010000186.1 GCA_021736645.1 Phycisphaerae bacterium | reverse complement strand
CATATGTTATATCGGAACTGTTGATGATAACACACTTGTCAAGGAATACGGTAAAGCCCGTGCCGTCATTTTCACTCCAGAGTTAGAATATGGACTGGTACCTCTGGAAGCCTGTGCTTCAGGGACGCCAGTCATTGCACTTGGCAGAGGAGGTGTCAAGGAAACAATGATCCCCCACAAAAATGGGGCACCACAAAACTCAACAGCCATTTTCTATGAGAAGCCAACGGCAAAGGCACTCAATGAAGCAATCGAAACATTTGAAAGCCTAACCTTTGATCGTCAGAAACTGAATAGGCACGCCGCTCAATTTAATATCCCAAATTTTAAGAAACAAATGAGGAGCATTGTAAGTGAGTGCATCTAGGGTTCCCTTATTAAATTCACATAATCAGCTATTAGATGTTATCATAACAGTGAATCTCTGTAGAAGAATCTTTCAGTTCATTTTAGGAATTGCTAAGACATTCATTAGACTATTTACTCTGATGACATCACTCAATATGTCTTCGTAAAATGTAGAATAAGAAAAACTTAAAAAGGAATCATGATGACTATGGAAATTGGCTCAATAAGGCATAGCCGTACCCCATTTTGCCAAGCCTTCGTCCAGAGACTTCCCTACAAAAAAGGGGCAGCAACACGTGCATTAGGCTTGTTATCCAGTCGTCGGACAAGTGCTGTTGTAAACGGGTACAAAATGAGACTTGACTTACGTGAGATGATCCAACAAGGGATGTTTTCTGGATCTTACGAACCGACTCAAACATCATGGTTCAAACAATGTTTGCGTCCAGGCGACATACTTATTGATGTGGGTGCTAGTTTCGGATATTATACAACACTTGGGGCCTCACTCGTCGGAACAACAGGACAGGTTTTTGCATTTGAACCCAGCCCAATAGCGAGTGACCTACTCGAAGAAATGATCACAAATTCCATGGCGAAAAACATCATACTTACGAAGGCGGCCGTCGGTAAGGAAACCGGGAATGTCACTTTATATTTGCCCGTCACTCGACATTTGCACTCACCAAGCATTCTGGAAAGCGATCCGAGTTTTGTTCCAATAGAAGTTCCGCTAATCAAATTAGATGATTTCGCACAACTAGAAGATGTACCTAGCATCAGACTGGTGAAAATTGATGTTGAAGGATATGAACCTGATGTTCTTTCCGGAATGGAGGGTCTTATAAAAGAGAAGCGTATTGAGAATATAATCTGTGAGTTTAATTCTGGTTGGCTAAAGCGTAATTCCATGACACCCAAGCAGCTTTATGAGCGTTTTCTTGATCTCGGCTTCAAGATTCATGCACAAACGAAGCTTGAGAAGAATCTAGTAGGACATCGCGGTGAGCTTTTTGATCTTCAGGATTTGTGGCTCTCTAGTATGTGAAAGCAAATTCCAGATGAATGAGGTCTCTCTCAATACCATAACCGAATTGGAATAACCATTTGTGATTCTTCAATTCAACCTGTCATTTAACGCATTGAAGGTTGCCAATGAGTAGGGATATCATGACATGACAATGAATGTGCTCCAAACTAAACTGCAAATAAAAAAGGCTCGTAGAGAGCTAGTGAATAAAAGGCTGTCGTTTATCGAATCTCCTCTCCGATGTTTAATTAGAAGATTTGGATTTCTGCGCGGGATGGCCATAGGGGATAACGTGAAAAGTTGGGATGTGCTTTCTACAATTAACTTTCTCGATAGCCATATAAATAAGCAAGAGTCTGTATTAGATATTGGGTGCTACGCATCGGAGGTGCTCGTAGCGTTGCACAAATTGGGATATTCGAGTCTAACAGGCGCAGATTTGAATCCAAATCTAAAGAAAATGCCGTATCAAGATTTCATAAATTATGAAATTACCGATTTTATGCACACCAAGTTTCATGATGCCTCGTTTCAGGCAATCACATCAATTTCTGTTATTGAACATGGCTTTGACAGTTTATCATTGTTAAAAGAAATGTCACGTCTATTGCGACCAGGTGGCTACTTCATTGCATCATTCGATTACTGGCCGGAGAAAATTGATACTACGGGTGTGAACTACTTCGGGATGGACTGGAGAATACTATCGAAGAATGAAGTAGTTGATTTTGTGGCTGAAGCAGCGAAATACAGCTTGTCTCCTGTTGGCGAGATGATGTATGAAGGCAAAGATAAGCCGATAGAATGTGGAGGTCGGAAATATACTTTTGCATGGTTGGTACTGAGGAAGTCTACCTGAAAACACTTATATACTCATTACTTACCACAAGAATTGACTTATTTTTTTCGACCAATTTTCTTGATCCATGGATAGAGACTGGGAGAAGATTTCACCCGTTTCTTGAGCCATCCCAGGAACGAAGTATTCAAACATCTAATAATGACATAAAAGAAATTGTCAAATGGCTTGCAGACCCAATACTCACGAACGATTTCATACAGCTCTTCACGAGCCTGCGGATTGTCAGTAAGCTGAGCTTTAAAACCAAGCAAGGAGGCAAAAGAGATATCATTTCGAGCCACTTTCTTAAAGGCTTGATGCTCAGGACTTGCCTCGCCAAAAATGCTCTCTGCAATACGGGGAAAACCCTGCAATTGCAATCGTACTCGCCAGGGTATGCCTCGAGATATAAAGGAATCGTTGTCACCGCGTTTGAGCAGTAACTCCTCATCGTGATAGTAAAGAGATAGCTGATTCTTGGCCATACTCATTATCTTGGCTGCAATGATCCAGCAACTTCCATAAAATGCTTCACAACAATCTGCCCTTAACCACTCCGCACGGTCCACAACCACAGAACTGATATAGCTGCCAAATGCCGTACTCGTAATAGCCTTCTGAAAATGCTCTTGTCGTTGATCTGGATCTGACCAGTCAAATAAAAGATCTTTGTTTGATGAGAATATTTCATGTCTTGCTACAGGTTTCAATTTCGAATCACATATCAGAAAGTTGGTCACCAATACATTCCAATCCCCTGTTTGGGTCAATGTATGCATGGTTTTAATCGCATTCGGCATAAGAATGTCATCGGCACTAAAAAGCCAACAGTAATCGCTTTTGGCAAGCTCGATAGTCTTGGCAATATCTCGGTCAACGCCACAATTTTTCGCTCGTTTAAAATAAGTAATACGTGGAAATTGCCTCTGGTAAAGCTGGACGACTTCATCCGTTGCATCCGTTGACCCCCCGTCAACAAGCACAATTTCAATGTTGTCATCAGCCTGTGAAATAATGCTGTCCAGAGTTGCTGGTAGAAATTCAGCAAAATTATAGGTTGGGATACAGAATGCTATTCGATCCGACATCATTCTCTCAATAATTATCTTTGTAAAATATTTTCTTTGAGTGTCATGCTTTGGACATAACAAAAAGGCTCGCAAGATTTATTTGGGTTATTTAAATGTCTTTTTATGTCTTTTCCGATACCAGTGATATTGATTTTTGAAATCGTATTGTTGGATGTTGCCATAAACGCTCACATGTTTTTTTGCGAGACTGGTCCATGTCTCCATCTGCATAGGAACTGCCTTAGCAGGACGAACATTATTTATAGCATCTTTAAACATATCAATATTGCCTGGCGCAACAAAGTAGGTATTGGAGTCAGTACAGTATCCTCGCTTAGTGGCAGACGTCGTCACCACATAGCATCCCTGTTGACAGGCTGCAAGATATGAGGTGTTCCATTCATTACACCCCTTACGAAAAGGAAGCACAACAACATCGCTGGCAGCCAATATGTCTGCCGCCACCAGATCTGGCTTGTAGCCAAGAAATACTTTTTGAGGTTTCCATCCGTATTCCTCGCACAGATCAAAATAATCACTCCTGGTGTTCTTTAATGCCTCCGGGACTTCACCCATGATAGCTAATTGATGTCGTTCGCACTCGCACGACTTAAACAACCATTCAAGTCGAACGCTGTCTGTTAAAAAACCAATAAAGGATATTAGCGTACGATTGCCATGATTTCCAATGGACTCTCGGATCTGGATTCGCCTATCATGTGACAATTCGACACTGGGAAGCATTGAAACATTTTTCAGAGGTACTATGGAATTTGACAGGCAGCGTCTTCCAAAAGGAATGTTTCTCTTCCCCTTAATAGTCAAAATACAGGTGGCCAAGAAGGCCGCCACAAAAACACCACTGTTAATATTATATTTTACCAGTGTTTCGTGTGCTGTAATGACAATTCTTGTTTTCGCCACAAATTTGCACCATGGCAAGTCTCTGAAATAGCCCAAAAATTCTCTGGTTAATGAAGGATACTGAAGGTGCAAGATATCAGGACGTAATTCACTGATAAAAGACCGAAAAGGCCTGCCTGGCATGACGGTTTTGAATAAGACCGAAGAAGGCAAATCTGTTGGTCGATGACCATAGGGTACAAGCATGGTAAATGTCAGATTATCTTCACACCTTGCCAACGCCTGCAATAATTTCAATGCGTAAACTCCGATGCCGCACTTGTGTTCAGTAGAACCCGTTACAATGACAATGTTCATGCCTCTTTTAACCTTAAATAGAATCCGCCTCGGCGGTACATTGCATAGAATTATAATTTAGCATGCGATCTTTACAGGAAGGAAACACAGATTCTTCATGGGCTATTTCTGCGTTCCCCCTGCACCAACTACTATTTCAATGTACCTATTTCCCCAAAAGGAAATCAATAAAGTCATGCCAGAAACTGACAAATAATTCACACATAGCCACCCTATCCGAAACAAGCGAGAGGCCGAGTCTGGATACGGAAACAACTTTAAAAGCCCACCTGACAAAAGAACGCCAAAGAAACAAATGAATACTATTAAAAAAAAACGAGTCAAATGCCCACCCAAGAATTTGCGATGAGAAACGAATATCGTTATGAGCATGGCGATAATATAGGCAATCGACATGGTCTTAGAAATACCCAAAAGACCATTTTTCCCCAGTTGCCACCAACATCCAACTGCGGCAAATGGAATGATGGATAGGGCAATTGCGGTCTGAATATTTGGATAACCGTGAGCCAATTGAAGTGCATACCCAGGTGTTGCCAATGCATTCAATGCAGGTCCCAGGACACACCAGAACAAAAAAGGCGAAAGAACATTCTGCACATCAGTATTATTCCCAAACCAGGCTGAGAGGATATGGGGTGTATAGGCTCCAATAAACCACAAAAGTGAAAACGCGAGTGGCACAATTATAGAAATAAAGAAGAAATACTGCTGCAAAATCCTTGAAAAACCCTTCTTATGTACTAGTCTTGTAAAGTTCGGATAAGCCGCATTAAACAACGGCACAGAGAACAATGAGGTGGCCTGGGCAGCAAGTCCAATGGCAGGCGTATAATAGCCGAGTAACTCAGTAGATTTTAAGCTCACAAAAAAACGATCCATCTGAATAAATATAGTGCTTGCTACCGTAACGCCTGCAAGCCCCACAGCGTATTTCCAGGTCTCGAGTATATATACCCCACAAAACCTTCCTTTACAAAATGAACGCAGCTTGCCAGGAACCGTATTCCAGATCATCACACCTGACAACACCCCAAAGAGCAGCGTATTTATCAAAACCCAAACAAGATACCCTTGAATACCGACATGCCATTTAATAAGAAGCACAATGCCCCCAAAATGTTGCGACAGAACTTCAAACGTCCGAATTCCGCTACACAAGGCCTGCTTTTCAACACCCAAAAGACATGAATGATAGAGTGAAATTTGCCAACGCCCAAGAGCACACGCCGCAATAAGGACAAACACATAGGTTTTTTCTGAGGGTGTCATTGAATTTGTCTTAATCCATGTCTCTCCAATCCAGGGGGACAACATGACTAAAACCAAAAACATTAAACCTCCCCAACCAACAAACAGTAGTTCAAACGTTCGAATCAGATTTGGAACAGAGTCAATTGATGTTGACAAGCAGCTATATTTTGCAATTTGCCGATTGACCGATGCGGTCAGCCCCATGTCAAGAAGCCTCGTGATTCCCATCAAAATGGCAATCAAACCAACAATGCCAAATCCTGTAGGACCCAATAACCCCATATACATTGGCATCAGACATACGGCAAGCCCTGCAGAAATGAAAGCACCTGCAGCTCCAGCAGCCATATTGAATAGCAAGCGAGGTCTTTTGATAATAGCAGACAAGTGATCCTCGGAGGCCATCAATGCCTTTCTCCTGTTGATCGATCCAAAGCGGCCTGCATTAATTGCCTCACCATATCGGAAAACTCAATACTTGGTTCCCATCCTGTGGCCGCTCGCAGTTTAGAAGAATCTCCAATGCGATAACTGTTACACCGAGAAACCCTCTTTGGATTGACACGAATGGCATTTCCAAAGTCAATGTTAGCATAGTCACAGGCGATTTCCAAGAACTCCCCAGTTGTGTGACCGATACCGCTGGCGACGATAAAATCATCAGGTCTCTCTAGTTGTAAGATGCGCTGCATGGCGGCCACGACATCTCCGGCATGTAACCAATCAACAACGGCCTCCAATGTTCCTGCCTCCCAAAACTCTAGATTCCCATTATATATTTCAGCAATAGCATCAGTTGCATCACGTGTAAAAAAACCGGGATCTCGATACACAGATTCGTGGTTGAATGGAATAGCAACACTGGCAAAAACGTGATACTTCTTCCTATATTCGTGGCAATAGTGTCCAGCCAACATTTTCTCCATCGCATAGGATTCCAAAGGTGCCTTATCGCTTAATTCCGTAATAAAAATCCCTGGCACTTTTTCAGGAGCAAAGATTAAGGAGCTACTCACGAATAAAAATCGACTTTCTGGGGAGCATTGAACGATAGCTTCCAATACATTTAAAGGTCCCTGCAAATTGACAGCCAATCCTCCCCGAAAATATGGCAGCAGAGGTTGATCACACATCTTTGAACTGCGATGGTTTGCAGCTAGATAATAAATGGCTTTTGGCTTACATTGATTCACGATTTCATTAACGTGCCCTGGATTGGAAACATCAATCGGTGAAGAAAAGGAGGATAAGGATACATCAGACCCCTCAACAGTATCTCTATCAATACCGAGCCATGACAATCCCTCCCGGCTCAGTTGCTCCCGAAGCAGAGTACCATCTTGGCCTTTATATCCCACAATTAGACTATTAACCTTGCCTTTAGACAATTTCAGGCTCCGGCATGGGAAAAATAAAATGTCCACCTAAACACAGATATTCTTGCTCTCTAGCAAGAATATCATTTCGAAAATGCCAGGGAAGAACCAAAAAATAGTCCGGTTTCATTGCCCTGGCTTCCGAATCACTCACGATCGGAATTTGTGTTCCAGGCGTTACGTGTCCGAATTTGTCAGGATTCACCTCAGCAATAGCTGGTAAAAGCTCACGTGTTATGCCAGCATATTGCAGCATGACATTTCCCTTGGTTGATGCGCCATAACCAACAACCGTCTTTCCTGCACGAGCAAGACGCTCCAGTAGATCAACCAGTAGTGTCATGTTCGTTTTAATTCTCCGTCCAAGGTCCAGGACAGGAATAGGCGTGTTTAACTTCAACAGGGTTTCACTGGCATATACCCAGTCTAATAGGGCTGTATTGGCAACACGCCCGCTCTCCTTTCGGCAAGCAGTTACGGCAAAACTTCCCCCATTGACATCATTGAATGACACCTCGAGAATCTTCATCCCAGCTCGCTTCAAGATGTTCTGAACGCTATGCAGACTGTAGTATTCCGCATGCTCATGGCAAACCGTATCGAAGGAGTTTGTTCTAAGCATCGCCGGGAGGTAACTTTGCTCAAAATGCCACAGGCCATCCTCTGTCAATATATCATGAATCTCACCTGCGAATTCAACGGGATTGTCCAAGTCATAGAACATGGCAATGGACGTCACCAAAGCAGCCTTTTGATGATTTGATATGTCACGATACCTACTTGCCGAAAAGAACTCTTCTACCCGCAGTATCCCCTTTTTGTAATAGGACTTAAATTTCGCTGATGACGGGTCAATGCCCGCGAGATTGAGCCCTTCCACGGCATACAAACCTAACAGCGTCCCATCATTACTGCCAATATCCAAGACCCAATCACCAGCCTTGAGGGCTCCCAATCGCGTAAGGTAAGCCGCCTTGGCCTGTAAATGTTGAACCATACTCTGGTTTAGTCCCGATCGGTAACCATAGTTGCTACCGTACATTTCAAGTGGATTGTATGTATGTCTCATTTGCACAAGAGTACATTCTGGACAATAACACAACTCTAAAGGCCCCTCGGCGACTATGGGTTCATTTGCAGGGGGAAATATGCCGGTCAATGCTTGCGAGCCCAAGTCTAAAACCGTTTCCAGTTTATTATTACTACAAACCCGACAAGCATGTATTGTCTGATAAAGCATGTTGCATCCTCTCTGTTGACTATGAAATATGCTGAAGATACTCAACCATGGGATCTGGGACTCCTTGGCTACCGTCTTTAAGCCACTTTAAATCGGCTTGAACCATAATGGTGACTAAATCATGAAGTTTTGTTTTTGATTCCCATCCCAATTTTTCGGCGGCTTTGGTGGCATCACCCAGAAGCAAATCTACTTCTGACGGCCTTTCATACATGGAATCATGCTCAACATAATCCTCCCAATGCAACCCAAGAACCGAAAAGGCCTTCTCAATAAAATCACGCACCAACCATGTTTCTCCAGTAGCCAATACATAATCATCCGGTTGTTTCTGCTGAAGCATTTTCCACATCCCCACAACATACTCAGGGGCATATCCCCAATCACGTTTCGCATCAATGTTTCCTAAGACCAACTTCTTCTGCAAGCCAAGCTTTATTCTCGCCGCAGCAAGAGTAATTTTCCGAGTCACAAATGATTCGCCTCGTCGCGGAGATTCATGGTTGAACAGAATTCCACAACTCGCGTGGAGTCCATAAGCCTCTCTATAATTGACAACCATATAGTGTGAATAAGCCTTGGCACATGCATAGGGACTTCTCGGATTAAACGGTGTAGTTTCACATTGAGGAATCTCGTGGACTTTGCCAAACAATTCCGATGTTGAAGCCTGATAGAATTTGACGTCCCGTGTTGCTCCCGTTTCTACAATTGCATCAAGGAGTCTTGTGGTTCCAATTCCGCTCACGTCACCCGTGTACTCAGGAACATCGAAGCTGACGCGGACATGGCTCTGCGCAGCTAAATTGTAGACTTCATCAGGTTCAATGCGATATAACAATTTGGCCAGCGACGAAGAGTCTCCCATATCTCCATAATGAAGGTGAAGCGGGAAGCGACCCGCATGAAGATGGTCAATACGCTGACGATTAAAAACACTGCATCGACGCACCAGACCATGAACTTCATACCCTTTCGCCAACAAGAGCTCCGCCAAGTAGGATCCATCTTGCCCTGTTATACCGGTAACAAATGCTCGCCGCATACTTCACTCCGTCTATTCTTTCATTCCTGTGGCAAATATCCTTTAAGAAGAATCCTAACCATACTAAGATATGTTTTGCCAACATTCGATAATCTTTCAAAAAGCAACCGCAAACTTTGCGTTCCCTTTTTCAATATTACTTTATGAGTTTTTGTTTAACACCCGACAACCTCTTTGGGACATCCACGGCGAAAGACTCCTATGAGAATAATCTGCAGTGACTCAAGCACAAGGAAATCAATATGCTAGTTTGAATTCACACTACCTGTCAAGGTCTATTTCTGTTCTTAACGCTCCCTCGCCACATAGAAGCGCGATAATGCGATGTTCCAACTCAATCCACATCAAGTCTATAAATTCTAACTGATTGCCCTTTGTCTTTTTCAATATGCTCAAATGCAATTTCACCTCTTTCGCCGCATTCCTTGTCAAGCACATTCAATCGGGTTTGTGATAAAACTCTGACCAGGTAATCCACGTTGGGGGGGATGCGATCCTCTTTATACTCAATTCCCTGGCGATGACTGTAGAAACTCACCCTGGGATCTGGTTCTGCAACAATATCAGTAGGCCGACTGTTTTCATCGAGCCAGATGGCTGCTATCTTAAGGGCCTTCCTATCAGATGCAATGGGTCTAAACAGCTTAGGCGCACAGATGCAGAAACCACTAATTGTCAAAATGTAGAACCAGATCCGCTGAGACTTTGCCTTTTGGTCTGGAGACTTGCCATTGAATAAATCCGTCAACCAATTTGAAAACTGCCGTATCCCCAATGGCGTACAACATAAGAGTGGGATCTGCAAGGGGATAGTATGTCTGAAATCCATGTATCCATGGTTACAGTAAAGCCAAATCATCAACAGGACATTCAAGCCTAACAAGCCAACCACAAATAACGTCCAAAGGTTAGGCCACGAACTGATCCACAGCCATAGATACAGGCCAATCAAAGCGCCAGGTACAAAGAACCACATGAAAGTTTCACCTACATTTTCTGCCAGAAGTTCAATCGCAAGACTCACTCGTGACCATGTATATTGATTCGGTCGTGGAGGGGTAGGGGTTTGAGGCTCCGCACCAGGGGCAATTGGAGGTGACTTCTCTACCCAGGAACCCACGTGCTTCTTGGGAAACAACGATCCTTTCATGTGCATATAGGGCAAAGCCAGAATAGCAAAGGCGGCGCAAAGCAGAAGTAGATTGAGGATGCTCTTTCGTCGATGGCCCAATGCATGAGGCATTAGAATGCCCAAGGTAAGTGATAATACTGACAATAATACAATTTGAATACACTCTGGACGAATAAGAAAGCCAATTCCGGCCAACACGCCAGCCAGAATGGCGATCGAATTCCGCTGGGTTTTGAATACCTGAAAGACAAGCCACATCCCTGAGACTAGAAAAAATAGATGAGGCCAATCACTCAATGCATCGCTACCGATGTGTGCCAGCCTGGGGAGGATAATAAAAGGGATTACTGACCAAAAAGCCATTTGACTCCCAACAAATTCTCTGGCTAGAAAATACAAAACAACCAAGGTCATTAAACGAAAAACCAAAGACACAGACTGGGCACAATAGACCCAGGTCATCAGTGATTCACTCTCACCAAACAAGGCGTACAGCTTGTGACATACCAGAACTAAATAGGGATATCCAGGATGTTGATCTTGCCGAAGAATCTCATCTCCAGGATGCTCCGCCAAGTTTTGAGCGTACCTGATGTAGACTATCCCATCCTTGGCTATTAGCACTGTTGTCAATATGTGATACAAACCGAGACAAAAACCCAGTGATAAGATACATCCAATTGAAATACAGGTCTTGCGTGACTCTGTTCGAAGTTTATCAGTAAGCATTCTTACCCTTTAAAACATGCCAGGGTGTGCACAATAGAATCCAAAGATCCAATCCAAAAGACCAGTTCTTTACATAATACAGATCGTACAGCAATCGCTTTCGCAAAGACGTGTCTCCTCTGAGGTCATGGATTTGAGCCCACCCTGTCATCCCTGCTTTGACCTTATGCCTAAGGTGATACTTTCTGTATTCTTCTGAAAACTGTTTGGTAAAAACGGGACGTTCAGGTCTTGGCCCGACCAAACTCATATGCCCCATTAAGACATTGAACAATTGCGGCAATTCATCCAGACTCGTTCGCCTCAAAAATGCCCCAATCTTTGTTTTTCGCGGATCATCTTGGATGGTCCAATGAGCCTGCCCCTCCTCCTGCTCTACCATAGTCCGAAACTTCAATATTGGGAAGACCCTCTGATCCATACCCATTCGATCTTGCCTATAAAAAATCGAGCCCTTACTCGTCAGCTTAATCGCAACCGCAATGATAGCCATAGGAACAGCCAATAGAACAAGCAGGATCAAGGCGACTACCCGATCAAAACACCCCTTCAGTATGGCATTTAATCCATCCAATGGCGAGTCGGCCGCAGAAAACAGAACCTGGGAACCAATCTCAATGACGCACATATTACTAATCATGGCCAAATCTCCCCAATCAGGCACAATACGTATCGTAACTCCTTCAGCCTGAAGCTTCATAAGTAGAGGGTAGACTTTTTGCGCTCCTACTCCGGACAAGGCGAGATAGACTTCATCAAAATACTTCTCTCGGACTATGTCAATTAGCCTATCAATAGGTCCATATACTGGCACCCCCAAAACTGTCTTCCCGATCCTTCTCAAATCATCATCAATGAAGCACGCACATTTCAATCCCATCCAAGCCATCTGTCTGATGTCACGAACCAACTGTTGTCCACTGGACCCAGCACCTACAACCGCATAATATCGTAAGTTGATATTCCTGGCCCGGAGTTCTCGCATTACAATAAAGACTAGCAGGTGAGAAACCAGTACTCCAAAAAACAGAGACACGCAAAAAATCAACAAGAGACGCCTGGAGTATGGGGAATCCTGAAGGTAATAGAAAAAGGCCAGGACCAACAACCCGGCGAACAAACTTGCCTTCAAGAGATCAAAACATTGTACAAACAGATCCTGCATGCGTTTGGCTTGGTACAATCCTGTCATAAGGAAAGCCAAATAGCAAATTAGACTGATAGGAATCGCCAAGGTAAGGTGGTTTTTAAAATCAGGAATTCCTTTACCCGTGAAAAATATCCCAGAAAAAAAACGAAGATAATATACACCGATCCAAAGAAGGTAGACCATGCAAATATCTGATACGGCGCGTAGGAGAAAAATATATGCAGCGTATCTTCTTAACATAGAGTGCCAACCTATCTTGCCACACGCAAACTCATTCAATGAGATCAGATAACGCAAATCTATTTATTCGAACTTATCAGTTCGAGCTATCCTTGCGGTCAACCACCATTTTTCAACTACACAATCCAATGAGACAGATCAATACCAATGCCCTGAGCGAAAACCTCACAACATCACAAAACCACGTTCCCTGTGGACCCAAAAGAATCGCATAGCATTTCAGGTCTATCAGCCAAGACTATCTTCTTTGGATCATAATTTTACATCGTTACTATTTTAGAGATGTTTCCCTTTAAAACAATTGAAAATTTCACTATCGCCCTATATATTTGTCTGAAAGGACAAATTGACTGAGTATTATTTTTTTCTACATATTAAGGGGCTTTGTACTCTCAATTTCACGGCCGCTGACTAAGTGATAGATTTCGTGTTTTGTTGGTGAAAATTTCAGACTATTAAGGCTTAGCTTCGAATAGTGCTTATGCTTATAATCAATGCTAATGTACAGGAGACTATCGCTCAATAAGTTCATTCCCATACCAGGCCTACACATGCTGCTTGAGAAGACTTGCGAATGGCTCGCTCCTCAAATAATTGTTCAGGTATTTTTTAGGAAGTCACAAAAGTTATCATGTTTCAAAAAAATGAAGTAAATAAAGCAGAAAACGATGTGGACCGAATTGTCCGCGATAGGTTCTTTCCAGACACGAAAACAGGAATATTTGTCGATGTAGGCGCAGCAAGACCTGACTTCCTTTCCGTTAGTTCACTTTTCAGATCCGGTGGATGGCGAATAATCGCGATAGAACCTAATCCCGCTTTCTGTGACCTGCACCGAGAAATGGGCTATGAGGTGCTTCAATTTGCATGCGGAGATCGGGATGAGGATAATGTAGATTTTTCCATTGTGGATTCTCACAATGCCATATACGAAGAAGGAAAGGTGTCCTATGAATCATTTTCCTCTCTTGGAATAAAGGATTCATTTGCACATCTCAAAGACGATTTAGATATCACTAAAACAAAAGTTAGCTTGAGACGTCTAGATACCTTGCTCACAGAATACGCGCCTGAAATTGAGACGATCGATATACTATCGATAGATGTAGAGGGTTGGGAACTGGATGTTTTGAATGGCCTCAATGTTTCAAAATACAAACCACGAGTTATGATAATAGAAAACCTGTTCAATGAAAGAAAGTATGGCAAATACATGGCAAAACTGAGGTATGTATTGTGGAGACGAATATATCCAAATGATGTTTATTTACGACGCGATATGCTAAATACCATGGAAGTGTACTTAAAATACGTCTACCAAAACCTCATATCCTGCTTCACAAAATAAAAAATGTCAAAATGAGGAGACAATTACAATAGTCCCGACTACAAAGGGAGAGCCAAAACATTGCAGTGAGTTTTCTTGGTCATGTTTAACGTCAAAGAAGATGCTGTAATACCCCAGTCATTGATGACCCCGATGACTTCATAGTTCGCGGCATTCAATAGGCTATTAATGCATTCGATATCCTCTTCTGAATGCAGACCTGTTTCAAACACGAGTACTGGTCGATGCATCGTCAAACACTTCATTGAGCCTTTCAAAACACATGCTTCGTGCCCTTCGACATCGATCTTGATAAAAGATACGGGCCTGGTGTTTTTCACGAGAATCGAATCCAGCATCCTGAGAGGGACAATCCGTTCGCCATTTTCGTTGATTTTGGACATCGTGTGATCAGAGTTGTCGATAGCAAAATTGACCGTTCCCTCTCTGTCGGAGCAGGCACATTCAAAGATCTCAATAATGGAGAGGCGATTTAAACTAAAGAGTCTCTTCGCGTAAGGATGAAGATCAGTATTGGGCTCAAAGGCATAAACCTGTCCTGTTTCTCCCACTATATCTGCCATGAGAGCAGACATGAATCCATAGTTTGCACCTATATCTATGGCCAATGAGCCAGGTTTTGCATAGCGTTGTATCACCCAATACATGGCGGCGTCGATCTGGCCTCTAATCTGAACTCGACGCGTTTCGGACTCATTCGAACACACCGGTACCAGGATATTTTCACTTGTCCTGACAACCTCGGTGATCGTATCCATCGACAATATTTTCTTAAACTGCCTTCTTTTCCAGGGAAAAAGTGATGCCTTAATAGGATAGTGACTTTTAAATCTGTAATAGGCCCTTAATTGATCGAATCTATTCATGCCCAAGAATCTCCCAGAGGTCTCGTTGAGTACGCTTGTAAGTTGACTCCATGCGTGATTATCATCTTGATAAAGCAACTATATCAGTTGTTTATCCGTGTATCGTGTACACGTTCAGACCTCTTGCCATTTTTCGATTCCACTTCTGCAATACGCGGCTGGTGATCTACTTGCCCTGGCCGAAGTAGAGAAAGCAAATAGCGTCTGACGTACCTTGGCTTCAGCATCGATTGCCCGTATTGGCGGAACATTCGGTTACTATACCTTCGATAGTCAGCATATAGACGTGACTTATACAGCGCATCAGAGATTACCTTGTCTTCAGAAAACTCCAGATCCGTCATCATCCTCCCTAATCGTCGAACGAGTTCTTGGTTTGATTTCACGGCCTCTGAATACTTCTTTCCCTGCTTGAATAGAGTACGGTATTGAAATCTTGTGGTATTCCCGTTGATGCGCCGCACATTTTGTGTATAGGTACCACAGCATCTAAAAGGTAGATGTAAAGCCAGTCTGAGCAACAGCTCCCGATCTTCCATATTCGTCAAGGTTTCATTATACATCCCGTAACAGAGCATGTTGTCTCGTGATAATAAATAGGCGTTGTTATTGAGAAAGCCGCTTCGTTTGGCATATACCTCAAACACATCGCCTTGTGGCGGTACCTTAAAGACGATTTTGGGCCGTCCTTGAACCATAATTAATCCATAGACCACACCATCAAAACTCGGGTCATTCCTAAATACTCCCATGCGGTCTGCAATAGCATCTTCAAGCAGGATGTCATCCGAATCCAGCATACAGATATACTCCGCATCGGTTGATCGAACGCCGCAGTTTCGGGCAGCCGACTTTTCGCCGTTCACCTCAAGCGTTATCAATCGCAATTGATCACCGTACTTTTCTTTTAAAAGCTCGCTGGTGCCATCGGTTGAAGCATCATCCACCACCACCGCTTCAACATTGTCATAAGTCTGTGACATGACTGAATCAATTGCGTCACAGAGATGTGGCCAACGGTTAAAGCTGGGGATAATCACAGCCACTTTAGCATTTGAGCGACCCATATCGTTTACCCGATCGATGATGCCACAAGACGTTCGCCATACTCTGAAACGTGATGTTTTGGCTTATGGGTGACGCTATTGACCATTTTCACCATACAAATCGTAACCTTGCCTCAAACAAGCCTCTACATTCACTGTACCGTTTCTTTCAAACTCACACTCGCAATGTCTTTGAGTCAAAGATAATACACGGGTCAAAGGTATGAAGCAATGGTTTTTTTCACCTACGGTCGTTGACTTACAGGCTCCACTTGACTATAGTACTCGTTTATGGCCTGGAAATCGGTGCCCCGCTGCTCGACCACGAACTCATGGAATTCACAGCCACCCTGTCAGCAAACTTCAAGTTCAGTCATCCCAGCGTGGCAGTTCCAGACACTTTGATCCCTGCTGCCTATCGCATTAGTCATTGCAACTCGTCACAAAGCAACTACTCAAAGACTCCGTTGTGGAACGGAGAATCCCCCCCCCCTTCTGGTCTATGAATAGTCAGAAGTAACTCTTTAGTCAGTCTCTAAATGTCGAATCATTTTTACAAATCGACGACTCCCTCTTGTCTCATACCCAATCTCTTCAAAGCCATTCTTTTTGTAAAAACACAGGGCCTGAGTAGTTTGTGTTTCCAACAGGCATTGCCATAGAGCAAATTCACTTGCGGCCAGTTTAAGACTGGTATTTAACAAAACGCTTCCCAGGCCTTTGCTTTGATCCTGTGGAGCAATGGCGAGGAGAAATAAGTGAAAAAGAGAATCACCGGGATCTCTGTCTAAAATCATCCTAGATTTTCGGAGAATTTGAATATACTTGAGGACTAAATTGGGTGATCGAGGGAATTGCGTAATGATAGCCTGCATCAATTGTATTTTCTTTCGGCCAAGCTCTCGACTGCAAAAAGTTGGAGAGTTTCCATAAAACGCAAAACCTCTCACAATTTTGTCAACGGTAAGGACATAGGATTTAGCATTGTGATGGTTCAAGACAAGGGGATATAGAACTTTTGTAAGGTAGGTTGCCCCAGAAAGCGTTAAGAGAGACTCCGGAAGCGAGGCCTGCTGGATCGCTAGAATATCACAAACATCCATGTTGGATGCTTTTCGTACACTAATATTATTCACAGATTATGACTCGTTTCTTTGATTTACTCAGAGCCAATCTTAGTAGCGATTCGATGAGAATTGGCCATGATAGTTAGTGATATCGTAGTAGCAGTAATAGTCGGAAACGTGCTGCTGTCTACAATATGTGTATTTTGTAGCCCTGGGATTCGTCCCCAAATATCGGTCTGACATGCCTGGGGTTGCCGTTTCATGGGAAAGGCACCACCCAAGTGAACCGATTCACCAGGCAATTTATCCGATCTGTAAAACGGAACAGGGTGTATCCCTGTATACCTTGATGCTTTTCTGATTTGTGTTCTTACCTTTCTGAAGACGGACTTCGATTCTCTATTTTCAACGCCCTCAATAAGCAATGAAGAGAGGGTATCATTCTGTAAAGTAGCTCTGAGTTTGCTAGAATGATCAGAGTGGATATAGCAGAACACAAAGAACAATCTTTGTAGGAGTTGGCCCAATACTGGTTTTAGTAGGCCATACGCAGGACCGACCATTTTAGAAAGTGCTTTTTCATAGAAATCATTATATGTGTATACAGAGCAGTGAACCATATGCGGGCTAATCTTTGGATTGTTTAATATCCAATACATCTGACACATAGTATGCAAATTCTCCGTGTCAATATTAGGGTGTCCAGTAAGTGTGAAGAGAGGAAGGTAGTAGAAATCGTTTGTAATCATTTCGACAGGTTTATTGAACAGTTCCAATGATCGCATGATAATTTTAGTTGTCGCAGGTGCTCCGCATGCCACCAGACATTTGGATGCTTCAACAGGCTCGACTGAATTGCCTTGTGGATCGGTTCCAAAAATACGAACAATACCCGCTTCCTCTTTAATATGGCTGGCTAAGAACCCCGGCCGATAAGTGAAATGTTGATTCCGACAAAGTTCGTCGATACTTTGCCTCGCGGAGTATAACACACCATATGGACAACCATACATACACATACCACAGTATTGGCAATCCATGCCTTCCTGCCGGCCATGATACTGTGCAGCTAATCGAGAAGCGCCAAAGTGAACTCCTTGCCCCTTTAACTGATGTTGGTTTTTTTCCATTTTAGCCAAGAGTAGACTGGCTTGCCTGGATAAACTGTAGCCCCGTGGCTCACAATGTAGAGGAAACAACTCTTCCAACGACTCGTGCCGACCGGCCAGAGGCATAAATGAAAGGACTTCCTTGTAATGAGGTTCTAAATCTCCATAAGAAACCGGCCATTCCGGAAATTCATCTCTACCCATGGGAAGTAAGCCTGCCCCCCAGATATTGCTCAATCCACCCTTAGCAAAAGATGTGTATGAGTAACTGCCTTGAAATCGGACAGGAAACACATCCAAGCTCTTACTGGCGAAATTGGAGTTGAACAGCAGTTTCTCCTTAACCCCCCCCCCACCTGTTTCGACCTTGTCGCACAATGAGTTAATGTCTTTTTTATCCCATTGCCATGCCGGCACTTGAGAGAGTCGTGCAACGTTTTGCATGGTGGCGTGTGAAGGCTCCAGCCCTGGATCAAGCATCAAGACCTTCTTTCCGAATTTTTCTAGAGCCTTTGCGGCAGATACTCCAGATAATCCGGAGCCAAGTACACATATAGGTAGTTGTTCATGATCCATGACCTAAACTCCAAAATATTCCTGGATGACTTCAACATTTTTTCTGACTTCACTGAGATGATATTTTGAATAGTTGGGTAGCATAATGGTTTGTTGAGCCCAGAGTCGAGCGTTTGGGCAATCTCGGAAATAGTAATCAAATGCGGGCAGGTCCGCAGTGTTTTTCATGTGTTGAAGTGCCACATCGCGTCCCTTTTCCATCATGTACATACGGAGTGCAATTCTGTCCGGTGCTCCAATGGCATAGTAGTTATAAACATGGGAGCCATCTTCCCTCATCGGAGGCAGAATTAATTCCGGAATATCTTTCAGGCCTTCATAATATATCCGAGCGCAAGCCAAGCGGTGCTGAAAGTCATCCTCCACACGCTGCAACTTAGAAACTACCAAACGGGCCTGAAGAGATGTCATTCGCTCACTGTAGTTGATAGGAAATCTTTCTTTCAGAGTCAGGTCAAGCTCGGTCTCTATGAACCTGGTTATGTTCTTGATGTTTTTGCGATAGGCATACCTGAAGATTTTGAATAGTATGAGTGAGAAGAGCAGGTCAATTGTGGCAATGTCTTTAATGAGACAGCTAAGAACCTTACTCCCCATTTTCCGCTTACTCGTTATCGGGAAGCATTCAACTGCTTGCCGAATCTTTGAGGCGATATGTTCGTGCGGAGTCGTCACTAAACCACCATAGAACGCCATTACATTTTTTGCCATCCCAAAGCTATAAATACCCACATCACCCATGGCACCGGCCAGATCCCCGTTTAGGCGGGCTCCAAATGCCTGAGCGGCATCTTCTATCAGCAAGAGTTGGTGTTTTTGAGCTATTTCTTTTAAACGAACCATAGGAGCTATCAGACCATAAATGTGGGTCACAAGGATAGCAGCCGTGCTTGGGGTTATTAGCGGCTCGATCTGCTCAGGATCTAAATTGCCTGTGAGGGGATCAATATCGCAGAATACAGGAATAGCACCTGCACAAACAACCATATTAATGACATCGGCAATCGTGTTAGGAGAAAGGATGATTTCATTTCCAGGTTTAACGGCTGAGGCAATAGCCACGTAAATTCCCACTCGGGCTTGAGGCATGGCAATGGCATAAGAGTTGCCAGTCATCTGGCAGATAGTGGCTTCCAGTTTGCGCAAGGCGGTTTGGTCTTCCCAATGCCGACCGAATAATGATTTAATGGATGTCAAATAGTCCCCGGGCTGGGAGTAAATTCGAAACCGAGCCTGTGGGCTAAGGGCTTTCACTTCCCTCTTGTCTGGATAGTTGTGTTCTTCCCTTGACATGATTCTAATACCTTACATTGTAAATTGACCAGATACAGGCTATGTCACCAAGCCACTTTTTATTCGGAACTATTGAAAAAAATCACGCTTTATGTAATTCGGAGCAATGGGATTATCATGTTTGGAATCGGTCATAACCACTTTGACTCTCTTGTGTTTGCAGTGAATGCCTTTGTCTTTCATAGTGCGTTGAACGGTGTCCTGCAACACTGTACTTTGTGATCTTCAAGCACCTCAGCATGAACCCCATAGTGCCCATATGTGCCTTTTGAAGTCCTATGAGAATCTTTGACAGCTCAGGTGATGCGTTCTCGCCGCTTGGCTCGTGCTACACGCTAATGAAACGTGAAAGACAACATCATTTGCGACCAAAACGTCTCAAAGACCTAGTGACCTTTCAGCCCCCCCTAGAGCAGGTATAATGTATACCGTTCTTGCTATACGAGCAGAAATAACCATGATTCGCTATAAAAAAACTCCATCTATAAAACGGCAGCAAATCGATAAAAATCTCACCGCTATCGAAACCTGCCATTCGGAAGAGTTATAAACGTCCACGTAAGGCAAGACACTGAAAAGTACAAAACGGCCCTCAATAGCAAAGAGATTCACACCTAGACAATCAGCGTAAAATTTTATCACAGTATGTCTAGTCTATCCATGAAAAACCATCTCCTGAACAGTGGGCTTCATCAAAATAGCCCATTTTTTACAAAATAAAGATGCGGCCAGAAAGTTGGTACTCCGATAAAGATTGTGCGGTCTTTGCTGGCCATCACATATTGCTAAACAAGACGGATAAATCACTTGTTGAGCCGCTTTCTGATCGCAGCAAGTTGTTCTGCAAGAAGCCCCAAAAGAAAAATCAAGAGTGCCACAATAATAAGTAGACTTGACCCAATACTCACGCCTCTTCCCTGAATGACAATGGGGAGACCCCAGCCCAGACCTAAAAGAAACAAGATTGTAGAAATTGGAAAGAAGATCTTTGACGGATTGAACATCATGACAATATTCACAATTTCTCGCAGTGTTTCAACTGCCGTATGAATACTTATCGTACTTTTGCCTGTCACTCTTTGTTTTATGATTATGGGCTCTTCATATACCAGACGATTTTCATTTACGAATAGCAGAGCAATTACATCACTATACGACATGCCATTGGGGCACATATGTATATATTCCTTGGCTATCGAAGCATTGCACATCTTCATACCGGAGTTGATATCATAAATATCTAGAGGCATTAACATTTTTGCCACACCACGAATGATACACTTACCCACACCTCGTATCTTACTGGCTGACATTTGCCCTTGCCTGGATCCAATAATCATATCGGCATCCGTTTCCAGGATTTTCATATACAATGCATCTATGTCTTCAAGACTATGCTGACCGTCTGCATCAATGGTAACAACATACTTTGTTTGAACCTTTTCAATACCTGACTTAATTGCACCACCATATCCTCGGTTTTTTTTTATGCCTAACAACCTCAAGACACTCTTCATCGAGAAACTGCTCTAACACGTAAAGGGTAGCATCCTTTGAGCCATCATCCACCACAATTAAATCGTATCCCTTCTGTTTGCAGTGCCTGATTGTTTCTGGCAAAATGTTTTGGAGATTCTCACTCTCGTTATAGGCTGGAATCACGACAGTCAGGTTTGATTCACAATTAGCCATTGGTCTCTCTCATATTTTGACACATCATGTCTTTGTAAACCTTCTCTAGTACGGAGTCAATTATCATTTATTCAAACCTGCACAAATAAAGCTCTGTTTCAGTACCTTTCCAGGGACATTCGACGATCTGTAGCATCGGATGATTCGGATTAAAATCTACTGTGCTTTTTCTTATCGCTTTGTCAACCTTGAGGACATCCACTCCAAAGGACTGACAAAACTCCATGAGTTCCTGCATACTCTGTTGTTTCCTCCGTTCCACCTTGATATGTTGTGCCCCAGCCCAGCAGGCTGTCTGAGGAAATGCTGCGGCAATAATCAGGGAACGACCTCTCCATTGTCCCTTGAACATGCCCATAGTTGCAGTTTCAGGAGTGATGTTTCGATCCAAATCTTCTGCATACTCGCGTATCCATAGGCCCATCTCCTTCTCAACCCGGTACTTCCCACGAAACGAATCAATGACCTGTTTCAAACCATCTCCCACAGAGACCGAGACCACAACAATAAGAATAATCGACATGACGGATCTTACAGCAGACAGACGAATCTTCTTAGTTAATGCAGCTTGGAGAACTGTCCAACCAAGTGCTGAATGGGGCATTAGAAATAAGGCGGCCGGGAACATGTACCTTTTTAGGACAGGGCCCCCGCCCAAACTGGAAGCCGCCCACATCATAGTGACATGCAGAACAACAGCACCCAAAATCCACAATTCGTAGTAACTCAATTTCTTCGTTTGATAACGCCGAACAAATCCCATACACGTTAACAGAATGTACGGCATATAGAATCCGTCCAAGGTTTCGACAAACTTCTCACCAAAACTCTGGGCATAGACGACTTTACCCGCCTCCACTTCAGAGGAAATTTCTTTCTGCGTCTCACTGTTAGAAGCAGGACTCGTGAGAGAGTTGATCTTCTCAACAAGCATGATCTGTCGACTATCCAAAATTGCATATCCCGTTGATTTATACTCATATGCGATCCAAGGACTCCAGACGGACAAGCAGATCAGAGCTGTTAGCCCTGCATTTCGAATTAGCAGAAAAAGCTCGGTACTACGTCGTTCTTTTTGGACAATAGAAGGGATGACTAAGGCAAACAGACACAACGGAGCATATAATACCCCTTCTGTGCGGCACAAAGCCAGTCCTGCGAAAGCGAATCCCATGTACATCACATTTTTCATGCGTCTGTTTTCGTAGAGACTGACGCACCCATCAAGCAGCCACAATACAAAAAATATTTTCGCTGCCGTCAATTGGGCGGTTATGCCAAATCTTACGACCTGTGCACACACCGCATACAAGAGGCAGGCCCATTGGGCTTGTTCCGCAGACATAAGGCGTCGGCCTAATCGATAAACAGGCACCAAACCAAGCAAAACAAACACAGCAGAGACCAGTTTCAAGGAAGTAAATCCGCTAATCGGCAACGACCAAGCAAGAACTCCTGCAAGTGTTGGCACAAGTGGTGGAATAAGAGGATTAAAAGCGATGTCATATTGCCCCTCGCCAAAGGCCTCTATCATGGGAATATAATATGCTGCAGCATCATTGCCGATGCAGTCATTGAAAAACACTCCCAGTGTTGTACTTAAAAGCAGGATAAGGACACTGGTTATAATGATAGATTTGTCTCTCATAGAATGTATCGTGTAGACTCTTCCAGCACTGAGTACTCAGGTTTACTGTAACTTAAGCCATCTGCGCTTTGCCCTGACAAACTCATGCTTTATTTTCAGGGGTATGGACTTCTCCATCTTTTTTAGCTTCTTCTGCATGATTTGAGCGTTGGAAAGTGCCACAAGGACATCCTTCATGGGAGAGTCCCATGTCAAGAACACACAGGGGTGCGCCGGCCTGTCAAACACAAGTTGTACCTCAGGGAAATGCTTAGCCAAACGTTCTTTCCATTGAGAGGCTGTCATAATGTTACAATGCGCATTCTTTCCATTGGAAAGGAACTCCTTGGCCGGTCTGGTCGCAATATTGAAAAAGGCCAATGATGAAATTGAAGCCATTTTGGAAAGTACCTCGTCAAGATTCCCCTCAGGAATATGCTCCAGAACATCAGTGTTTATCAGAAAATCGGCCTTTCCCACTGGTAGTTTTGACAACTCAGGAATGCCAGGATCATATCGAAAGAAATCGGCCCCAAACAGCCCTAAATCCTCATGAAGGCTGGTCTGGCCACACCCATAATTCAATATCGACTTGGGCCTTAATTCTGAAATTAGCACCTGGATGTGATGAGTAAACTTATTTCCTGAAACACCATAAGTTTTACTTGCATGAACAGACTGATATTCAGCCTGAAGGGTATTATCCACGATGCTCACTGATGTACATCTCCATATCTGCCGCAACCACATTGACTTAAATGACTGCAATTACGCATTTTAAATCTCTTAATCTGATCAGACTAGGAATATGACTGACTTTGATTCTTGGTATCCTATCACATCCTTATTGGCCCGCAAGTCAAAAAAACTCCTATGGCAGGCACATGCACAAAGCGATCGATGCCAGTGTCTGCGTTATCAGTCCTGATCCTTGCTTTTCAGATGGGCCTGGGGTAGATTATGCAGATTGACCCGTCATGAAGGCTGCACTTAAGGACAGTTTTAACATGCTTAGAAAACTCTATTTCAGGTTACTCAAGCCACGTGGTTATTGGCATAATCGCAAATATGACCCCACTTTCAAGATGGAGACTCTGAGCAATGGGCATTTCTCTTTTTCCTTGAAGGGTCGGCACATTTGCACAGCCAAGCCCGTATGCGAACTTGAAGCCCCTGACAAAACAGCCTGCATCATTGCGTCCGGCCCGTCCGTCAAGACCATTACAGATACCTCGCAATTCAAAGGACTAAGCTGCGCGTGTGTGAATGGCTCATATGCCCTGGCTGAGCAATTCGGGTTTGTCCCGGACTACTATGTCGTGTGCGATCCAGTGTTTGTAGACTGTCAAAAAGAACTGTTTGTAAGGGCCATCAAGGGCTCAAAACGGTTCATCACACAGCACCACCTGATCCACAGGGCAGCGCATATTGGCCTGGATCTGACACAGGCCAATGAGATCTATCTGTACGACGACCTCAGGCGACCTTTCAAAAAAGTCAAAAAGCCATTGAGCTTTTTCAGCCAGAATCCAGACCATTATCTCACACACAAGACACACAACATGGCCTATTCCAAGACGCCCAGCAAGGGACTCTTCTCCTCCAGCACAGTAGTTTACAATGCTTTGCAGGTCCTTTTTGGGTCCGGAGTGGATTCGCTGTATATCTTTGGTATGGATCTCAACAGCCAAAAACGCTTCTATGAAACCTCAAGAACTGCGCCCACGCACATTGAAGAATCCTATGAAGACCGCACACTGCCCTCGTTTGAGCTGGTTCGTGAGTTTGTGCAGATCCATCCAGAGAAGCACATCTGGAACTGCTCACCAGACTCCCGTCTTCCAGCAGAGATCATCCCAAAACTTGACCCCAATGAGGCCCTGGCACGCCTGGGAACCCCGGCTAAACAAATACCTTAGGCAAACCTGCATCCAATACCCAGTTCCCCCAATTTCAAGCTCACCTGCCTGATAAATCGTTCTTTCGGCTGGCTGTCCCACTGGTGGGATCTGAGAGGGTGTCCCCATTGGGCAGCGAGGCGTTTGACACTTCAAGGGCTTATCCTTATATAGACCGAAATTTCATTACCGCTCCCAGATCTCGCGTCCGATCGGGGACATGACGGCCCTGTAGATGGTGTACACATTGTGTTTGCAGGTCTTGGGCCTGGGGCAATCGCCATACCCCTCTTTCATGAGGGTCCAGATGGCCTCTGCCAGGGTGAGATTCACCTCTTCAAAGGTCTTGTCAAACGCAAAACCCGGCTCTTCCCTGGAGCGGTCGTACGCCTCGAACTCCCAGTCGTGAATCAGATAGGCGGGCCCGTACTCCCAGGGCGACAACCCCGGAATGATCTGCGCAAAACGAGGGATACTGCCTCCATCCGTCTCCATGATCTGAGGCTGGATGATTTCGCGCACGCTGCCACGGGAGTCCACACGCACATACCGAAACGGATCGGCCGCATCAGGATGATACCGAAACAGATCCGGTGCAATCCACTCCAGCGAAAAATGCCCTTCAAACCTGCCCAGGGGCAATGAGCGAATGAAACGGTCCACCTTGGCTCTAAGCTTCTTCTGAAATGTCTCTGGCCTGGGTCTGGGCATTGCTGATCCTCCTTGATCTGAAAATCTATATCCCTGCCAAAAATCAAGAAATTACGTTATGTTTTTATCCTGATAAGCACTATATAATCAGGGTACAAAAAGTGTCAACTGAGTTCTGGGAAGATTGTCGAGAGGTGAATCCAGTGGGCCATGCCAAACGAGATGCCATGTCATTCCTGCACAGTCAATTCAATGGGTTTACCCTCGTTGAATTGCTGGTCGTCATTTCCATTATCTCTTTGATGATGTCCATCCTGCTGCCCACTTTGACCCATGCACAAAAACAAGGCGAAAGTCTCCACTGCCTGGCCAATCAGCGGCAGCTCACCATGGGCTGGATTACATACGCCACTGATCACGAAAACCTCCTATGTGACCCGGAGGAGTTTACCTCACAATTACACCCCTATGTCGAGGATGTTAAGGAAGTGTTTCTGTGCAAAGGCCTTGAGACAACACAAGGCGAAGCGTCTTACGGCCTGTCGAACACTATGGGAGGCAAGTCAAGAGATACTGTCAAACCATTCAAAGTACTTCAGCATGTGTCCAACAGCAGCCGCATGCTTGTCCTGGTGGATATTGATCCTCGCGCGAAATGCTGCTTCTGGCCTTTGGTACGGAATAAAGACCATTGGCAATGGCGTGCCTGGTCATGGCCGCCCTCTCAAAGCCTGCAGGGCATGACTGCCAGACATCGCAATGGGTGCAACATGTCCTTCGCCGATGGCCATTGTGAGTATAATCGCTGGAAAGACGCGCGCACACTGGACCTAATCAAAGGCCACATAGCCGATCCATATGAAGCATCTCTGAACAACTCAGACCTGGACAAAATGGTTGATCATGTGATGTCATCAAAATGATACATGGGAGCCCTCCATGGGATTTCACTTCCTGGACATTTTAAGCGGGGCTTTACGCCACAAAATTGAACAATGGCAATATCGCCTTGAAGACATGCGCATTCGAGACTGGACTCATGACAATCCCGTCATGGTTTACAGTGCCACAATTGTCAGTGTAGGGCTCTTAATGGTGGTGCTTGCCTGGAACTACGGATCCGGCTCACCAGACCCCTTCAAACCAGATAAGAAAGCGTGGTTCTACGATCAAAACACGGGCCGACTCTTCATCGCCTCTGGTAAAAACTCAGGGCCCATCAAGGCACCTTCTGGCCCTCTCCCAGATGGAAGCCCAGCCGGTGTCAGGGCTCACGTGTACAGCCATGTACCCGAGCCTAAAACATCGGACCTGTTTGTTGGGTTCCTGGAAAAACCAGCCGCCCAATCCGGCACGGCCGCCCAAACAGGCAGCGGGCAGTGGGGCCAGGATCGACTGATCAAACGCGAAAAGGACGCCGCCTGGGTCTCGGCTACAAGCCCTCAGGGTCGCGGAATACTGTCGAGCCTGTCTCTGCCCAACGACAAGGGACAGACTCCCATGTACCAGACGCCCGAATAGAAAGGTAAATCGATGTGTAGACAAAGAGGATTCACTTTGATTGAACTTCTGGTCGTGATCGCAGTGATCAGTGCCATCATGGCCATCACACTGCCTGTATTGAGATATGTCAGGGAACAGGCATTGGAGACTGTGTGTCAATCAAACCTGCGACAAATGGGTATTATTCTGAAGACCTATACCCAAGACCACAACGCCCGCTTTCCCGAACCGAATACCATCTACCATGCGCCACGATCCTTCACCCTCAAGCCGGAGCCATACTGGCAATACCTGGAATGCTGCAGATGGCACGATCCTCGCATAGGCCTCAACAGTAGCTTGATCAGGGAACACCCCGAACTCCGCGGTTCACTCGTACCTTATATCAGCAATCCGGAAGTGCTCCTCTGCAAGACAGGCAAAAGGGCAAATACCCAGCAGGGCTGCATCAATCCCTGCTCATTGGAATACTGCTTTCATGATCCCAATGTGCCTTTTGAAGCCCAGTATACCTACTCCATGAATGCGTTTTTCAGCACAGAGATCAGGACAGGTAAAAGGAACACCCTAACCGATAAGACAATCAGTCGTCGCACAATGAGAATCACCCCAGTGCACACCGTGACCCAAGTCACGCGCAGCCCGTCTCAGGTCTTCGCATTTGGCGAAGAGAATTCCTGGCGAGTGATCCTGGGGCAGTCAGATCCCAATGAGCTGAGAACCCCAATCAGCTCCAGACGCCCCACAGGCAGTAAAAGGGGACGAAGTTCAAACACCGGGGCTCCAATCGCCAGACACGGGTCCGTATCCGGCACACTACGTTTGCCTGCACTGGCCATAAAGACAACATTTCAAATCGATGAGGCGGGAAAAACCACTGACGCTACCGGTGGTTTCGATAACTTTGCCACGTATCACCGACCACCAAAGGGCAATCTGGACGCAGGCCATTCCTATCTCGTAATGCTGGACGGCCATACACAAAAAGTCACTGTTTCAGATCAGCTTCGAAAATCCAGACTGGGACCAGGCGATGAGCCCAGTCAATACGGCCCGGGCGGCAACCTGGCCCTGGCCTGGCCCATTGACATCGAACCACCGGACGGCTGGGAGGACCAGTAAGACCTGTTTTGAAGGAGAGCCTTGCCTCGTTCCGCTGTATCTGATATGAATAACTGCTCAGTATTCAATTCAGGGATCACTGGAGCAGGCACGCATGACAAAACACTATGACGTGATCATCATCGGCAGTGGCGGCGGCATGAAGATTGCCCTGCCGGCGGCACGGATGGGACTCAAGACCGCTCTCATTGAGCAGGATGCTGTGGCAGGCACTTGTTTGAATCGAGGGTGCATTCCTTCCAAGATGCTGATCTTTCCTTCAGAATTGCCCCACCTGCTGCAGGAAGCCAGACGTATCAATGTGCATGCCGACACAAAGCCAACCATTGATTTTCCTGCCCTGATCGCGCGCATCAGCCGGACTGTGGACAGCATGTCCACTGGACAACGTGACGCCCTGCTCAATACACCCAACCTGGACTTCTTCCCGGAACACGCTGAGTTTATTGAAGACAAGGTCATCCAGGCAGGTCAGCACAGACTCACCGCCCCAAAGATCTTTATTGCCACAGGTGCCAGGCCCTGGATACCAGACATCCCTGGCCTTGCAGACACGCCCTACATGACCAGTGCGGAGGCCCTGCGGTGCACGGATCTTCCCAAACGTCTGATCGTAATCGGAGCCAGCTACATTGCCGTGGAACTCGGCGCTGCCTATGCCGGGGCCGGGGCTCACGTGGACTTCGTGGTACGGAGTCGATTTCTGCGTCATGAAGACAGGGAAATATCTCTGGCCTTTTCCGAGCAATTCTGCAAGACGCACCGAGTGCACCAAGGCATGATCCCAGACAAAGTGACCTTTGAGGAGGGTCAGTTCACAGTGGCGAGCAAGGACAAGACCCTGCAGGGTGACGCGCTGCTCATTGCCACTGGCACAACCCCCTGCACGGACGATCTCGGCCTGGGCAACACTCAGATCCAGACCAACAACCAGGGCAATATCCTGGTCGACGATCACCTGCAGACCGCGGTGCCTGGCGTATACGCCCTGGGCGATTGCGTAGGCCACTATCTGTTCAGGCACACGGTCAACTACGAAGGGGAATATCTGGTGCGTACAGTCCTTGAAAACAGCACCGATATACCCCTGGATTATGGTCCTGTACCGCATGCCGTGTTCACCCATCCGGAGATTGCAGGGGTCGGCCTCACTGAAGAACAGGCCCAGGCGAAAGGCCTGGACTACGTGGTGGGCAGATCGTTTTACACGGACAGCAATGCAGGCCTGGCCCGTGGCTATGACCATGGCCTTGCCAAGTTACTCATCAACCGAAACACGCGTCACGTCCTCGGGGCCCACATACTCGGGCCCGAGGCCTCCAATATGATTCATCTGTTTATTGTGGCCATGAAGACACATGCCACACTGGACGATCTGCTCGACATGATCTTCATCCACCCGGCGCTCCCGGAAATCGCCCGGGACGCAGCCAGAGATGCTGCAAAACACGTCTGACAGATCGATGAGAAATTGAAATCGAACATAATATGGTAAATATATGCATTGACTTATTTCTAATTTTGTCTATATTTACATTGTCTTTTTGACGATATAGTAACCATATATATTGACATAATTTATGTATGCCCCCATAAGGTGCTTATCATGCAGCCAAAACATAAGAAACTGGCCAGAGAACAACTGGATGAGACATTGACTCAGCTTGCCCCCTTAAAGACCCTGATTCCCCCAAGAAAGGGCTGGATTCGCGCTATACGCCAGGCCCTGGGCATGACAGGTGACCAATTGGCCAAACGGCTTCAGGCAAGCAAGCAGCGAATCAGCCGCATTGAGCAGGATGAAGTTTGCGAAAAACTGACGATCAGCACGCTTCGCAGAGTGGCCGAATGTCTGGATTGCACACTGGTCTATGGATTGATCCCCAGACAAAGCCTGGAGTATACAGTGCAGCATCAGGCCAGATTGCTGGCACAAAAACGTCTGAATCATAGTAACCAAATGATGCGATTGGAGCATCAGGAACTCCGCGATCAGGACAAAATACGGGTACTTGAGGATCTGGTCCGGGAAATCGTGGCAGAAATGCCCAAAGCCCTGTGGGAAGAACGCTGATGGAGTTTGCCAATGCACAGGGCGCCACGCCGCTTGATCCCAATGAAATTAACGGCTTGATACCGAGCCACATTACGACTCGTACAGAACTCGACCGCTGGGAGCAGGACAACATCAACGAAGCCCTGGCTTGGCTCGATAAACGCAGGCCCAGGGACATTTTGAGCGAGTCATTCATGAGAGAATTGCACAAAAAAATGTTCTGCCACGTGTGGCGATGGGCGGGCAAACTCCGTCAGACCGAAAAGAATCTGGGCATCCCCTTTTACAGAATCGCCGTTGAACTCAAAAACCTGTGTGATGACATGCAATACTGGATAGAGCACCAGACCTTTGACTCTGACGAAATCGCAGTCAGGTTCCACCATAGACTCGTGTATATCCACCCCTTTGCCAATGGCAATGGCAGACATGCACGCCTGATCACGGACATTCTCCTGGAAAACGTGTTCAACCAGCCTCCCTTGACCTGGGGTCAAGCCAATCTCGCCCAAACAGGCCAGGATCGAACACGATACATAGAATCCCTTGTGGCAGCCGACCATGGAGACTTCCTCCCCCTGCTCAAGTTTGTCCGATCCTGAGAGCCCCCCTGACCCCTGACCCCCGATCCCCGACCCCTGGGCAGATTTTCTATGGATTTTTCGGCAGTTTTCACGTATTGTCTGGGTTTATTTTCAAATCAGTTGCATTAAGGAATATCTGTCCAATGATGGAAAAACAGGGATTTTACGATTTTACCTCGATTGAAAAGAAGTGGCAGCAGTACTGGGCGGACCACAAGACCTTCCGCACGGAGATTACCGACCCTGCACAACCCAAATATTATGTACTGGACATGTTTCCCTATCCATCAGGTGCGGGCCTGCATGTGGGCCACCCCGAGGGGTACACTGCCACGGATATTATCTCCCGCTACAAACGCATGAAGGGCTTTAATGTGCTGCACCCCATGGGGTGGGATGCCTTTGGCCTGCCTGCTGAGCAGTATGCCATCCAGACCGGCACGCATCCGGCCGTGACCACGGCAAAGAACTGCGACACCTTTCGTACCCAGATCCAGAGCCTGGGCATGAGCTATGACTGGGACCGCGAGGTCAATACCACGGACCCCGACTACTACAAATGGACCCAGTGGATCTTCAGTCAGATCTATGCTACCTGGTATGACGCGGATCAGAAAAAGGGACGCCCCATAAGCGAGCTGCCCATCCCGGCCGAGGTCGAGGCCGCAGGCCCTGCTGCGGTACGTGACTACAGGGACAGCAAGCGTCTGGCCTACTATGCCGGTGCCCAGGTGTGGTGGTGCAAGCAGTGCCAGATCGTGTGTGCCAATGAAGAGGTGCTCAATGACGGGTCGCACGAGAAGTGCGGCAGCAGGGACGTGGAACGGCGTTTCCTCAAACAGTGGCTGCTTCGAATTCCCCAGTATGCGGAGCGTCTGCTTGAGGGCCTGGACTCTGTGGACTGGCCTGAAGGCATCAAAGAGATGCAGCGAAACTGGATCGGCAAGAGCATCGGGGCTGAGGTGGATTTCCAGGTGCAGGGCCTTGACGCCACAATCCGCGTGTTCACCACACGTCCGGACACGCTCTTTGGGGCCACCTACATGGTGCTCGCCCCGGAGCATCCGCTGGTACCTGACATTACCACGGCAGACCACCAGGATGCACTTTCAGCCTATCTGAAACAGGCAGCCCTGAAGTCCGACATGGACCGCACTGAACTGGCCAAGGACAAGACCGGCGTGTTCTCCGGCACCTGCGCCATCAATCCGGTCAATGGCCAGGCCATCCCCATCTGGATTGCCGACTATGTACTCATGGGCTATGGGACCGGCGCGATCATGGCAGTGCCTGCCCATGACACGCGTGACTTTGAATTTGCCAAGACCTTTGATCTCCCCGTGATCTGCATCATGGAACCCCAGACGGACGATCCAGACCTGAAGGCCCGGGTCCTGGCAGGTGAGGCCTGCTGGACAGAGGACGGTTCCTATATCCGCTCTGCCAATCCTGATGAAGGCCTGGACATCAATGGTCTGAACAAACAGGACGGTGTGGCCCGAACCATCGCCTGGCTCCAGAACAAGAACCTCGGTCACGGAACCACCAACTACAGACTCCGCGACTGGCTCTTCAGTCGGCAGCGCTACTGGGGTGAACCCTTCCCCATCATCCACTGGGAGGACGGAGACGTCACCCTGGTGGACGAGGCCGACCTGCCCCTGGCTCTGCCGAAACTGAGCAACTACCAGCCCGGTGAAGGCGGCGAATCACCCCTGAGCAATGCCACGGACTGGCTGTCAGTGACAGACCCGGCCACAGGCCGCAAGGGACGCCGCGAGTTGAATACCATGCCTCAGTGGGCCGGCAGTTGCTGGTACTACCTGCGATACATGGATCCGAAAAACAGCGAACAGGGCTGGGCCTCGGACATAGAAAAATACTGGATGCCTGTGGACCTGTACGTGGGCGGGGCCGAACATGCCGTGCTTCACCTGCTCTACTCACGTTTCTGGCACAAGGTCCTGTACGACCTGGGCCATGTGAGCACCGATGAACCCTTCCAGAAGCTGTTCAATCAGGGCATGATCCTGGCCTATGCATATGAAGATGACGCAGGGTCCAAGGTGGCCAGTGACCTAGTGGAAAATCGCGACGGTCAGTTCTTCCACACAGACACAGGTCAGCCCCTGAAACAGATCGTGGCCAAGATGAGCAAGACCCTGAAGAACGTGGTCAACCCGGACGATGTGGTACGTGACTACGGCGCAGATTCCATGCGTCTCTACGAGATGTTCATGGGACCCCTCGAGGCCACCAAACCCTGGAACACTCAAGGCGTGGAGGGTGTGTATCGGTTCCTGCAAAAGGCCTGGCGTTTGTTTGTCCACGAAGAGACCGGCGGAATGAATGAGGCCGTGCAGGACGTCGAACCGGATGAGGCCACACTGCGGGTCCTGCACCAGACCATCAAAAAGGTGGGCAGCGACATCGAGACCTTCTCCTTTAACACAGCCATCAGCCAAATGATGATCTTTGTCAACCACATGACAAAACAGAAGGTCCGCAGCAAGGCCGTGCTCAAACCCTTTGTACTGGTATTGGCACCGTTTTCACCCCACATCGCCGAAGAGCTGTGGCAGCGCCTGGGCGAGACTGATACACTGGCGTACACGCCCTGGCCTGTGTATGAGGAGCGTCTGCTCCAGGAAAAAGAGATCGAGCTGGCCATCCAGATTCGCGGCAAGATCAAGGACAAGATCGTGGTGCCTGCCGACACCAGTGAACAGGACATCCAGGCCAGGGCCCTGGCCAGTGACAAGGTACAGGCCGCGCTCAATGGCCAGACGCCCAAAAAGATCATTGTGATCAAGTCCCGCCTGGTCAATATTGTGGTATAATCATGGCTGTGGAAATTGAAGCCAAACTCAAAGTCGATGATCTGGCCCCTGTGCAGGCGCGATTGGAAGGTCTCGAGGCAACATTTGTTGCACACCAGGACCAGCAGGATCTGTACTTCGACAATGCGCAAAGGCAAATGGTGACACAGGACAAATGCCTGCGCGTTCGCATTCAAGCCACAGACCAGGGGACGCAGACCTTTGTCACGTTCAAGGGACCCAAACAGCAGGCCGACGTCAAGTGCCGGGAAGAAATCGAAATCCCGGCGTCTGATCCGGATCAAGCCACGGCCCTGCTTGAAGGCCTGGGCTATGAACAAAAAATGATCGTGCACAAACATCGCGAACTGTGGTCCTACAAGCAGTGCCTGATCGGCCTGGACCGAATCACAGACCTGGGGTCCTACGTAGAAATTGAAGGCCCGAGCAGTGACATGATCAAAGAGGTCCAGCAGAACCTGGAACTAGAGAACTTGACTCATTGTCAGAAAAGCTATGCGTGCTTGCTGGCAGAGTACCAAAAACTAAAAACTAAAAACTAAAAACTGTTTTTATATGAAACCAGAAAACGGCTACATCGCACTCATTGCCAACCCGAAATCAGGTGCCAGCAGTCGCAAACGACTCAGACGCAGCTTTCAGCAATACCTGCGCGCACAGGGCTATGAAGTCCGTTTTCTCAAGACACAGTCCCTGGGGCATGCCTGTGACCTGGCCATTCAAGTCCACCAGGATCCCGAGTGTCAGATGGTGGTGGTCGCAGGCGGTGACGGCACCGTGCGGGAAGTGGCCCATGGCCTCGTGGGCAGTGACAAACCCCTGATGATCATTCCCAGTGGCACAGAAAACCTGCTGGCCAGTGAGCTCGGATTTGGTGACAAGCTCAGCACCCTGATCCAGACCTTCGAGGCCGGCTATACGCGTCCCCTGGACCTGTGTACCATCAACGGAAAATGCTTTACCTGTGTGTCGGGCTTTGGCTTTGATGGAGAGGTCATGGACCGCGTCACAAAAATGCGCGACGGGCATATCGACTATTTTGACTATGCCAGCCCCCTATGGCAAACCTTCTGGAGTCACACATTTCATCCGATCCATGTCGAACTGGATGGGCAGGTCATCTTTAACGGGCCAGGCATGGTGATTGTCGGCAATGTCACACGCTATGCATTGGGCCTGTATGTCCTGCGCCATGCCGATGTCAGCGATGGACTCCTGGACGTGTGCGTCTTGAAATGTCAGTACAGACCTCACCTGCTCAAGCATTATCTCACGATCCTGTTTAAACGTCACACCCGATGCAGTGATGTCATCTACCAACAGGGCAAGCACGTCAAGATCACCTCCCCCTCAAAAAAGATCAAAACCCAGGTCGATGGTGACCCGGGCCCACCCCTGCCTGCAGACATCAACGTCACCCCAGGGGCCATCCTGGTCATGGTGCCCCAGGAGTACAAACCTGAAGGTACCTGGAGACGGCTGCTTCGATTGCTGGGCTAGCGGCCAGAGGCCGCGGTGTATAGTTTTAAGTGTTTAGTGTTTAGTCATCTGGATTGCCCGATTCACTTTGTCATCATCACTGAGTAATGCGTCTATCCAGTGAATGATCGTGCCATGGCGTTCCATCCTCCGGAACCAGGTCATTTGGCGTTTGGAGAATTGACAGATGGCAATGTGGAGTTTTTCGACCATGGTTTTATAGTCCATGTCACCTGCGAGATACTGGGTGATGAATTTGTATTCGAGGCCATAGTAGATCAGATCTTCAGGCGCGATGCCCCGGTCCAGCAATCCCTGGACCTCCTCCACCATGCCGGCATCCAGCCTTTGCTGAAGGCGTGCGGCAATGCGCTGCCGACACAATGCTCGCTCCAGCTGCAGACCCAGATAAAAGGGTCTGATCTCGGGCCTTGAGGATGCTTCTACGGGGTGTGACTCACACACCTGAATCTCGATGGCACGCAGGGCACGCTCCCGCGTGTCTGTATCGCTGCGATTATGCAGTGTCTTGTACCCTGCCAGGATGACCTGCAGTTCGGCCAGTGTTTTGTCCTTGAGTTGTTCACGCAGGACCTCGTTATGCGGCACCTCAGGCAGTTGATAGCCCCGGGTCACGGCCTCGATGTACATGCCTGTGCCGCCGCACAGGATCGGCATGTGTCCCTGGGCCCGGATCGAATCAAAGGCCGCATAAAAGTCCTTTTGAAACGCATGCACATGATACTTCTCACCAGGCTCGCAGATGTCAATCAAATGAACCGGCACGGCCTGACCCTCCACCCGGTAATCCTGATAGTCCTTGCCTGTGCCCAGATCCATGTGCCGATACACCTGGCGGGAATCCGCACTGATAATCTCACCATGAATCGCATGGGCCAGTAAGGCCGCAAAACGGGTCTTGCCTGTTGCGGTTGGGCCGAGAACAACAATCAGATTTGCCTGTGTGTGTGTCATGAATACTCGTTGTTCAACACTTTGAAATGCGGCAGCGAAGGTATTGTCCCTTGTAGGGCCACCCCCCGGATATGGGGTCGCATTTATCCAGGTCATCGTCCGTGGTGACATTGATGTTGGACTCCCACAGGCCGTACAGAGAGGGTTCTTCGGCAGGCTTTTCCGGGAACCACCAGGCATGCTGCGTGCATACGGTGCCGGGATCCAGTGAGGTGGTCAAGCGAGCCCGCTGCTTGACTCTGCCCAGAGGGCTTTCAATCCAGACCCAATCCCCATCAGTAATGCCTTTTCTCCGTGCCAGGTCCACATGGATCTCCACAATCGGATCAGGATGCTGTTTACGAAAGGCATCAATGTGCCGAAATTCGCTGTGATGATACGGCATGGTGCGCGGACCGCTGATATTGAGCAGCGGATACTTGCTCCACCGCTCATCCGGGGGCAGGGGTTCCTGGTAATCAGGCAGCGGGTCATAGCCCAGTTGCTCCAGGACGGTGGAATAGAGTTCAATTTTTCCGGAGGGCGTGGCCAGGGGACCTCGATCCATCGCACCCGGCTCCAGGGGGTCCTTCTGCCATCGCTGCTGCTGGATAAACTCTGACAGGGTTGTCACACCCCGTTTTTTCATGATGCCGGATAGTCGATATTCCCAGACCTCTTCAAACGTGGGCCAGGGCCACTGTGTGTCCTGACCCAGTCGCAATCCCAATGCACGCCAGAATTCATAATCATTGTAGCGCTCATACTGCCCGGGTACTCGCGCGGGCAATGCCGCTTCCCCAATCTGCACCAGAGGATAGGCGCCAATCGAGGCAAAATTGCCCATGTCAGGCCGTTCCATCCAGCAGGCAGCAGGGAGCACATAGTCTGAGATTTGAGCCGTGGGTGTCCAGGTGACATCCAGGGTGACCAGCAGGTCGAGTGACTTCAGGGCGTTGTAGACCAACCGGGTATTGGCATAGGACAGCAGAGGATTACTGCCAGAGACAATCAGGGCCTTGACCGGGTAGGGTTTGTCCGTGATCATGGCCCGGAACACACTCGGTGCATGGGCCATGCAGTTCAGATAGCAGGCCAGTGCATGGTTCTCGCCCCACTGTTTCTTGAGTTGAGCTTCCACGAGTTCCCAACCAGGATAACTCAAGAACCGGAAACGGTCGCTGCCGATCTGCTTTTTGCGTTGTTCCGAAGAGAGCAGATGGTTGAGTTCCATGGGGGCATCCGGTACAAAATCACTGCAGGGGCCGGCAATCACCCCTCCCCCCTTAACATCGATGCTGCCCACCAGGGCGCGCAGCACATTGATGGCACGGATCGCCTGAATACTGTTGGGAGAACTGTGTTCCGGGGCCACACCAATGACCATATTGTGCGGTTGATGCGCAGCAAAGAAGCGGGCTATTTCTTTGATTTTATAAACGGACAGGCCGGTAATTTGCGCGACACGTGCCGGCGGGTACTCCTGGACGCGAGCCTTGAGCGGTTCAAATCCGGAGGTATATTTTTGAATGTAGGCCTCGTCATAGAGCTTTTCTTGGATAATGACATGCATCAACCCCAATGCCAGGGCTGCATCGGTACCGGGCTTGAGCTGAACCCAGCAGTCCGCCTGTCGGCTGGCCTCAGTGCATCGAGGATCAATCACCAGGGTGCGCATGTCGGCCTTTTTGGCCTTTTTGAAACTGGCCCACGAAGAAGGTCCTCCCTCGTGGGGATTGCGTCCCCAGAGGACCATCAGACCTGTGACTCCGGGTTTCCGATCAGGCACAATGGCGCCCCCGAAGGTACTGTACCACACCATACTGCGCGGTCCGTAGCAGATCGTGACCACGCCAAAACGGTTCGGACTGCCAAAGCAGTTCATGAAACGCGTCTTGGCAAAGTCCCAGGCGCCGCGTCCTGTGCCTGAACTGGTGGCCAGGGTTTCGGCACCGTGACGCTGACGCAGGTGGTCGAGCTTTTGGGAGATTTCGTCCAGGGCCTGATCCCAGCTGATCTGTTCCCACTGATTGGCTCCGCGCGCGCCGCAGCGTTTTAAGGGATGGCTCAACCGGAAGGGATGTTCCTGGTAGGCTTTGGCCAGGATCGGACGAACACAATAGGCGCCCGGTCCGACCGGGGCCTGCGTATCATACCGAACCTTCTGTACGCGACCGTCTTCCACATACACCTTCATGGCGCAGCCCTTGCTGGTGCAGAAGTAACAACTGGAGTATTTGATGTCCATCCTTACATTTTCTCGATCATCTTATCCAGCGTGGGCAGTCCATCTTCCGGTGCATCATTCTGCCAGGTCACCCAGTCACGCAGTTTATTCAAGGCACGCCCATCGGCCAGGGCCTGTTTGGCCATGGCAAAACCCTCTTTCAAATCCTGGGCCTCACCATAGACATACAACAGAGGTGCAGCATTGAGACATACAATATCAGACCGGCAACCCGTATCTTTTCCAGCCAGCACACGCAGCAATGTCAGGGCGTCCTTTTGCACGTCACGTGAGGAGGCAATGTCCTCAAATTTGGGACGCGTCAGGCCGAAGTCCTCTGGGGTCAAGGTGTAGTTCTTGATGGATCCGTCTTCCATGAGCTCCGCCACATGGGTGGTCCCCATGGTGGTCAGCTCATCCATACCCTTGCCTGATGCATCATCCAGGCCGTGCATGACAAAGGCCCTCTTGAATTTCAGTTCGCGCAGGGTCTTCACCTCGATTTCGATCATTTCCTTGTTGGGCACGCCCATGACCTTATACGTGGGCATCGTGGGATTGAGCAGAGGACCCACCAGGTTGATGGCAGAGCCAAAACGAATTTGAGAGAGCACCCGGGCCAGCGTCTTGGGATGGACTGTAGGCAAAAAGGCATTCCATGCACAGATGCCGGCCTTTTCAATACTCTGCTTGGGCAGGGCCGGTGCAGATTCCACATTCACACCGAATGCCTCCACCACATCAATCGCCCCGCAGTTGGAGGAGATGGCACGGGCCGCATGACGCACCACATAAAGCCCGAGGGACGCCGCTGCAATGGCGGCCCCGGTACTGATGTTAAAGGTCTTCAGGGTGTCTGCGCCAGTGCCGCAATTGTCAATGAGAGGCCTGGGTGTCTCCACTGTCACCTTGAGCGTATCATATTCGTACAGGGCCTCGAATGTGCCGGCCACTTCCTCTGGGGTTTCAGGTTTGGCCTTGAGTGCGCCAATGAAGCCGCCCTGCTGCAGGTCACTTTGTTCTTCTTCACAGATCTGCCGCCAACACTCCTTGGCCTCTTCCCGGGTAATGTCTTCACCGCGTGTCAACCGAACCACGATGGCGCCAAATTGTCTCCAACTGTCTTCTCGATTCTCCATTTAAAACTCCTTCTCTGGTGTATAGACAATGTACAGGTAATTTTCAATGATCTCTGCCTTTTCCAGGGTGAATTTCGGCACATGACCTCTGGGCCAGAAAGCACTTCTTTCCACCGGTGAGATCGAAGCCGACCCCCCCATGACAAAGGGACACATGATCAACTGGAGTTCATCATACAAGCCTGCTGTGATCATGGAGCGGTGAACCGTGCCGCCCCCTTCCACCATCAGGCGTTTGATGTGGAAGTCTTCGTAGAGCACTTTCATCAGGTGCGGCAGATCCACATATTTCCCCTGACCTGCCTTCACAACATGGGCACCCCTGTCCTTGAAGGCACTTACCTTGCGGGCCGGGGCATCCTGAGTCACCGCAATAATCGTGGGTGCATCGTGGTCCAGTATGCGCGATTGCGGGGAAATCTCAGCCAATCCGTCCAGGACAATACGCGTTGGATTTGTCCCTTTGTTGTCACGCAGGGTCAGGCGTGAGTCGTCCAGCAGGATACAGTTCAGACCCACCATGATGCCATCCACGGTGGACCGCTGGGCATTGTGCAGGGTCATGATCTTCTCATGGATCAGTGTGGGGCCAATGGGGTTGGGTTGACCCGGATGACGCCGAGGCGAAATCTTGCCGTCCAGGCTCATGGCCACCAACATAAAGGTATAGGGTCTGTTCATGATGTTTTCACTGCCCTGACAAAATCAATCATTAACTGGCCATCTTTGACGCCAGCTTGTTTTTCCACACCACTGATGACATCCACGCCATACGGATGCACGATCCTGATCGCCTCACCCACATTGTCAACATTCAACCCCCCTGCCAGGATCAAGGGAAGTTCCAATTGGGTGGATACCTGCTGCATCACCTGCCAATCCAATGTCACACCCGTACCTGCGGGCCGCGAAGAGGTCTTCGAATCGACCACGAGACCGGACACGCCCGACTGGGCCAGCAGGTGACAGGCCTTGAGAGGATCTGTTTCTGAAAACTGAGCTTCACCTGTCTCAATATTGATGCGCAGCGCCTTCAGTACCTTGATGCCTGTATGGGCCAACTGCTCACACACCCATTGAATGTCCTCCAGGGTTTCATCCCCATGGAGCTGAAGAAAATGTGGCTTCACGCAAAGGGCTCGATCCACCATGTCCTGAACGAAGCCGCCCACCACTGCCGTGGTGGTCACAAACGGAGGCACAGAAGCCACCAACTCGGCAGCGGCCTGGCGAGAGAGGTTCCAGGGCACGGGTATGGGGTATTCCGTGACAAACCCCAGTGCATCGGCGCCGGCAGCCACGGCCATGTGAATGTCATCGCGATTCATGAGGCCGCATATTTTTACACGTGTCATGCGTCGCGTCCTCTCAGAAGGCCAGTCAGTTCTGCCACCCTGGCACAGAGGTTGTCTGACTGTAAAATGGCAGTACCCACCAGCACGGCATCAGCGCCCGCCTGGATGGCCCGTGTGATATCCTCCGGGGTCAGCAGCGAGCTTTCGGAAATAGTGAGAATCCCGTCAGGCACAAGCGGGGCCAGGGTCTCAGTCACTCTGACATCGCCGGCATCCTTTTCGAGCTGTAGAATATCCCGATTGTTGATCCCGATGATTCGGGCCGACAGAGCGAGGGCCTGACCCAACTCCTGGCGGGTGTGGACTTCCACCACGACTTCCATACCCAGCTCATGGGCACGATGATACAGGTCAGGCACCAGATCAGGGGGCGTGGTGGCCAGGATGAGCAGCAGGGCTGATGCGCCAGCGGTTTTCGAGTCATCCACGTCCTGCACGGACGTGACAAAGTCTTTTCGCAGGACAGGCAAAGACACCGCGCCGCAGACCTGCTGGAGCATGGCCAGGCTGCCCCCAAAGTGCTCGGATTCGGTCACAACGGATAAAGCGCACGCGCCTGCTGCAGCCAGCGCCTGCGCCAGTTCAGCAGGGGTTCGCTCACTCAACAGATCACCGTCTCGCGGAGAGATTGGCTTGATATCCGCAATCAGGGGGATTTCTCCACGACACTGGGCCTGGAGGATAGCATTGGAAAATGTGAGGCTACACATTTATTCGGCAATAAAATCCGCCCACATCCTCTCCATATTGTGCTTGGAGTAGCACCGAAAGGCCATGTGCGTGTTGGTTCTGGTGATGCCTTTGATCGGACTCATCCCCTGGGAAACAACCTTGGACAGGGATTCATACTCTTTTACGCGGAGTATCGCCATGATGTCATATTCTCCTGACACGGAATACACTTCGGCAATACCCTCCAGGTCAACCAGGGCTTCTGCCACGGCATGGACTTGACCGACCTCACAATTGATCATGGCGATTGCTGTGATCATACAGCGACTCCTTTGTTATGAGTTAAATATCGCAATATCTTTTATTTGCAGGAGTTTATAGTAGAATTGACCTGTCTGTCAATAGACAGGTTGGGCGACACCACCCATCTGTGGCCTCACAAAAACAATGGCAGGAAACACAGGCGGACTGTATACTTGGCCCTCTGAGCATGCTGGCTCTGAATCAAAAACTAAAAACTAAAAACACAAATTAACAAGGAAGACACATGAGCGCAAGGTCGTTTAAGATTGGATCAGTACCTGTGGGGCTCGACCAGCCCCTGTTCTTGATGGCAGGACCCTGCGTGATTGAGGATCTGGACAATTGCCTTGAGATTGCCGAGCACCTTGTCAAGGTGAGCCAGAGTACTGGCGTCCCGTCTATATTCAAGGCAAGTTTTGACAAGGCCAATCGTTCGAGCCTGACGAGCTTTCGCGGGCCGGGCCTGGACAAGGGCCTGGAGATCCTCAATACGGTCCGGGAGAAGACTGGCCTGGCCGTGATGACGGATGTGCATGAAACGGCTCAGGCCGAACCCGTGGGTAGCGTGATAGATTGCCTTCAGATCCCTGCATTCCTGTGCAGACAAACCGATCTTCTGAAGGCCTGCGCAAATACGGGCAAACCTGTGAGCGTTAAAAAGGGGCAATTTCTATCCCCTCAGGAGATGGCCAATGTGGTGGACAAGCTTAAGGCCAGCGGCAATGACCAGATCATGCTGACTGAACGCGGCACATTCTTTGGATACAACCGTCTGGTCAATGATATGACCGCCATTGCCATTATGAAGACCCTGGGCTGCCCTGTCATCTTTGATGCCACGCACAGCACACAGCAACCGGGCGGTCTGGGCACTACCAGTGCCGGATCTCCGGACATGGCCCCCCTCCTGGCCAGGGCTGCTGTGGCTGCCGGCGCGAATGGTCTGTTCCTGGAAGTCCATCCCCGCCCGGCTGAGGCCCGGTCCGATGCTGCATGTGTCCTGCCTCTGGATCGTCTGGAGACTGTCGTGGCCCAGTGCAAGCACATCTTCGACATACTGAGATAAACATGACAGAGCCGACAAATACTGTATTCGGGCCTGTCCCCTCCAGGCGTCTGGGCTTGAGTCTGGGCATTGACCTGGTGCCCTACAAGGTGTGTTCCCTGGACTGCGTGTACTGCCAGATTGATCGAACCACAGAAAAATCCCTGACGCGCAAGGCCTATGTAGACATTCAAACGATCCTGGATCAGCTCAAGGCCAGACTGGCCGATGGCGTCAAGGCTGATGTCATCTCCCTGACAGGATCAGGGGAACCCACGCTGAATACCGGACTGGGTGATTTGATCGACGGGATTCGTACCCTGACCTCAATTCCCATTGCTATTATTACGAACAGCACCCTGCTGAACGATCCTGAGGTGCGGACCCAGTGTGCCAAGGCGGACATGATACTGCCCTCTCTGGACGCAGTCCTGCCTGAGGCCTATGCCAGGGTCAATCGCCCCTGTGAATCGCTCACTGTGCAGGCATTGATTCAGGGACTGGTCGATTTTCGAGCCCAGTTTTCCGGTCAGATCTGGCTGGAAATATTCTTGGTGGAGGGCCTCAATACGGATCCGGATCACCTGGATGCCTTGAAGCTCGCCATTGAACGCATCGCGCCGGATCGGGTTCAGCTCAATACTGCGGTTCGGCCGACAGCAGACTCGGGCATTGCTCGTTTGAGCCCGGAAAGGATGCTCGCCATGGCCAATCATCTTGGGCCAAAATGTGAGATTATTGCGGACTTTTCCAAGGCGCCATCCACTGCAGGCGAGGCCATTGGCCCGGCCCATATCCTGAACCTGGTAGACCGTCATCCCAGCTCCATGTCCGATATCTGTACCTGCCTGGGGCTGCCCCTTGCCAGGGCAGAAGACTTGATGACACCCTTACTTCAGTCGAGACAAGTCCTTTGTATACAAAGAGATGGAACGCCTTTCTACAGCACCCCCAAATCCACATGAGCTCAACTACCCCTCTTAACCTGCCCTGTTAGCGGGTCTGGGTCCGAATTTTTCCCAATCTGACAATTTACCGATCAATTTGTAAAGACATAAGAACTATTGGCCGATAATAGCGGTGTAGCAAGAAACAGAGAATTAAGGATCAGTGGCCAAAAACGACAACTCAAATCCTTAAAAACAAGATGTCACAAGGTCGTAATAAGTTGGTTTTGACTGAAAGTAAGATCAAAAGAACGTCATGAATTGTGAGCAAAAACAACTGATTCTGAACAAGGGACATGAGAAGTTTATCTTCCGTTATGAGTCCGGATCTGAAGATCAGTTGCTCGATGCTCTCATGGATCAGGCATCCAACAAGAAGACCGATTTTGACTGGTTCGATGCTGCGGTCCTGAGTTTCAAATTGACTCGCGTTTTGCTTATTCAAGCAGAACACCTGCTCAATGAAAAGGCCGGCACAGCCTGATCACATGAGACCGAGAGAAGCGCACGCTTTTGTATAAAAGTCATGAGACGGAATCGTGGCATATATTGAAACGCTAGGGATAGCCTTAAACTCTAGAAGTAGGTAGGTTCATTATGGAACACAGCAGCCCAATTGTTCAACACTTCTTGAATTACTTAAAGTTCGAAAGACGCTTTTCCGAACACACTGCGAAATGCTACGGCGCTGATCTCACTCAGTATGCAGAGTTTCTGGCAAATCGTCACCAAGGCCAATCCCAGCCTGCATGTGCCCCTCATCCGGGACAGAATCCTGTGGAACCCTATGGCGAGTCCATGATGGCCGCCACAGCCGTGGATGTGGATACTGACGTGGATGTCAATCAGTTGATGATCCATGCGGATGTCGATGATGCACGGGCGTATCTGGTCATGCTCAACGAAAAGGTGTACAGTAAGGCCACGGTGGCACGTAAGCTCGCCACCTTGAGAAGCTTTTACAAGTACCTGATCCGCACCGGCCAGATCGATGCCAATCCCCTGGCGTCGGTGCGTACCCCCAAGCAGGAGAAAAAGCTGCCCCGCTTCCTTGAGTATGATGAAGTCAAGAGACTCCTGGAAACACCGCCCCTGGATAACTGGCTTGGTGCACGTGACCGTGCCATTCTGGAAGTCCTGTATAGTACAGGTATCCGGGTGAGCGAACTGGTCGCCCTGAACATGGACGACATCGACTTCCTCGGCGAAGTGCTGCACGTGCGCGGCAAGGGCAAAAAGGAGAGAATTGCACCGATCAGTTCCTCGGCCCTGCAGACGATTCAGCACTACATGGAATTCCGCAACAAACGTTCTCAGAACAATGAGAACTTCGATACAAAAGTCCTGTTCGTCAATAAGCACGGACGGAGACTGAGCACGCGGAGTGTCCGCCGAAAAATGGACAAGTACCTCAAGATTTCCGGTCTGGATCCCAATATCAGCCCGCACACCCTGCGTCACAGTTTTGCAACCCACATGTTAAATAACGGTGCGGATCTGCGGAGTGTGCAGGAGTTGCTCGGACATCAGTCCCTGTCAACCACTCAGGTGTACACACATCTGACCACGACCAAACTCAAAGAGGTGTATGATAATGCCCACCCCAGAGAACAAGAGGAATCGTCTGAACAGGAAACTCAGACCTGGGGTTCCGTGCATAACAGTTACTGATCAGGCCTATCTGTAAAACATTAAAGCCTTCCTTGTTTCACGCAAGGAAGGCTTTTTTTTGTTCTGTGTACAGGTGTGAGCAGCGAATCAAGCGTTGCTATCCAGGAAACCCTCGAGCTTTCTGGCGCGCACCGGATGCTGAAGTTTTCTGATGGCCTTGGCCTCGACCTGACGCACACGTTCGCGCGTCACCTTAAAGATCCGGCCCACTTCCTCCAGGGTGTAGGTGTAGCCGTCGCCAATACCATAGCGTAGTTTGATGATTTCACGCTCCCTGTATGACAGGGTCTTGAGCACGGAGTCAATGCGTTCCTTGAGCATTTCCTGGGTGGCTGACGCCACGGGCGAATCCACGTCGTTGTCTTCAATGAAATCGCCGAAGTAGCTGTCTTCACTTTCCCCAATGGGGCGATCCAGGCTGATCGGGTGCTTGGATATATTCAGGACACGTCGCGTTTCCTGAATGGTCATTTCCACCTTGGCCGCGATCTCTTCAATCGTGGGTTCGCGTCCCAGTTCCTGGTGCAGCGTCTTGCCGGCAGCACGCAAACGACTCATGGTTTCGATCATGTGCACAGGAATACGAATGGTGCGTGCATGATCCGCAATGGCGCGGGTGATGGCCTGACGAATCCACCAGGTGGCATACGTGCTGAATTTATACCCCCTGCGATATTCATACTTGTCGACTGCCCGCATCAGACCTGTGTTGCCCTCCTGGATGAGATCCAGGAAGCTCAACCCGCGATTACGGTATTTCTTGGCGATGGAGACCACCAGACGCAGGTTGGCACTGGATAGGGTACGTTTGGCCTGTTCGTACTGCGAGAATACACGGTCCACAGTGCGAAGTTTCTTTTCAAGCTGCTGCGGTGTTTCCAAAACGAGATCCTGCAAGCCAAGCAGCTCCTGGCCCACGGCGTCAATATCCTCCTCCGTCATAATGCCCGTGACACCGGTCTCGATGACGGCCTCGAGTTGATGCATCTTGTCACAGATGCCGTGCAGCTTGTTCTTGATCGGCTGAATACGACTGGTCCGGAGGCTCAACTCTTCCAGAAGCGTGGCAATCTTTCGCCTGTTTCTATGCAGACAACGCAGTTGCTCACGCACGTCGTCGGCACTTTCCGCCTGCTGAATTTGAGTGAACATGGCCTGATTTACAGCAAACAGCTCGTTGACCGTTTTCAGGTTTACAGGAATACGTTTCTTGATCGTGGGCTTGCTGTTGAGATAGGTTGTGCCCGTCTTGATTGTGCGATCAAAGGACATGGTGCTGTCGTGCACCTGCTGCAGTAATTCCACAGCGGCTCGCCCACAATACTCGCATTGCAGCATCTTGCGTCTGAACGCCATGCGTGTAATTTCTATTTTACGTGCCAGGGAGATCTCTGACTCGCGCGTCAGCAGGGGTATCTGCCCCATCTGTGTGAGATACATTCGGATTGGATCGTCAATACGCCGCGTGACCTCAGATTCCACGAGTTCCTTTTCCAGGATTTCGTCGTCCTGGAGCTGGTCATCCGTGGGCTCATCATCTTCGTCAATGATGTCTTCATCAAAGACGTCATCATCATCCCCCTTCAATGCCTTGGCACGGACATCCGCTTCATCAATAAGACTGATACCCATTTCATCCAGGGTGGCAAGCAGCTTTTCAAGGCGATTGGCACTCACAATGTCATCCGGGAGATCCTTATTGATCTCTTCATAGGTCAGATAGCCCTTTTTCTTGCCTCGGGCAATCATCCCCTTAATCTTGTCTTCGCCCTCTTTGACAGTCACCGGATTCTCCGGCTGTTCCATGTCAGGAGCGGGGATCATATCTGCCTGAGACGCCTCTATCGGTTCAGGCGTCTCTTCTTTCTTTGTTTTTTTTCTGGCCACTACTGGCACCTCAGTCTTTCCCTAACAAAATGCGGGCCGTTGTTTCCATTGGACTCATATCTATATTTTAGACCCTAAGGCAAGCAAACGGCCTCTGCCATGCCTTACGGTAATTCCTACCCAAAAGTTCGTCACATAAAACCAAGACTGCGAGTATTGCGTTCCCCAGCCGGGGTTCGCCTGGCATTGAGCAACTCAACCGAATGGTCCTGCCCTGACAGATCGTCGCTGGCGAACAATCGTGCCTTCTTTAACACGTCAACAGCCCCCTCGAGTCGCAACCGAAAGTTGCCTTTCTGTTCCCCTACGAGCATGAGCTCTGCCACGACCTGCCCCACCTCTATGGAGTCAATCCGGGCCAGCAGGTCCGTGCCATTGGCCTCAGGATTGATCTTGAGCAGTTCAAAAAAGCGTTGCGCCACCTGTTTCAATATCGGATCATCAAATGTCTCAACTGCAATGTCTTCCTGGATACTCCTGTACAAACGAGGTTCATTGAGCAGCACCTCCAGGATTTCACGTTGTGTCACGGCGTTGATCCCCTGCCCCAATGCGCGTGCATCGGTGGATTTTTGCGAGGATTGTATTGGGGCGCCTGCACCTGTACGCATGCGTCTCACCAGTTCGGTTTCAATCTGACGCGTACTCAAACCAATCATCCCGGACAAACGATTCACCACCATACCCCGGTCAATGGCAGACAAATTACCAGACTGAATGCCTGTCGCGACAGTTTGAAGAAACTCTTCCACGGCCTGTTTACGACCTGCCAGCGTCGTATCAGACGCGAACTTCTGGTTGAGTCGGTCCCACTTGAATTTCAGAACATCCTCAGCCTCATCGATCATCCGTTGAAAACCCTGCTGACCAAAGGCCAGCACATAATCACAGGGATCCATCTTCTCAGGCAGCATGGCCACCTTGATATCCAGACGCTGCTTGAGGCACACTTCCAGGGCCCTGTTCGCAGCCTCCATACCCGCGGTATCCCCGTCAAAAATCACGACCACGGTCTTGCCGTAGCGTCTCAATATGCGTCCGTGTCCGGACGTCAAGCTCGTCCCCAGCGTGGCCACGACATTGGTGCAACCGACCTGGTGGGCCATCAGACAGTCCGTATAGCCTTCCACCAGAACGGCGACATTGGAAGACACAATCTGGTGCTTGGCCTGCTCCAGACCATACAGACAGTTGCTCTTGTCAAACAGGACTGTTGTCGGAGAATTCATATATTTGGCCTTGTCATTGCCCAGCGTGCGCCCGCCAAAGCCTATCACCCGACCTGTCACATCCGTAATGGCAAACATCAACCGATTCAGAAACTTGTCCTGCCCGTGCCCCGTGGCCAACCCGGCCGCCTTGAGCAGATTCATTCCAATCCCCTTTTTCCCGGCCGCAGTCACCAGATCCGTGCCAGTCCCCAGGGCCAGGCCGAGATGCCAGGCGTCAGATGTGGCCTGGTCAATCTTGCGTGATGCCACATACGCCCGGGCCTGCAAACCTTTTTGAGGATCACGCAGATTTTGCTCAAAGAACCGACACGCCCAACTATTCACGCGAGCCAAAGTCGCAGGGTCCAGATCATGACCTCCCCCTTGCCCGGGCTTTGGCCCTGTGGTCCGCATGGTCTGGATCGTAATCCCGGCCCGTTGCGCCAGGCGTTCAATGGCCTGCGGATAAGACAGCTGCTCGTGCAGCATCACAAACGTAAACACATTGCCCCCGGCACCGCACGCAAAGCACTTGAAAATCTGTTTGGACTCACTCACGTTCATACTGGGGCTGTGATCATCGTGAAACGGGCAGACCCCCACCATTTCTCGTCCTTTCTTGACGAGGCTCACGTATTCACTGATCAAGTCGACGATATTAGTCGCCTGTTGAATCCTGTCAACTGTGGTCTGATCCACTAATCCTGGCATACTTCCAGCCCAGACTCCATATGTCATAATAAAAGAACGGGTGTCCCAGAAACCCCATAATACGTCATATCGCCGACGGTGGTTGCTGTGTCTAAGCGTCCCGCCACAGTAATAAAGACCCAGTCAGATAAAAATCAAGTCAGTCGCCATAAAACGTGATTATACAGCATAAAACAGGGCTGCAAAGGGCTTTTGGACACATGGCGTATTGAGACACTAAATCCTGTATTTATGCAGGCAATTGATAAAACATGCATGTATTTTCCCTGGTCTGCCTGGCCAGGTCTTCGAGATCCATCTGCTTGAGATGCGCCAAAAACCGGGCCGTGTGAATCAAGAGAGCAGGTTCATTCACCCTTTGTTTTCGCATGGGTGCAGGTGCCAGATACGGGCAATCTGTCTCAATCATCAGGCGGTCCATGGGCACACACATCGCGGCTTCCCTCACTGAATGGGCATTTTTGAATGTGACCACCCCTGAAAAGGAAATATAAAATCCACACTCCAGGGCCACCTTGACCTGCTCAGCCGTGCCTGTAAAGCAATGCAACACCACCTGATTGAGTTGACCGTCATAGGCCTTGAGAATCCCCATTGTCTCATCAAAAGCATCCCGTGTATGTACCACCACCGGCATATTCAAGCGAGCGGCCAATGCCAGTTGCTCGGAAAAGGCCTGCTCCTGCTGAGCTCTGGGGGAAAAATCATAGTAAAAATCAAGCCCCATTTCTCCCAGGGCCACCACCTTCTCCAACCGGGTCCACTGCTCCATTTGAGCCAACAGATCAGAAGACCAATCCTTGGCCTCATGCGGATGGAGCCCGACTGTGGCGTACATCCTGTCCACCTTTTGGGCCAAAGCAACAGCCTCGCGACTCTGTGACTCATCCGTGCCGATCGTGACCCAGGTACTAATGCCCTGGGCCCGACTGCGCTCAAGTGTCTCATCCAAATTTTCACGCAGCTCATCAAACGTCAAATGGCAGTGAGAATCTATCAGTTCCACAGACACATCTCCTGAAAATTATGTAGTGTACTTGAAATGGTGCTGGGCGTAAATATCGGAATGGCCAGGAGTCTAAAACTCGGACAGGTCCACGATCGCATGGTCCTGCGTGATGTCAAGCCAAGACAGACGCATGCGCCTGCCAGGGCCGGGGGACCTGTCGTACAGCTCGATCGGGAAGCAAAATGTCCCTGGGGGGATGTTGGTCCGGGTGTAGTCGGTTACGCCAAAGGCCGGCACGTTGCTCCAGGTGACGGCGATTCTGTCAGGGAGACTCTTGTAGCTGATCCGGCCGAACAGGCTGGTGTCCAAGCCGAAGGTGCCTTGGGACGCTGTAAACAGGGCCGAGACTTGGGCCACTGCGCTGTGGTTTGACATGGATTCCGTGGGGTCAGTGACAGGCTGACCAAAGCCGAAGGTGCCCTGGGGGCTGACTGACCCGTGGGTGTTGATGTAGAGGTCGCTGTACGTCTCGTTGAACAGCGTGACTGCTTCACTGCTTGCCCCTAGGGGGTCCGACAGTACAACGCGAGTGCTCACATTGTTACCGGCAGGCACAGGTGTACCGCCTGTCGGGCCAATCGGACTAACGGGCAGGCTGTTGATGGGCTCTGAGGTCACCGTATAGGCGCCAGCAGTATCCTGTGCAAAGGTCACACTGGTGTGGGCCAGATCAAAGCCGTCTGCGCCGCCTGTGGACTGCTCCACTGGCATGGGATACTGGATGTCGTGATCCAGGATCGTACACACGGCTGTGTTGTCCACGATCTGACCGATAGTGGTGGCAGTCAGGGTCAGTGTGAACTGCTCATTGATCTCCGGGGTCGTATCTCCGAACACGTTGACCGGTAGTCTAAGACTGGTCACACCCGGGAAGAACCACACGGTGCCTGAGGCTGTGTGGTAGTCAGTGGGACTGACAGCGGTGCCGTTGCTGGTCACATAGCTGACCTCCACCCTCTGATTGCTGGTCTGAGACAGGTGAATCGGGAAGTAGGCGTACACGCGCCCGTCATCACCCTCTGTGACTGTGACATCGTCCACAGTGATTAAGAGATCGCTCTGATCAATGATCAGAGTGTAGGGATCGGACAAGACGGATCTCAGGCCTACAACATCTAGGGCCTGGGCAGTCAGAAGGTAGGTGCCATCTGGCAGGATTACGGAGCTGTAATCCAGTATCCAGGTCCCGTCCGCATTGACCGTGGCAAAGCCTATGGAGGTATTGTCCAGGAACACTTCCACTGCATCGCTGTCAGAGGCAGTGCCGTCAATGCGCACCGTACTGTCCGAGGTCCTGCCGTCACGGGCCCCTGTGTCCTGAATAATGCCTGTAATCACAGGCGTGGGCACAACCGAATCATCATCAATGATCGTACAGACAGCTTGAGGTGTCCGAATCACCGCATTCACGGTCTCGGTCAGGTGAAGTGCAAAGGTTTCGTCCTGCTCTGCAATAAGGTCTTCCCTGATCACCATGGTCAAAACCACGCGAGTCACACCCGGATAGAAGTACAGGGTGCCACGGCTCATGGCCCAGTGATCCTCTATACGGATGGCTGTAAGATCCAGGGATTCAAAACTGACCTGGACCAGATTATGACTCGCTTGTGACAGGACCACCTCAAAGTCGGCCTTCTGGATATAGTCACCAGAACTGCCTTCCACCACTGTGATGTCGGACACTGTCACAACAGGCGCTGCATGAACGTCATGAGGGTTATATCCCGTGATGATCCCGGCGATACCCGCCCTGCCGCCATCATCATCTGATAAAATCACGCCAATCGTGAACTTGGCTGCAGGATCGTGCGTGTCGTACGTGTGGCCAATGGCAAACGTCCAGCCAGACACGGATACGTCCTGCACCACACCGTCACCCCAGTCAATGGTGAGGACATGGGTATCCAGAGTGCCCTCATCGCTGTACGAGCCTGACAACGTGACGTGGCCATTGGCATCGAGGACAGTCACTGCCAAATCATCGAGCACAGGGTCACGGTTGGTGAGGTTGACCGTGGCCGTATCCGTATCACTGGCACCCTGATGATCGGTGACCTTCAAGCCCACGGTCACTGACATTGGCCCATCCAGGCCTACGCCTGAGAAGGTCGGTCGGATGCCCGTGGCATCGTCGTATTGACCGTCATTGTCAAGGTCCCATTCGTAAATCAATGGCATGGTATGCTGGTCCGGATCATAACTGCCTGAACCATCCAGTGTGATGGTCGCACCTTCGGCCACACTGTACGGACCTCCAGCCTCGGCAATGGGCCGCGCATTCACAGAGACAACCGCGTCATTACCATCACCTGACTGATAGCTGAATACGGCCTCCAACCCTGAACCCAGGAAGTCCGTGATTGTGGTGCCTTCAGCATAATTTGCCAATCTACCCACAATGGCATCAGAGCCTTGATTGTCTATAATCACAATCTGTTCACCACCTGTGGGTATGAAGTTGTCCCAGGGTACCATGTGAAGGGCCACATTCGAGCCAATCATCACAATGCCATGGCTTACGTCAAGCTGATCGTGATTGCCAGTGCCAGTGCCTGGTGTGTCACCCCCGATCTCCAGATCCAAGGTGGTGTTCGCGGCCAGGGTCACATCACCGGAAATGCTCAAAACACCCGGCGATTGACCAGGCCAAATACAGCCATTCAAAACAAGCAGGCCGCCCACAAAGTCAAAGCCGGTCTGGTGGGCGTCACCAATGCTTGCGCCGCTGATCAGTTCCAAGACAGGTGAACCGGCCAGGTCCACTGCATCCGTGAAGGTGATAACACCGGCCGTGGGATCACCAATCACAATGCGGTTGCTCGTGAAGATCTGATTCAGTTCCGCCTCAGTGAGTACACACTGACCGGAACCACGGGCAGCGC
>JAIPFM010000185.1 GCA_021736645.1 Phycisphaerae bacterium | reverse complement strand
TCCTTATTGTTATTCTCTTGGATGTTTAATTTCGGGTCTAATGTCCTGCCTGTAATCGCCAGTCCGGCATGTCGACCGGGGTCGTTGTCACCGGCCAGGTGGCACGCGAAGGCGCGTCATACAATCCGATCCGTTCAAAGGGGATCGGTTTGAAGCACATCGTTCGAAAGAGCTGGACATCTTCACGGAGACTGAAATTGCCGTTCTCTGCATCCACGAAACCGGGGTCGTCCTCGAATACGCCATTCTCGAATTGATCGATATTGGCCGTGCGTGTGGCGACCTTGCCGCATCTGTAAAACACATTGCGCCAGAGGTGATTGATGCCCGGGTCATCCAGCATGGTGGCAATCCTGGGATAACGTGCAAGGTACAGCGCGTCCCGGTAAAACCCCTCCGGCTTCTGGCCCTGACGCAGTGACGTCCACACGCTGTTGCCTGGATACCAGCCCCCGCTGATGCCCTGTTTGCAGTCAATGAACATGTTATTGTCCATGAGATTGTCACGTCCGCTGTTCATCTGGATGGCCCCGAAGTTCCCATTCGCGCAGCGATAAAAGACGTTGCCGTAGACCAGCATGCCGCTGATCGCATCGTCAAACCGGATGGCCGCCTGTCCGTGGACGGCGGCTTCCTTGCCGGTCTTACCGATATGATGCAGGTAGTTGTGGCGAAATACCACACCGCGATACGTGGGATTGCGAAAGAGCTCCAGTGCGCCCTGGTCATCGGATTCCTGGACCATGCTGTGGACCTCGTTGTATTCAATCACATGATCGTTGCCTTCGATTCGCATGGCGCTGCTGGGACCGTTGACCATGAGGTTGTGGGCGATGCGATGTCCCACGCCCTCCAACTGAATTGCAGGCGTGTAGGTCCGATCGATGCGTCCGAAGTCATGGATCCAGCAATTTTCTACCAGGTGACTGCCAGGGGTCAGCGTGGCGCGGTCTCCGCCTATGATCTCTGTGCCGCGTCTGCCCAGGGTGTGGATGTCACAGCCTATGAGCCGATTGTCCGTGCCGCCGTGGATCATGATGCCGTTGCCTGCCAAGCGGCTCACCGTGCATCCTATGAATGTACAGTGATTGGCGTTTGTGGCCACAATACCGTTGTATCGGGCCAGGTCGAAGGTCAGCCCTTCAATGCGAACGTGTGACACCTGGTCCAGGGTGATCATGGGGGTCGAGAGCATGCCGATCTCAACAGTCGATTGGCCGGGATCAGAGGGCGGGTAGAGATACAGCATACCGGTGCTGCGTTCCAGATACCACTCGCCGGGCACATCAATTTCCTCGAGCAGGTTAAAGGCGTAGTACTGAATGCCCTGTTCAGTGCTCATACCGCCTGAGCCGTAACGATAGGGTTCCGCCGTGGTCAGGGTCCTGGCGGCAGGATCGATCCGGCCGATCTTAATCGTGGCATCCGCCCAGAGGTAATGAAAATAGCCGAACAGCCACGCGTCGCTGGCACTGGTCCAGCGTGCATGACGATCCGATTTGTATTCAAAGGCCGACGGTTCCCCTGTGGCGGGTGACCCGGATTTGAGAAGTCTGGTAATACCCAAGAATCCCTGGTTTGGCCATCTGGCCAGGGTCATGGGCACACGGTCCACATACAGTTCCAGGGTCGGGGGCGACGGAGGCTGGGCAAATCCCCGCACCTTGAGCTGGCCATACTCGGTAATACCCAGGGCCTTCAAGTCACACTGCTGTACCTTGCCTCTGGCTCCAGCAGGCAGGCGGTTGAGTATCTCGCGATTGGTCACCTGCTCGAAACCGGACAGCACAGCGCCGCCGTAAAAAACCACCGTGCCCTTGTCCCTGGCTCGATACACCACAGGTCCCTCAGGGCTGCCGGAGTCTTCAGCCGTGAGTGTCAGGGCCTTTTGCACCGAATATTGACCGGGGAGGACAGTCACGGCGATCGCGCCCGTGACACCGCGTTTTCTGAGGGCACGCACCGCGTCACGGGCCCGGGTCAGTGTGGCCAATGGACTTTGCACGCTACCAGTGTTGTTATCGTCTCCCCGGGTCGAGACAAAGACCTCTGCGGCAAACGTGGCAATGTCCGGTATCCGTGTCCGTGTCGAGTTCTCAGTGTCACTGGCTGGACGCTGTGACACAGGGTCCAGTTCTTGAGCGGACTGTTTTGCCTCCTCGCGGTGGACAGGGGGGTAGGCGTCATTCGCGGCAATAGACACATAGATTTCTCTGGCTGCGTCCTGATTCCCTTCTGCCGCGTAACTCTGGGCCATGCGCAACTGGGCATAGCTCCTGAAATGAGCCGGTGCATCGGCTGCACCCACCACAGCCAGGCAGAGACTGCGTACTGCAGTATAATCCTGCCCGGTCCACGCAGCATTCACGTCGGCAAAGACCTTCTCCAGGCGAATCTGTTTCTTGGCAGCGGTCGCGGCCTCAGACTCAACCACCTTGAAGGGACCTTTCAGCCGATCGAATTCCGCTTCAATCTGCTCAGGGGTCAAGGCGCTGCGATGGATCTTGATCTCGTCCACCAGCCCCCAGTAGTTCTGCCAGGCGTTGCCCACCGTCAGTCCGCCCAGGGCAAAATCGCCGTCAAAGTTGCCTGGCAGTGGCTGGGCCTCAGGACTGTATCCATTGACGTACATGGCAATGAGCTGCCTGTCGCGGTCACACACCAGAGCGATATGGGCCCACTGGTTCTCACTCAGCCGCATACTCGAAGAGCCCCCTGCAGAAACGACCTTGCCTGCTGAATCCTTGTAGCAGAAGTAACAGTTCATGTGCCCGGTGCCCTGAATGTCAATGACAAGATAGGCATCCGGGTACGTGCCAAAGGCAAAGAGCCGGCGCTGGTTTTGCGCGCTGTCAATGCCAAACGTGATGGGTTTGACCATGGCCATGAACGTCCACGACGCCTTGCCAAAACGCAGGGCCTCCGGGATCTTGACAGAGACAGTGCTCTTTGAAGTCCCGTCCATCATCGCAGCCTGACCCACAGGAGACTCAACCCAACCGGCACCCACAGGCCCATCAAGACCATGGCCGGACAGGTCCTTGACCGCGGCCTGTTGGCCCTGGTCAAAGTTCCAGTGGATCAGCAGGCCATCTGCAGCCGTTGCAGCGGTATAGCCCTGGATCATGCACAACCCCATCACGATAGTGAAAAACTTGACACATCGGTTGCCCATCAGACCATCCCTTCCTGACTGCTATGATTCATTATCTTCTTTGGATACCCGGAAGCCTGGTACATCTGGAACAGACACCGGGCCGCACCATCATATCATAGTGTCTGCACCAGGCAGAAGCATTCTTTTTTTGTACTCAGAGAACAGTTTCCTGCCGGAGAGGAGAGTCTGTTGCATTGGTCTGGACTGCCGGTGTTTCACAGGCACATGACTCGACCGATCCAGTGCCCTATACTATCGTGAATACGGCCCAGATATGATGCTACAGCAACCACACTGAAATAGGTTATCCCGGATTGGTCCCTGAGGACAGGCTGCCGGAAAAACCGATTACCCCATAGCTTTATCCATGGGACGGAGTTATATTTTGTAGGCAGCGGCGGACGATACAGGGACAGAGAGACATAGATGTGCAGAACTGCAAGGAGTGTGTCATGTTACGAGTCATGAAGGTCGCGGCAGCCGTTACGATGGTTCTTTCTTCCTGGTCTCTGTTGGCCGCCCAGAAGTCTGGTGACCCTGAGGTCATGACTGCCGTCAAGGCGGACTTTGAAGACAGGGACTTCACGTTTCAAGAGGTTGCCAACCTTGAAGACCGGGCGGGCATTGGACAACAGCGGGGAATCACCCGACGTGATCCCAGCGACATCATCCAGGTCGGTGACACGTACTTCGTCTATTATACGTACGTGGATCAGAATGCGTTGCCTCCAAACCTCAGGCCTCTCCGCGCCTCGGGGTATGTGGGAACCATACGGTACGCGACCTCAAGGGATGAAGGATTCCACTGGATCGAACGTGGCCAGGCCCTGGGCAGGGGAACACCCGGGTCATTTGATTCTTTTGCGGTGTTTACGCCGAACATCCTCAAGTGGGATAACCGCTACTGGCTTTACTACACAGGTGTGAAAGCCACGCCGGGCAGGGAGGTTTTTGAAAACAACTCGGTCAACGATTTTACCGCGATTGGGGTTGCCGTGGCGGATTCCCCCCATGGCCCCTTCGTTCGATTGAGTGATCAGCCCATACTGACTGTCACCCCCAAATCAAATGATCCGGCCAGGCCATCGCCGTTCGACAGTTACCGAATTGACGATGCCGCTCTGCTGGTCCGTGACTTTGACAAAGACGGTGATCCCGACGTCTGGCTCTATTACAAGGGGCGAAACATTGACCACGGGCGCTCCGGTCCTGCAAAGACTCAGATGGGCCTGGCCATTGCCGAGACCCCGGCCGGCCCATACATGCGCATCAACCGCGGCAAACCCATTCTCCCGAACAGCCACGAAGTGATGATCTGGCCCCATCGCCAGGGCGTTGCCGCCTATGCCTCCGCAAGCCGTACTTTTGAATTTGCCCCGGATGGCATGGACTTCATGTCTCGGCCCCTGGGCGTGCGTACTGCCACAAGGCCAACGGCCCCGGGTTGTTTTCGCATGGACCTGACTGACTCGGGCGCATCCGGACCAGGCATTTCCTGGGGCATATCCATGAGAGATCCCGGCGGACCGTTTCCCTATCTGGTGCGTTACGAAATCTCGGCCCCGCAATGAAGGGCGATCGAAGAATGGAACCAGGGCCAGTCAACCACACCACAGGGCACCTGAGCGGCAGTGAAAATCATGAAGATCCATGGCCTCCGCCGCTTCATTTCATCCTTGAACTGGCCTCCACTCTGGTGGTACAATCTGGCATGCTGGTGGAGAATCATTCGTTCTTCCACTGATCGAGCATGGGTTTTCCAATACATTCTTTCAGGAGATGGCGTTATGAGAACGAATATCAAGGTACTCTTGCTGGCTGTGGTTATGGTGTTTTCTGCAGCGTCTGTGTCGCACGCCATAGGCCCGGATTGGATGGACAACTTTGAGCAGGCCAAGGCGAAGGCCGCTTCAGAGGACAAGGATCTGCTGGTCGATTTTACCGGATCGGACTGGTGTGGCTGGTGTATCAGACTCAGTGATGAGGTTTTCCAGAAGGATATCTTCAAAACCCAGGCCCCAAAGGAGTTTGTGCTGGTCGCCTTGGACTATCCACGTGACAAGAGCCTGGTCAGCGAAGAAACCGCCAAACAGAACAGTAAGCTCAAAGACGACTACGGCATTCGCGGCTATCCCACGATATATCTGATGGATGAGTCCGGCCGTCCCTATGCACAGACAGGGTATCAGGCAGGGGGCGCAGAGACATACCTTGCTCATCTGGCAGAACTCAAGAAGAAACATCAGGAAAGAGACCTCGCCTTCGCAGCAGCCAAGGAGGCCGCCACTGATCCGGACAAGGCCAGGGCCATTGACACGGCGTTGGAATCCATGGGGATGGCACTGGCAAGCCAGTTTTACTCAGCCGAGATTGAACAGATCATGGCATTTGATCGGGACAACAAGGCAGGATTGAAATACAAATATGAGCAGTTGGCATTCGCTCAAGACATGGCGACTCTGTTGGGGCAGGGCAAAATGGCAGAGGCCGCTCTGGCCCTGGATGAAAAACTGAAGCTCTGGAATCTTCCTTCGGCAGAGGCGCTTGCCCTGAGGACCCAATATGAGCAGCAGATATTTGATGCCAAGGTACGCAGCCTGATGCGTGCAAAGAAATTTGATGAAGCCATTGAATTGATACAGACACAGATTGAGAACAAACAGCTGGAAGGCGCGGCACTGACGGAATTGCAGTTGACGATTGTTCAAGCCCACAGCATGAAGGGTGATTTTGAGACGGCCCTCAAGACGGTGGATGTCGTCATTGAAGAGAATCATCTCACCGGCCCCGCGCTGCAGGAAGCGCTGTCTGTCAAGGCACAGGTCTACCAGGCCAAGCGTGATACCGAGGCCATGAAAACCGTGTTGGGTCAGGCCATTGAGGCCGCTCCGGAAACACCGCTCGGCAAGAGTATGCAGAGTTATCTCGATAGAATGAAAGACACTGAGACAAAATAGCGTCTCCAGACAAGGCCGCGCAAAGGGAAGACAACAACTGGGATGTCTTGTCGAACTCAGTGATGCCTTGGGATGTTTGCGTCAACGGTCAAGGACCCTATTCAACAAATCGCACCTCCGTGTCGATCCGAACCATGGTGCTGAGTCGCAGTGCGTCCCAGTTGGTCATGCGGAAGCAGCCATGCGACCCGGTCTTGCCGATGAGTTCAGGATTGGGCGTGCCGTGAATACCGTAGCCGGGAAGGCTCAGCGCGATCCAGCAGCGGCCCACCGGATTGCGGGGCCCTGGCGGGATGCGGAGCGCCTGGTCTATCTTCTCTGTCACTTCAGGCCACATCTCCGGCCGAAACGTATACTCCGGGTTCGGCACGATCCGGGTGATGCGGGCCTGGCCGGTCGGACGCTTGGCTCTGTGGGCTGCGATGGAACAGTGGAACAGCCCCACCAGTTTGTTGTCACGGTCGATGACGCGAATGATTTGTTCGCTCAGGTTGATCTCAATGACGGGTGCGGGGCGGGGCCTGGCCGGTGGTATGACCTGCGGCGCGATGAAGGTATCGCCGACCTTGAGGTCTGTGATTGTCACGCCTGGGTTCAGCCGACGCAGCAACCCCCGGGTGCAGTGGTATTGCTCGGCCAGGACCTCTTCAAGATCACGATGCCCCAGTCGACTGAGCTTGCTGCGAGCCAGCCAACTGGCGGGATCCGGGCCAATATCCTTGAGATGCCGCGCCTCGATACGAGGCGACTGGAGCACGTTATTCGGATCGATCTGCAGCGCCTGGGCCGTCTGTGAATCGAGTTGACCGGTCTGCTTGAGACCCCGCATCCGCTGAAATTCGCGTGTGGCCAACTGTGTCTTTCGGCCGATCGCTCCGTCGATGATCCCCGGCGAAAAGCCCACGGCCTCCAGGGCAACCTGCCAGGCCAGCTGCCGTCGCAATGCGGTCCCGGGGTCGTTGGTCCGGGCGCTGGCTGCGCACAGTGCACCCATCCATATCCATAGAAATACCAAAGCCAGTTTTTGTGGGCATGGCATACGTGACAGACAGTGTAGTGTATCAACCATGGACATGATCATACGTCCGAACCTAGGCCAGATCAATGGAAAGTCACTTACTTTTCTGCCGTGTCTGTGGGCGATGAGACGGACTCCGGGCAGGGCCTTTCCTTGTTCATCGCTTGGCGGCGGCATCCGCTTGCGACTGGGAGTGATCCAGTGTCTTGCGCGAGGCTTCAAGCAGGGGATTGCTCCCGTCATCAAGTCGATCCTGTTTGATTTCCCAGAAGAACACACCGCGATAGTCCTGCTGAATGGCCCAGCGCGTCTTGATGGTGAGGGACCGTTCATTGTCGTAGCTGTGGACGTAGTCGCCTTCGGGCGAGGTGAGCCATGGATTCTGGGTTTCGTTATCCCAGGTCGATATCCAGTCACCTTTGATGAGCACCTGAAGGTCGCGGTAGGCCAGTGCCTGATACGCGCGGGGCGCGTCGCGATCGACCGGATCGTAAGGCCTGGCTGCGGCAAAACCACGACTGTACAAAGGCAGGCCCACGAGGAGTTTGTCCTTGGGAAGTCCCTTGTCCTGGTGCCAATAGGCCATGGCCTTTTGAGTGGATATTCCTCTGGCCTTGCTCGATTCAAAGAGGGCCGTATGGTGGCCGGCCTGTGATGACCACGAGCCGAAAAAGTCATAGGTCATCACATTGATAAAGTCCATGGTTTCAAGCAGGACTTGGGTGTCCAGCCACTGGCTCAGGCTCGGGCTTGCATTGACGGCCATGGTGAGCAGGAAATGGCGACCTTTCTTTTGTCCCAGCGTGTTGAGGTCGCTGCGGAATCGTTTGGCCAGACGATTGAAGTTGGTTGCCTCAGTGGGATTGTCTGGAAATTCCCAATCCAGATCAATGCCGTCATAGTCGTAGTCGTCAATGATTGTCATTACGGCCGTGACAAAGCGTTCATAGGATGCTTCCCTTGACGTGAGGGCGGCAAACTCCTTGTCCATCCCCCAGCCGCCGAGTGACAGGATCACCTTGACATTGGCCTGGTGTGCCTCGGTGGTGAGTTGTTTGCTGGGCACGGACCCATGAGCCACGATTCGGCCATCTTCATCGGCCACCACAAAGGCGTGACAGATGTGCGTGAACAGTGTGTAGTTGATGTTGTCAGGATGGCCGCTGAGATACCCCAGAAAGACAGGTTTTTCAGAGGTGTCCGGGGTGTCGGTTTGGGCCAGTGCAGAGCTGCCCAATGCGAGCAGGGCGACACATACTGAAATGGTACGATGTCGAGTCATGAGTGTTTATCCTTGATGAGCTGGAAATTGATCCTGCCCTTCTATGATTTGCGTTGATTGTATACTTGATTTTATTCAGTGCCAATCATCAGTCCAAAAAACAGTCAAATTTTTCTGGTCTCAGGAACCGGGGGCACGCGGTCGATGATCGTCGCAAATCCCTGGCTATTGTGATAGGGTTCTCTTAGAATCAACGGGCGTCCGGCACAGATCAACACCGTCATTGAGACAGATGATGGCCGTATTAAGGGATAAACACATGAGAAGACATCATGTCCATATAAGTGTCCTGATGTTTGTGGGATGCCTGAGTTTGGCTCAGACTGGTGGCCCTATGAGCAGACTGCCTACTATCTGGACGGCGCACTGCGCTGCGGATATCTGAATCGGTCAGACAGGCTGATCCACCTGGCAAGGAGGAATCTGTGGACCGTGCTGGGGCATACCAGAGCAGACGGAAGTCTCGTGCCCAAGACCCTCTCTGCAGACACGCCCATTATGGCCATCTTCTTTCACATGGCACTGGAGGAATACGAAAACACGCAGGACGTCAACATCCTCACTGCCATCGAACGGCATTACCGTGCCTTACCCGGTGATTTTGGATTGAGTTCCCGGCGCCCGGGGGCATGTTACGACCTTGATCTGCCCTGAGGCAGGGCCTATAGTTGTTTGATCGTTGTGCAACAATAGTCTGTCTGGATGCACGGTTCAATGGGTATGGCGGCCAGTGTGAGGAAAGCGAACCGCAGAAACGCTGCGCTGCAAAAAAAATGTTGCCGCTGCCGGCAATACTCATTTAAAGAGGGATGGCGCAGTGGTATATTCTTCTCTAGAGAATGTCCTTTCAGTTTGTCATTAACCTGCTGGACATTTGGCAGGCCTGGGGTTGTAAGGCTTTCTTTTTTATGCAAACAAGGGGATTGGGCTATGCGAATCGCGATGATAGTGGCCATGACGTTGCTGACGGCCAAGCCGGCGATAGTCTTGGGGCAGGGACCGGTCTATATTGCGGACCCGAACTTGCAGGCGGCTATAGAGAAAACGATCGGCGTTCGTGATCCGAGTGCTGCAGCGATGCTCTTGCTGACCGACCTCCGGGCGGAGAGCCAGGGGATCAGAGACCTGACGGGCCTTGAACACGCCAGGAATCTGAAAATCCTTCAACTCAGGGGTAATCAGATACACGACATTGCCGTGTTGACCGGATTGGTCAAACTCGAGTTCTTGGATTTGGCAGACAACTGCATCAAGGATCTGCCCAGGCTGGCCGAGTTGACAAGGCTCACATGGTTGGTGCTCTACCACAACGAATTTAACGATTTTGCCGCTGCCCGCGAAAAAATCGGCCTGAAAGACGCCATCATCGTATTTTATGAGGGCAACCGCGATCTTGACTTGACTCGACCTGCGCTCGAAACAGCCATCGTGCGGTCCGACAATGGCTATGTATTGAATGAGCCTTACGAGGACGAAGGCAGTCAGCGCGTTCCGCTGCCCGGCCCGGTGCGAAAAAAGGTCTGTGAGGTGACACTCAAAGCGTTTCTCCGCGAGTTCTATGAAGGGATCGAACCGCAAAAATACTCGGCACTGTTCGGTCCTGTCTTTTGTATCAGGGTGCCCGACCGTGAGGCTCTGCTGCTGTATGTCTACCTCATAAACGGTATAGGCACGCTTCCCCATACGATTTGCCTGATCACATACGACTCCGATAGCGGCCGAGCGGGTCCGGATCTAGTCTGCTTTTCAGGTCAGTGGATGGGGACTGGCTGGCCTTTGGTGCCGATGGGCGCACCGTGTGTGGATTTCGACGACCTCGATCTCGACGGCCAGCTTGAAATCGTGTTCAAGGAGAGGATTCACAACGGCAATGTTCTCAATGCCGTCGTCCATCATTTTTTCCATGTGGGCAGTGATCTGTGCCTTGTTCCGATTCTTCGACTTGAAAAGTATACATGCAGTCCCTTTTCCCTCAGGCAAGACGGGCGCGATCGTTATCTGGTCCGTTCAGTCGAGAAGGTTGGCCCCGGCAGGATCCACGTCAGGGTGTCCCTGTCTGCGGACCCCTTTGCGCAGGGTGAACAGGGAATCGGCTACATACTCTTTGAGAGCGCAGGCGTCTCGTCGACCTTTGGCGTCAAGGAGACCTTCACATACGTGGGCGAAAAAGGCTGGAGCGAGATGATCGCTGGGTATTACAGGGACAGCCTGGTGCACAGCCGGCTCTCGCCGTACCGCTGAGAAGGGTGCAGCGACTCGTTAAAAAGCCGGGGATTTTTGTGTCGCGCCTTGACGATCTCCTTCTGATGCACATGCGGCATGCCGTGACAGACCTGCTGCGTTCGAGCTGGTCGTGATGGACGCTGTGAGTTTTCGCCACGTTGTCTACAGCCAGCTGACGGCCAGCTTTGGACAAACGCTGTCAGCCATCTCGACCGCCAGCCCTGATGCAGCCGTGGGGAGCCTTAGAGCGTCTCAGGCTCCGAGTCTGTTCAGCCTTCTTCAATCACGTTCATACCCATTAAACGAGCCAGGTGATGCAGATTCTGCATGTGGTCGCCGTAGACGACCACGCGGTGCAGCAGCGTCATGGCGTCCTCTGTGTCAAGGTCTCTGCTCC
>JAIPFM010000184.1 GCA_021736645.1 Phycisphaerae bacterium | reverse complement strand
CATCAGCCGCCTCGCCCAGGTTCAGTTCCACATCCTCGTTCACAGGGATGTACTTGAAGGCAGACTCACCCGTGTACGACAGGCGGGCGTTCTTGCCTGTGTCACGATATACCTTGAGCTGGCCGCCCGGGATGGGCGTGTCACCCAATTTGTGGGCCGTGTCATTGGCATAGCTCAGAAATCGAACCACCGCATCGCCGTACCGGTCCTCTTCAAATTTGTACAGATTCGTCACAGGGATCTCGGCCTTGTCAAAACTGATCATGCGTTTGGACCAGCCATTGGGAATCGTTTCCGTGCCTTCAATGGTATACAGGAAATACTCGCTTAGGCTCTTCTTTTCAATGGCCTTGGCGCGTCCCATGGCCCGGCTTGGCATGGGGGCCGCGTCAAACGCCTCCATCACCATCGGTGCCCTCGCAACCCCCGCAGTGCGACCCATTTTTTCTTGCAGCACCTGCGGCCCGGGCCTGCCATAAGGCTCATTGCGTCTAGCCAGGTCTGCAATCTGGTCCAGCAGATGGACCTCGCCCACGATCAGACGCACCTGGGCATTCTCATAGTCTTCACCGCTGTGGTTGGTCACACGCACATAGCCCTGCAGACGCATGGCCTGTTCATCCGGCGTGAGCGTGCCCATGTAAAAGGCACGCCAGGACAGGCCGCTGGTCAGGTAGGAGATCTGCACAGGCACCTTGCCTGAAACCTCGCTGGTCACCTTCCACAGGCCCAGGTTCCTGACACGCGGCGGAAACACCAGGCTGGCAATATCGATCTGACCGGCCCCGGCCAGGGGCACCATGTCCAGGCTCGTGGGATCGATCAGCGTGTTCTCCCAGGAGAACTGCAGTTCATTGTCCCCCTCAGTCACCACCAGACCGCGGCTCTCGCGGGCCAGGGTCAGGTCGGCGGAATTGTAGATGGTCAACTGGACCGTGTCACGCTGAGGCAGTGTCACCAGATCCACCTTGGCCTGAGTCGTAACTGCCGTTAGCAGAATAATCGCACTCGTGTATATAAATCGTTTCATGGTTCTGTCCTTAAAAATAAAGCCATCACGGCCCCTGCTGTCTGTCTAACGCATCAGATTGACGGCGCGTCCTTGAGGCACATTGAGTCTCTGGAAACGCATATCCAGTTCCTGTACGGACGGGCCGTCCGCAGTGCGCGGTGCCAACTGAACCTCGAACACCAATGTCCGGGCGTCTTTCTTCGTATAGGTGGCTTCGCTGCCGCTGATCGTGCAGCGGGTCATATTCCACTGACCCTCAATGTGCTGGATCAGGGTCAGCACAGCGGGCTTGTCCTTGAAATTCTCGATCTTGGCCGTGATCTGCTCGTTTGTGTCGTACAGCACCACATCGCCATTGTTATTTTTTCGAATATTGGTGCGGTCATTTTTCATCTGCCGCTGCGTCACCACAATATCACGGCTGTCACCCAGGGTCAGGTCCGTCTTCTGACCCACGGGCACCAGGGACGTGTTGTCTTCGCCCAGGAAGATTGTGCTCTCACTGCCGTCTGCCTGGAACAGACGCATCTTGCCACCCCAGAGCGCAGACCGGCCCAGACCGCTCTTTTCATCGTTCACCAGGCGGTAACTCACAGGAATGCCCACGTTTTGGTTGTTGAGTTTTTCAGGGTCCCAGGGCAGCAGGGCCGCATCAAAGGTCCAGACCTTCTGGATGGGGACCTGGGGGGCCTTAAGAAAGAGCAGTTGCTTGGTCTCTTCATGGGCAATGCCCTGCTCGAACGAATCGCCGTAATCCAGCAGAATGCGGGCCAGATCAAAATCTTCCCCTGAGAAGTTCCGAAGCACCACATAGCTCTTCAGATCCACGGCAGTCTCTGCTTCGTCTGCCACGGCCTTGTAGGTGATCAGCCGGTCAATGTAGTTGAGCAGATAGCTGATGCGTACGCGTTCGGCATAGTCACCCTCACTGGCGATCTCCCACACCAGGGCCCCTTCATCAGGCGGATAGCTCACATTCAGGAGCTTGACCTGGCCGGGATGGTCCATGATGGCCAGACGGATGGAATCCGCGTCAATACTCACACTCTTCCAGGAAAAGTCCACCTTGTTGATGCCCTTTTGAAGCGTGAGTACACGCTCCTCTTCGATCAATGTGGCCGCAGGATTGTCCAGACGGATGATTGTGGCCTGACGTTCGGGCAGGGCCACCAGCTTGATACGGGCCAGGGCGGGCGTGGCGAGCAGGCTTGAGGCCAGGATGATTAAAATGGCGTTTGTTCGTTTCATGGTTTTCTCCATCAATTTAGTGACTGGTTGGTGGTGGTTGGTTTCTGGTTGGTGCCGTGATATGTGGTCACGGTGTACGTTTCATGTCTTTGTTCTCTTGGAGCAAGGGTCATTGTGAATCTGGCCTCCCGTGTATTGTACTTTTCATAGGTCATGGTGTCACTGTGTTGGTCCAGTGTCCAGGCATCCAGTTCCAGGGCCCTGGTAATCTCGATCTTAACCGGGATGGACCGTGTATTGGTGACCTCGATCTCCCACTGGCGTGACTTGCTCCAGCCTGTCAGGTTGCCATTGGGATCAAAGGTATGATCTGTGGTTTTAAAGGACATCAATGTGGGCTCGATCTTGACATACCGGGCCGGGCCCATGTCGAGTGTCACCTCTTGATTCACAGGAATATACTTGAACTCGGAAGCACCCACATAGGTCAACCCCTCCGGCTCAGCCTGACCGAACAGCTTGATTTGGCCCTGCGGCATGGGCGTGTTGCCCAGTTTATGATCTGTATTATTCGCAAAGCTCACAAACCGGATGGCTTGCTTGCCCCAACGATCCTCGTCGTATTTGTACAGACTCTCAACCGGCACGTCATTGGCCTCGAATGATATCAGTCGCTTGCCCGACTGGTCATTCAGGTCTTCAGTGCCTTCGATGGTGTAGAGGACGTATTCACTGAGTGTCTTCTTGGCCACGTCTTTTCTACTCAAGGCGTTGTAACCATACCCCAGTTGAACACCGAATGCATCGTCCTCCAGGGCAGGGCTGTCTTCCAGACTCCGAAGTGTCTGAAGACTACGCACCAGTTCACTTAAACGGTCGTTATCCACAGCCTGCTCCGGCCGACCGAAAGCGTGGCGCCGCTCTGCCAGCGCCGCAATCGACTCCAACACCTGCACGTCTCCCAACACCAAGCGCACCTGTGTCCGATCAAAATCTTCACCGCTGCGATTGTCCACACGCACATAGGATTTCAGATCCATACAGGTTTCATCTTGAGACAGGGTTCCCATGTACACGCTTCGCCAGGACAGTCCGCTGGTAAAGTAGGTCAGCTCAAACGGTACCTGGCCGTTGATTTCCGACCGGATGAGCCAGCGCCCGATGTCTTTGAGCCCCGCTGGGTACACGAGTTGTTCGATTGTCACCTCGTCCTGATTCAGCTTGGGCAGCAGATCCAGACTGGTGGGATCGATTCTCGTATTGGCCCACATGAACTGCAGCCAGTTCCAGCCGCGTTTCAAGGTCAACTTACGCTGCTCACGCACCAGCGTCAAGTCCTGTTCATTGTAGATGGTGACCTGCACATTCTCGCGTCTGGGCAAAGTCACGAGCTCGATCGCACTGGCCGGCGCAAAGGGAGTCTTGGCAAAGGGGTCGGGTCCAGGGTCTGAGTCGGGCTCTGAATCAGGGTTTGATTGGGCCGCCATGGTCGGCGCGGGCATGTCCATGGCGAGCGTTTCTGTTATCTCCATACGAGGCGCCGGGGCCGGCCTGTCTGAGGCCTTGTTTTGAACGATCTCAGGGCCCTGCAGGGCAGCCTCGTGGGGTTGATTGATTGTCATCATACCGATCAGACCGGCGAAGGCCACACACGCAGCCGCACTGATCCACCACAGTTTCACACGCCTTACCGCAGCTGGCTCACAGTACGCCTGTGTCTTCAGAACCAGGGCTTCACTCACCATGGCATCACCCTGCAGCAGGTCCAGTTGTGCAAACTTCTGCTCAATCTGTGTTTTCAGTACTGTGCAGGCGTCACACTGTGCCACATGATCGGCAATGACCTGGGCCTGGTCTGACTCGGCCAGGTCAAAAAGCCATTGAATAAGTTGTTCTTCTGTCACGTGCGGTTTCATGCGTTACTCGGATTTGGAAGTTTCACAGCCAGAGCCTTCAAGGCCCGAAACATCTGCTGCTTGACAGTGCCCACAGAGCAGCCCAATACCTCGGCCACCTGGGTATAACTGAGTTTCTGATAATAGGCCAACACCAGTGTCGTGCGTTGGCGCTCCGGCAGGGACGCCACGGCCTGTCTGACCTGGCGGACCTGTTCATCCTGAATAACCTCGTTTTCAGGACTGGCAGATGCATCCACCGCAGTCTCCAGAGGAGAAAGTGCTTCAGGGCTGGCTAATTCGCAGTCCAAGGCCACGGCCCTTTCCCGCTTTTGACGTCTGAACCTGTCCATGGCCACATTGGTGGCCACACGAAACAGCCACGGCTTGAATGTATCGCCTTGAATGGTATGTGCCTTTTCATGTACACGGCGAAACGTCTCCTGAAAACAATCATCAGCATCGTCCAGATTGTGACACACACGCCTGAGAAAGCCCAGCACAGACGGTCCGTAGGTTCGAATCAGGTCATTAAAGGCCGTTCGATCCCCCTGGACATAACGTTCTATCAACTTTCGATCAGTGGGCTGCATGTATCTTTCCAAAGTATTTACTCTCTATGACGAGAGTATCGGCATACCGGTTGACAAAAAAAAAGCCGGACATCTGAGAAAAGTCTCAAATGTCCGGCAAATCGATCCAAACATGGGGCCATTCGTATTATTCTGTGATGGCGTCCCCAAAGACCATGATGTCGTCAAGATTCCAGCCCGGATAGGTCACGGTATCATCGGTCGGCCCCAGACCCCAGCGTACATACACGGTGGCCTGATCCCTGGCCACAGCATCGGGCAACGCATAGACCACGTGCTGCCAGGTCTGATCCGAAATGTGGGTTTGATCCGTGGTCCAGAGCACCGTCCAGAGCACACCGTCATTGGACACCTCAAGCGTGGCCTGATCATATGGCGTTTCAATGCCAAGCCATCGCTGGAAACTGAGAGTCACCTGTTCATACCCTTGGCAATCGATGGGTCCGGTCCGGGCATACAGTGTCTCGGACAGGTTATTGGCGTAATCCCCGTTCAAGGCAAACCCCAGAACCGAGGCACCTGTAAAGGCAGACATCGGGTCACCGCCCCAGGACCCGAGCCCTGTGGGCATTCCCCAGGACCAACCGGCATCGAGCTGCCAGCCGGGATTCGTGTCCATGGACTCGAAATACAGGACCTCCTCCATGTGCACGGTCACATTGAATATCCGACTGATCTGTTGAATACCGTCTGTCATGGCAACCTGGATCTTGAACACCTGAAAGGCCTGGTCTATGGTCGGTTTCCACACAATGGTGTTCGCTGCGGCATCGTAGACCGCCCCTTGCGGCAGGTTGCCCACTGAGAACCACACGGCCAGGCTATTCGACACGGTCTCGGCCAGCGAAATCACCAGGGTGTCTCCTACATGGACGTTCTCAGGCACATTAATATCCCAGGTCAGGGCCTTTGAAAAAGAGGCTGATCCCTGGAGGTCGTGACGCGCCATGGTCCAGTCCATGGCCGCTGGCTCATAAGGGGCATTCATTTCAATCACGTAGAAGTGGTAATCATACCCAGGCACCATGAATTCCAGATCTCCATCCTGATCCAGATCGTTGATCGCCGGTGTGCACCAGTAATCGCCTGCCACGCTGAGCAGGGGAAATCCCTGTGCCACGGATCCATCAGCCTCCCACGCCATATAGGGAAGACCTGCGGCACCGGCAATGAGTTCCTTGTGTCCATTGTGGTTGATATCTGCCACCAGAGGCTCGCACTCCCAGGCATCCCCCATCAGGTATTTGGGAAAGCCCTGGTCGCTGAGGATACTGCCGGTCTGATCGAACGCGTACAGCAGGCTGTAGGTATAGGCATCGTCCGTCACCGAGGTACTCACAAAGATCTCCGGTGCGCCGTCACTGTCCAGGTCGCCTACACTCATGGCCCCCCAGGTGTCCACCGTCGTGTCAAAGGGCGTGGTCCAGAGCGTGGTCCCGCCCACAGACACGGCCTGCACGCTGTCCTCCGTACAGAATACCACGTTGCCCTCTCCGTCTCCGTTGACATCCGCAATCACCACACCCTTGCCACTGCCGCCCCGCCACCGCTTGACCATCTGACCTTGGTGGTCCAGGATATAAGAATAGGGATTCGACATGCCCGGGCCATACCCGCTCAACGCGATTTCCACGTCGCCGTCCTGGTCCAGATCGGCCACGGCCATGGGGCCCATGACAATATACCGGCGCTGCCACAGGAACGTGCCGTCACCCTGCAGGGCGTACAGGCCATCTGAGGTGGATTCGGTTCCGTCCATGCCCACGAGGATCTCCTTGTCGCCATCCCCGTCCAGATCGGCCAAGACCGGTGACACGGAGATGGAGTAATACCAACTCAACGCCACGGGCCACTGCCCCTGCACGGGTTCGCCGCTCTCCACATGCCAGGCAAAGACCATGGCATCGTAATAGCAGACGGCCACGATCTCATTGTCGCCATCGCCGTCAATATCCCCCACACGACACACCGGCGCATCGTACGTATCCAGAGACACCGGCCAGCCCGGCAGGTTGTTGCCGTTTGGGTCCCACAGATTGACATGATACATGGGCCAGTAGTCGCTGTCACTGAAGTTCAATGATGCCTGAAGGATTTCGTTTTGGCCGTCGCCTGTGATATCTGCGCACAGCGGACTATAATAATAGACCTCTTCTATGGCATTGCCGGAAAGGGCAAACTTGGGCCAATGGGCCTGGTGCTGCACCTGCCCGACACCGAAGACTGTAAGATCCTTGTGCGTATGTCCGTGAGAGGTCACAGTCAGGCACATTTCATACACGCCCCTGGGGAGCCTGTCCCTCGAGACAATGACCTCCTCACTGGAAGCCAGGCCGCCCTCACCCTGCGCCACCGAGGTCCAGACCACATCGCCATAGGGACGCACAGACAGGTCGTACGACTGACCATGCACCAACAGAGTCACCTCGAGCGTGGTCAAATCATCAGAAAACGTCTGCCACGGCAGCGGACTGACGATCTCCCCCAGCGGAAAGGCCTCGTCCGCAGCCAGCAAGGCGCGATAGGCGTTCACGCGTCCCACACCAAGATACCCCTGGTTCGGGTCCACGCGGTCGTAATGCACCGAATCACTCGTGTTTTCCAGGATGGCACGAATCTCCACAGCCGTCAATGTCGGACGGTGCGACCACACCAGGGCTGCCACGGCCGCCACATACGGGGCAGAAAAAGACGTCCCGGCAGTGGCAATGTATTGACCATCCACGTCCGTGGTCATGATATCCGTACCCGGCGCAGCCATATCGACCCAGGGGCCATAGGTGCTGTGCCCGGTCTTCATGTCTTCACCATCTGTGGAAGACACGGCCATGACATTGGGATAGGCCGCAGGATAATGAGGTGTCCCTGTGTCCGAATTGCCCGCACTGGCCACCAGCAGCAGCCCATGCGCGACCGCATAGTCCACAGCGTCTTTGAGCACCAGATCATCGTCCCAATCCGTGGCGCTGCCCCCAAAGCTCATATTCACCACATGCGCGCCGTTGTCCGCAGCATACCTCAAGGCCGCTGCGATCTCCGAGGACGTAAAGTCCATGCTCAAACGCAACACCATCATACTGCACTGCCAGTTGACGCCGGTCACACCCTTATCATTGTTGCCGACTGCGCCAATGACCCCGGCCACCATGGTTTCGTGCCCGGATGAGTCACTTGAATACGCGTCCGGCGTGACATCCGAATCCGCCTGCTCAAAATTCCACCCATACACATCATCCACATACCCATTGTCGTCGTCATCCTTGCGATTGTCTGGAATCTCTCCGGGGTTGACCCAGATATTGTCCTTCAGGTCAGGATGGTCGATCTCCACACCCGACCCGAGGATGGCAATCACCACGTCACGGCTGCCTGTGGAGATCTCCCAGGCCTGGCTCATCTCAATCAACTGATGGGCGTATTGATCCGGAAAATCAGGGTCATTGGGTTGCTGACAGGGATGATAGTGATAGTTGGGCTGAGCCCAGGCCACGGCCGGGTCTTTTTTCAATTCATCACACACGGACAGGACATCTCGATCGGTCTTTACCACAGAGACACCGGGGTGCCGATTACCCTGCTCATGCCAGGTGACCAGCACTTGACCGGCCATATACCGCGGCCCCTTGACCTCGGCCCCCAGAACGCTGGAAGCGCACGCACTCAGAACCATGCCCGTGACAATCAGGGCCTTTATACCTGCGCTGCTCATTCTAGCCATAAAGACCCTTCCTGTGACCACAAAACCGACCCTGCCTCTGAAACATCACACAGCACAAAACGTATCTCTCTCCGGGAAATGCCCTGTGCAACCAACTCACACTATTGTACCCGAAACCCCCTGGGAATAGAAATGTTCTTTTGGGAGCGGCACGACGCCCCTGAACAGACAGGGAGGCCCGACACGAGTGCCCAGAAAAAAAACGTGTATGAAAGGGTTTTCAGTCTTTTCACACACGCTTTTAACCTCTTTTCTTTTGACCACTAGTACTTGGCCAACCAACTCGGCCACAAAAACGTGGGACCTGTGTGAACACCATTGATATTGAAGTTTCTATGCCATTTCAATTGCCAGAGCTCTTTGAGTCCAATGCCGCGCACAGACCAGTCCATGAACACAAAATTGGTCACTCCATTGTGCCGGTCAATACAGAAGTGGCTCATCTCATTCGACGTCCCCTTGTCGCCCGACCCAAAATCAAGCGGCTGGGCAGGCGGAACATCGGTATCTCTGGGCCAGGCATCGTGCCAGGTGGAATCAGCGAACACCGGGATATTGCTGGCAGGACCGATAAGATTGTGCGTAGTACGCCAGAACCAGACCTTGGGCCTGTCTCCCCTGTCTCCATCCATGTAGTTGGTCCAGGAATTAATGCTATAGCTGCCGATAAATTCCTTGGGCCCCTCGCTGGGCGTCGCGATCGTGCGACTCCACGATTTGTAGGTACCCCAATCATCCCCGCTATATGCCACGGTCTTGGCCGTCGGGCACTTCAGCATATTCCAGTCATCGCGATAATAGGGACGCAGGGCGTTCATCCACAGGGTGGTTTCACCCTGGCCCCAGCCCTGATTAAACTTTCCGTCAGAGTCGTCTGTATAGAGCTTGAACATCATGCCCCATTGTTTGAGTCGGGCACGGCAGGTCACATTCTGCGCCTGTTTTTTCACTCGGCTCAGTGCCGGCATCAAAATACCCATCAGTACTGCAATAATTGCGATCACCACCAACAATTCAATGAGTGTAAAGCCCATTCTTCGCTTCATCATCAAGTCTCCTGTTTATTTGACAAGGCCATGTCTACTTATGTTTGGTCAATTATGCGCATTTAACAGCAGAAAATACACATAGCCTTGTCAATACATACCTAATCTACCCGGACAACCATTGACCACTAAACAACCATTATACACAAAATTTCTTTTTTTTCTTCCTTTTTCATGATTTCGGAACGCCTATTTTCGCCGCCATCCTGCCCGCTTCAAAAAAATGAAACAATACACACCGAATAGGCCAAATTCGATCACCCTCACTGATAAAACACTGCAGGCAGAGCTTTATCGACGATTCATGGATATACATTTCCCCTGCAGCCTGTAGGTCTTTTGATTGAACCAGACGCCTGCCCCCTACTTCTGCCCTTCTGACTTCCACACCACAGGCTCTGCGCCTGGCGCGACAATGCCGCGTCGGTTGAGCAGAGAACCTTCTAGCTGGTACAGGGACACGAGCGATTTGAGGAAGTCGGCAATGGCCTGGGTTTCGGCGATCTGACTGGCCACGAGATCACGCTGGGCCTGGCCCACCAGTAATGAGGTGGATTTACCCACGCGGAACTTTTCAGTTTCTGCGCGGAGTTTTTCTTCCTGAAATTTGCTGGTCGCGGCCGTGGCCGTGATCTGTTCACGCATGGTGGTGACTTCGATATACGCGGACCGCACATCCACCTGGATCAACTGAATCAGATTGTCCAGGGCTTCGTTCAATTGACGCCGGGTGATCAGGGCCCGGGCATACTGAGACCGGGCGCCTCGGTTCACCGGGGCGATTTCAGCGGCCAGGCCCCAGCTCACGTCGTAGGTGTCTTCATTCATGCGGTTGACAGCCCGATTAAAGGTCTCGGCATAGCCTGTCTGGCCGAAATTAATGAAGGTGTCGAGCCTGGGGAGCAGGCCGTTCTTGGTGCGCACCACCTCCAGATTGCCCCGCTTGATCTGAAGCCTGGCCTGATTCAGGTCCGGACGCATGCGCAGGGCCACTGCCACGTGCTGCTCCACATCGTCGAGTGTCAATTCGGGCAGGGACATATCGTACTGGAGACTAATATCACGTGTCCAGTCCGGCACATCTGCGGGATTGAGCACACGCAGCAGGGTCAGACGCTCCTTGGCCAGCGTGCTTCTGGCGCTGATGAGATTCTCCTTCTGCAGTGCCATCTCGGCCTGGGCTGAGGCCAGTTCCGTTTCTGCCAGGTCCCCCAGTATAATCCGTTCCTGGATCTCGGCCATCTGCTTTTCCGCAAGCGCTAGGGAATTGGAGTAGATGTCGATCTGGCGCTTGGCCAGGGCATAGTCCCAGAACTTGGATTCCACCTGCTGGAGCAGGACCTCTGTAAAGCCGCGTAATTCATAGTGAGAATTGAGCGTGTCAATCCTGGCCTGATTGACACGGGCCAGATTCGCCCGAATATCGCGTCCCCGGAGCAAAGCCTGGGTCACACTCAGGCCGACCCGGTTGGAGGTAAACGAGTCGTCATACAGGGAACTGTCCGTGAAACTGCTGGTGCCGGTCAAGGCCACGTCCGTGCCAGTGGCATACAGCTTGGACAATTCAATGGAGCCATCCACCGTGTCATACACAGACGACTCCGATCTTTGAACGGCTCGAGTCAATCGCTGGGACACACTGCGTCCACTGGACACTTCAGGTGTCAGCAGGGGATCAAACGGGGCCAGGGACTCCTGCTCATAGGTTTCATACAGGCTCGGGTTGAGGCGTTCGGCAATCAAGGAACGGTTGTTCTGCACAGCCATAAGAATGGCCTCTTCAATGCCGAGCGTCAAAGGCCCCTGGTCCTTGACGGGTTCCGTGGTATTCGGTTCGAACGCAGGCAGGGGCTTTGTGTCAGCCACAGACTGGGGCACAGGATTCTCAGAGCCCACATACGTCAGCTCAGGTGCGGTCTGGTGCGGCTTACACGAAGACACACACAAACAGATCCCACACAACCACAGAGTCTTTTTTTTCATTGTCATAACACGCTCTCATTCATTACTGAAGTTCTGCAAACTTCAAGTTTTCAGTTTTTAGTTTTCAGATGACAACATACAATATCATCATGTTTTTCTGAAAACTGCCTACTGAAAACTGAAAACCTTCTTTTAACCTGACACGTGTCCCGGGTTGCGACGTTCAAACACGGAATACATGACCGGCACGAAGACCAGTGTGATCAGGGTGGAACTCATCAGGCCGCCAATCACGGCCCTGGCCATGGGGGCCTGGGCCTCGCCGCCTTCACTGAGACCCAGGGCCAGGGGGATCAATCCGATGATCGTGGTCAGGGCCGTCATGAGGATCGGACGCAGGCGTCTGCGCCCTGCCTCTTCAATGGCCTCGCGCAGGGGCATGCCATCCTTTCGACGCAGCAGGTTGGTCTGGTCCACCAGCAGGATGGCATTGTTCACCACAATCCCCTCGAGCATGATGCAGCCGATAAATGACTGGATGTTAAAGGTCGTACCCGTGAGATACAGCATGAGGATCACACCGATGGCAGCCAGAGGCACTGAAAACATGACCACAAACGGATCACGCAGGGATTCGTACTGACAGGCCATAACCATGTACACCAGAACCAAGGCGAGGATACAACTGAACACCAGTTCGTGGAAGGCCTTCTGCTGCTCTTCGTAGTCACCGCCAAAGCTGATCGTAAACTCGGGCGGTACAGGAATCGTGCGGAGCAGGCCGTCCACCTCCTTGATCACAGACCCGACATCCCGGCCCACCACATCGGCAGACACGGTGACCATACGTTCCTGGTCCTTGCGTTCAATCATGACCGGCCCCTGCCTGGGCCCCACTGTCACCACATTGCGGAGCACCACAGGCTCACCATTGGCATTGGATATGGTAAGATCCAGGATGTCCCGGAGACTCATCTTCTCGGCGTCACGCAGCTTGACCAGAATGGTGAACTCGTCCCCGGCCTGACGGTAATACCCGGCCCGTGTCCCGGAGAGAATCGTCTGGAGTGCATTGGCAATACGTGACACGGTGAGGTTCATATCCGCCGCCTTTTGGCGATCGATGTGCACGAGTTCTTCCGGGCTGCCCGATTCGCGGCTCACACGCGCGTCGGTAATGCCCTCCACCCCTTCGATCAGGGCCTTGACCTGGGCTGCCAGGGCATCCGCCGTCTCGAGATCGTGACCGCGAACCTCCACCAGGACCCGGTCCCCCTCGGACGTCCCCATGCGCAGGATGAACAGGCCCTGGCCTGCGCGTGTGCGAATGGTCATGCCGGGGATGTGGCTGAGTCTGCCGCGCAGATCCTCTGCGATCTCTTCGCTGGATCGGGTGCGCTCAGACTGAGATTTCAAAGAGAGGCGGACGCTGCCCGTGTGCCCGCCCTGGCCGCGCCATCTGGAACCGCCCGCACTGGCTTCCATGTTCCTGCGTTCGGGTACGGCCTCTGTCACGATCCGTTCGATCTCCTTGATCTTCTCGTCCACCAGTTCCAGACGCGTGCCCACGGCCATCTCGCCTGACACGCGCACCTCGCCCTCATCCGTGGCAGGCATGAGTTCCGCACCCACCATGGGGATCAGCAGGGCGCTGGCGCACAGGAGCAGGGCCCCTGTCAAGACCACAAAGAGGCGGTTGTCCAGGGCCAGATGCAGGAGATGTTTGTACCGCCATTCCAATCCCATCAGAAAACGTCCACTGAGCTCATACGCCCGGCCCCTCAGACCGCGTTGCTTCACGGATTCGTCTCTGGGCGCAGCGGGCAGGATTCGGGCCGAGAGCATGGGCACCACGGTCAGGGCCACGGCCAGGGAACAGAGCAGCGCGAAGCTGACCACCATGGAGAGCTGTTTGAACATGACCCCGGACATGCCCCGGATAAACACGAGCGGCAGGAACACCACCATGGTGGTGAGCGTACTGGCAATCACCGCGGCTGTCACCTCCTCAGCCCCGTGCACGGCCGCCTGTTCCAGGGGCTCGCCTGCCTCACGCATGCGAAAGATATTTTCGAGGACCACAATGGCATTGTCCACGAGCATCCCGATACCCAGTGCCAGGCCGCCCAGTGTCATGATGTTGAGTGTGAAGTCCCCAAAGTACAGCAGGGCAAACGTGGCCACAATGGACACGGGGATGGCCGTACCGATCACCACAGTGCTGCGAACATTCCGGAGAAACAGCAGCAGCACGAAGATCGCGAGCAGGCCGCCATACACGGCAGACGACCCCACATTCGAAATGGAGCGACGGATATAATCCGAGGTATCCATGATCGATTCGATCCTGATCTGCGGCAGGTCCCGGTTGATGCGATCCAGCTCGGCCAGTGCGCCGCGCGCCACCTCCACCGTATTCTTGCCAGACTGCTTGCTCACGGACAGACGCAGACCCGGGACACCGTTGACGCGTACAATACGTGTGATCTTCTGCCAGGAATCCGCTACGTCAGCGATCTCGCCCAGGCGAATGGGTACGCCCTGACGCACGGTAATGACCGTGTCCTGGAGTTGCGAGAGATCCGTGTATTCGCCTGGCGTGCGTACGGTAATCTCGAAGTTGCCCTGTTCAATGGACCCGGCCGGGACATTCACATTGGCCTCGCGAACGCGTGCCAGGATCGAGTCGAGGGGGATGGACAGGGCATTGATTTTGGCCGGATCCAGGCTCACGTGGATCTCACGCTGAAGCCCGCCCCAGAGATCCACAGAGGCCACACCCGGCACACGCTCCAGTCTGTACTGCACCTGTTCCTCCATGATCTGACGTGTCTGGATAGGATCCAGATTGCTGGAGGCCCCGAGGATCAATACAGGAAAACTCGCCAGATCGAACTTGCGCAGTGTCGGCCGGTCCGCATCTTCAGGCAACCGGTCAATCACGCGATCCAGACGGTCGCGAATGTCATTGGCAGCGGCATCCAGGTCCGTGCCCCAGTCAAAGGTCACGCGCACCGTGCCCTGACCTTCGGACGACACGCTCGTCAATTCTTCCACGCCAGGCACGGCACTGAGGGCCTGTTCAATGGGACGCGTGATCAGTTCCTCAATCTCTTCAGGCCCGGCATTTTCATAGGTACAGGAAATGCTGAGCGTGGGATACGAAATGTCCGGCATGAGGTCAATGGGCAGCCGCATCAGTGAGATCGTGCCCAGCAGCAGGACCATCAGCACCACCATGATCGTGAAGATCGGGCGATGCACTGCAAAGTGAGAGAGCCTCATGGCTTCACCTTTGACTCGGCGCCCGGCAGCACAATCTTTGACCCCTGTTCCAGCAGATGATTGCCCAGCGTGATGACCTCGCCCTCCGTCAATTTGGGATCGAGAATCTCGGCCTGACCATTCGTGATGATACCGGTCTTGACAGGCACAAACCTGGCAGTCCTGTTGGCCGCGTCCACCATGAACACACCTTCCACCTCGTCTCTATTGACCAGGGCTGCCACAGGCATCAGGGTCGCCTGCTCATGCAGACTGAATTCAATACGTGCCCTGACAAACATCCCCGGCTTGAGCGTCAGGTCGGGATTGGGCACCTCGATCTCCACCCTGGCCTGACGACTGCTCTCCTTGAGCAGCGGCGCAATGCGCACAATCTGTCCGGAGAACGCCTGATCCGGGTAGGCATCCGTGGTCACCACAGCCTGCTGCCCCACACGCACCTTGGGATAGTCCCGCTCAATCACGTGCACGATCGCGGTGAGGGGGTTGTTTTCCAGAATCGACACAATGGACTGATTGGCCTGGAGCAGCGTGCCCTGATCTGCGAACCGCTCCCCCACCACGCGAGTCTGCTCGCCCTCTTCCCAGAAGGCCTTGATCTGCGTGTAGGACAGACGCACCTCAGCGGCCTTGTACGCGGCCTCTCTTTGCATGACCTGTGCCAGAGCCACCTTGTGCCGGGTTTGTGCGGCGTTGTAGGCGGCTTCGGACACATCCAATTCCGACACAGACGCGATCTGCTTTTCACGCAGGGCCTTGGCCCGGTCGTACTCGCGCTCTGCGATGGCCAGATCCCCGGCACAGTTGGCCGCATTGGCCCTGGCCACCTCCAACTCGGCCTGGGCCTGCTGGGCCTGCTGGGTAAACTCCGCATCATCCAGGATCGCAATCAGCTGATTGTGTGTGACTCGATCCCCCACATTGACCAGCAGTTGCCTGAGCCAGCCCGACACCTTGGAGGCCACCACAAACTGGGACTTGGGTTCTAGCGATCCGGTAAACACACCAATGTCCCGAATCTCCCCAACTTGAATGGGCACAGACTCCACAGCCACCACAGTAGATCGCGCCCCACCCTTGGAAGCGGCATCCGAATCCGGCAGCAGGACCCGCCACCCCAGGACCGCCACAATTATAAGGACCACAACAAACACAATCCATTTCTTCATGCGTCATTCCCTTACAAAACCTGTAGAAAATCAGTCCATATAATTGTCTCGAATCATAACAAACCCTAAGGATATGTTCAATCATGAAGTCGGCATCGAAAAGATCGCTTCGTGTGTCATCGCACTGAATACCGCCTGCGTCAAGCGTATTTTATGCTGACTTTGGACTTGAATTGTCCCTGAAATCCACTAGAGTATTTTTTAGAAGGAGTTGATATTATGACGATTCGATCTGGGCATGGTCAGTGGATTGCAGGGGTGTTGGCACTGGGTTTATTCGGAGTCGCGCTGACCGGCTGTGGGCATGGCGTCCGTCTTGATGCCAGGCAGGCGGTTCCGATCATCTTCGACACGGACATGGGCACGGATGTGGATGATGCAGGGGCCCTGGCCATACTCCACGCCATGGCCGATCAGGGCGAAGCCAGGATTCTGGCCGCCATGAGCGCCAATCGGAATCGCTGGTGCGTCCCTGCCCTGGATGTCATCAACACCTATTATGGCCGCGGCGATTTACCCATCGGCTGTTCGCGCACAGGGCCTGACCCTGAACAATGGTATCACGACAGTGTGGGTGACTTTCCCCATGACTTAAAGACCAGTGCAGATGCCCCGGATGCAGTGGCCCTGTATCGGAAGATTCTGGCGGCCCAGCCGGACCAGAGCGTGACCATCGTGGTCGTGGGATGGCTGACCAACATGGCCGACTTGCTCCTGAGCCAGCCGGATCAGTACAGCGCTCTGACAGGCAGAGACCTGATCAAGGCCAAGGTCAAAGCGTTGGTCGCCATGGGCGGCATATGGCCCAATTCACCCAAACAGGAAGGTGAATACAATTTTACCATGGACCCGGAAGCTGCACACACCGTGATCAGCGACTGGCCCGGCAAGATCATGTTTACAGGTTTGGGCAAGGATGTGATGACCGGCAGTCGGCTGGTGGCACAGAGCGCCAAAGATAATCCAGTACCCGCCTTTTACCAGAACTTCTTTAAATCGTACAAGGTATCCGAGCGATCAAGCTGGGATCTCATTGCCGTCTGGTACGCGGTACGGGGTCTCTCTGATACTTTCACGGCTGTGACGGAGGGTCACTGCATAAGCCAAACAGACGGACACAATCAATGGGTGCCGGGCCCGCCTTCAAACCATGCCTATCTGGCGTATAAAATGCCCCAGGCAACACTGGCTGCAGAACTCGAGGCGCTGCTGTTGATGCCTCCTGCCCGGTAAGTTATTTAAAATTCTCAGGGGCCCCGGATTCTTCCCCGAAAGACAGTCGGAAAACTGACCATTCAAAACAGTTTCTTTGACACGCCTGACCCTGCAAACCTGTCGTACATCGTGACTTTACATAGGACAGCCTCACCCGTTTTGGATTTTTCTTCTGATCCACGCACCCCCCTCTCTTCCCATGCCAAACCAAAATGCCAGCATCGCACCCATCAGAATCAAGATCTGGGTGACACGATTTACATCCAAGAGGTGAGCCAGATAAAATGAAAGGCTCTCATCCTTGACGAATGGAGCAAAACGCCATTGCGTGTAGATACCCACTGCAAAGCCGAGAACACCACACATGATCCCCATCGCGACAGACTTGCGTCCTGACAAGGCACCACATCCCAGCCCAAGCAGGGCGCCCGGCAGGGCTATCGCGTAGAAGCCCTGTCTCGCTATGACGAAGACCAAAAAGTAACCCAGCACGGCACCTGCAATGGCGCCCGCCAATCCGAGCAGCATATCGATACAGAGCCGCTGTTCGGAACCGCACGGTCGCTTCGGATTGCCCGCCTTTGAACCTGCGTCTTGCCTGGCAGCCTTTTCATTCATGATGACCCTTTCACATTCTTCTCAACCACGAGCCCGGCTCAGGGGCGGCGAAACGCCGCCCTCTGGTACCGGTTGCCGGCTGGCCGTTTCTTGACACTCTGTCAGAAGCCCTTGAAGACGTGTGCCCGGCGATCAAGCCAGGTCGAAGCGGTCAAGATTCATGACCTTATTCCACACCGCGACAAAGTCGTGCAAGAACGTTTCCTGAGAGTCCTGACATCCATAGACTTCCGCCAAGGCCCGGAGCTGCGAGTCAGAACCGAAGATGAGGTCGACACGGGTGGCGGTCCACTTGAGTTCGTGACTCGCACGATCGCGTCCCTCGAATACGTCCTCGTCTTCTGCGGTAGGCTTCCACGTTGTGCCCATATCGAGCAGATTCACAAAGAAGTCATTCGTAAGTGTCTCGGGCCGCTTGGTGAAGACACCGTGCCGAGACTGTCCGAAGTTGGCATTCAGGACCCGCATCCCGCCCATGAGAACCGTCATCTCAGGGGCGGTCAGTGTCAGCAGTTGCGCACGATCAACCAACAGTTCCTCTGCCTTGACGGCATATTTCGCTTTGAGATAGTTGCGGAATCCGTCGGCCACCGGCTCAAGTACTGCGAACGAACCTACATCGGTGTGCTGCTGAGAAGCATCAGTGCGTCCCGGCGAAAAGGGTACTGTCACAACGTGACCGGCATTCTTTGCCGCCAGCTCCACACCCGCGCATCCGCCCAGGACAATCAAATCTGCGAGAGAAACCTTCTTTCCTCCTGACTGGGCACTGTTGAATGCCTTTTGGATTCCCTCGAGGGTCTCCAGCACAGTCTTCAATTGAGCCGGCTGGTTGACGGCCCAATCCTTCTGCGGGGCGAGGCGAATACGCGCCCCGTTCGCACCGCCGCGCTTGTCGGAACCACGGAACGTAGATGCTGACGCCCAGGCGGTTGAGACCAGTTGGGAAACAGACAGTCCGGAAGCCAGGATCTTTCCCTTGAGGTCTGCCATGTCCTGCGCGTCGATCAACTCATGATCGACTGCGGGCACCGGGTCTTGCCAGATCAGGTCTTCTGTCGGGACCTCCGGGCCGAGATAGCGTGAGCGCGGGCCCATGTCTCGGTGGGTCAGTTTGTACCACGCCCTGGCGAATGCGTCAGCGAATGTCTCGGGATTCTGCAGGTAGCGCCGCGCGATCGGCTCGTAGATCGGATCGTAACGAAGGGAGAGGTCCGCGGTGGTCATCATCGGCCGGTTCTTTTTTGACGGGTCGTGTGCGTCCACCACCATGTCCTCATCGGCGACGTCCTTGGCCAGCCACTGATGCGCGCCAGCCGGGCTCTTGACCAGTTCCCACTCGTATTTGAACATGACCATCAAATAGCCCATGTCCCATTCGGTCGGGTTCGGCTTCCAGGCGCCTTCGATGCCGCTGCCGATCGCATCGCCGCCTTTCCCGCTGCCGAAGCTGCTCGTCCAGCCGAGCCCCTGCTCTTCAATGGGGGCGGCTTCAGGTTCAGGACCCACATGCGACGCAGACCCGGCGCCGTGACACTTGCCGAACGTGTGGCCGCCGGCCACGAGCGCGACGGTCTCTTCGTCGTTCATGGCCATGCGTGCAAAGGTCTCTCGAACGTCACGGCCGGAGGCAACCGGATCCGGTTTGCCGTTCGGGCCTTCCGGGTTCACATAGATCAGGCCCATCTGTACGGCGGCAAGAGGATTATCCAAATCCCGTTTGCCGCTGTAGCGATTGTCACCCAGCCACTTGTCCTCGGATCCCCAGTAGATGTCCTCTTCCGGTTCCCAAACGTCCTCGCGCCCACCGGCAAAACCAAAGGTCTGAAAGCCCATCGACTCCAGAGCGCAGTTGCCGGCGAGAATCATCAGATCAGCCCAGGAGATCTTCTTGCCGTATTTTTGCTTGATCGGCCAGAGCAGTCGGCGTGCCTTATCGAGGTTAACGTTGTCAGGCCAACTGTTGAGAGGCGCGAGGCGCTGACTGCCGGACCCGGCACCTCCACGACCATCACCAATACGGTATGTGCCCGCGCTATGCCATGCCATCCGGATAAACAGGCCGCCGTAGTGGCCCCAGTCCGCTGGCCACCAGTCCTGCGAATCAGTCATTAATGCGTACAGATCCTTCTTCACGGCGGCCAGATCAAGCTTTTTGAATTCTTCAGCGTAGTCAAAATGCTCGCCCATCGGATTGGACTTGGAAGAATGCTGGTGCAGAATGTGAAGATTCAACCGGTTCGGCCACCAATCTCGGTTCGACGTGCCGCCACCGGCTATTTGTTTGCTGGTACTGCCCGTTACCGGGCACTTGCTATCTTTATTCATCTTGTTCTCCTTTTCACTAAAATGGTTTGTCAATCGGCCTGGTCCTGCCCGCCAGGCTCAGCACCTCGCCGTCCGACAGGGCTCGATCATAGAGACGCACTTCGTCGATCAGGCCAATGAAGCCCACGGTGTCGTAGGTGGCCATCCCGATTCTGAACACACCGGTGGGATCCGTATCCACTGCCGTGCTGGTGACGGCCGCCGTGGTTTCCGGGAGGCCGTCCACATAGAGCCGCGTCTCGGAGCAGTCGGGTGTGCCGTCATCTTCCAGCACCACGGCGGTATGATGCCATTCATCGTCAGCCAGATACGTCTTGCCATAGTGATAGGCACCGTTGATCTCGATGCGCAGGCCGCCTGTGGTGTCAAGACGTATTCTCCATTTTCTACTGACAGTGTCGAGACCCCATGACACTATGGTACGGTCGGTTTCTGTGGTCTTGATCCACGCGCAGGAGGTTCGCGACGCAGTCCCGGCCACCCCTTCAAACCCGGTGTCTACATAGCCCGTCTCACCGAACAGCAGCGCAGAGCCCAGCTTGCCTTGATCCCACACGGCATCCACAATGGTCCCGGTGTGTCCGTGGCCGGAGCTGTCCCCTGCAGTCGACCCGCTGCCCTCGTCAAGACTCCAGGCACCCACCAGATTTACGGTTCCCGGATCCACCGGCGTGATCTTCTGACCGGCGGTGGGATGCAGTCTGATATCGTCAATCAAGAGCATGCCGGCTGCACCAGACCCCTCCACACCTATGGCGAGCTTGGTGACATTCTGGAAGTTCGTGTTGACGGCAGCCAGATCGATGTTCCACGCCTGCCACACGGTCAAGGCCAGATTCGCGGGGTCACCGTCATACGTGACCTTGGTGTCGTTGATCTTGACATACAGAGTGCCTGTGTTGCCGGCCTGGCCGCTGAAAGCGACAGACAGTGTTGCAGCACCCCCGGCTGTCCAGTCTTGCGGGACAGTAAAGGTGCGCTGGGTCTCTGAGGCCGTGCCGCCGGTATTGCGGTAATAGAACGGCATGGACTGACTGCTTCCAGCCATGGTATTACCGGTTTCCATGATGGAACCGTTAAAGTATGGGCTGCCTGGACTCCAGATGTCATGGCCTATGCCGGCGTCTGTACCATTGCCAGCATAGTCTACAGGGAAGAACTCATCGGCTGAATAGCCATAGCCGTCGAGCCACGTCTGGAACGGACGGTCCGGACTGAGATTGCCGTAGCTCTCGAAATCATCCACGACCAGGAAGGTGGCTGTACTCAAACTCCACACAGAACCTTGCCACACGGACATGGCCTCTGCCTCGTTGACTTCATCCACGCGCCAGTAATAGGTCTCACCCAACTGGGCACCAAACAAATCGAGCGCCACGCTGTTGGTGTTGGATTGAAGAGAGGACGCTGCCCCACTGGCCACGGCCTCGGCATCGGCACTCAGGGTGATGGTATGCTGATCGGCTTCGCGTCCCACACGCCACCCAAGGACCGCATCAGGGAGGACGTCCGCAGACCCGGAGGCCGGATCCGGCGTGCGTGCATACACGGGAAGCCCGTAGAACCGGACTTCAGACACACCGTATTGCTTGAGCAGGCCGCCCCAGTTGCTCAGGATATTGATCCTCACATACTTGGCCAGGGCCAGACCGAGGTCAAGGGCCTGGGGCGCATCATAAGTGGGCTGACCAGGGGCTCGGGCGACTTGACTGGATTGGGAAATGACCGTCCAATCCGCACCATCGATTGAGCATTCAATGGTGACGTCCTTGATGCCCCACCCAATGAATCCTTCAGAAGGGCCGTTGGAATTCCAGATCAGCATCTTGTCGAGTTTCTGGACGGTGTCGAACTCATACATCACCCACGGCGACAAGTCCGTGGCAGCACTGAGCCACATGGCATCGCTGTTTGAGGAATGGGTGCTACCGTCAAGACCGGACCCATCCACAGTCAGGCTGGGTGGATTCACCTCTGTAGAACTCGACGCAGTGACATGGTTCACATCCACGGGAATCATGATGGCATAAGGCTCAACCGTGAAACTCCAGACATCCCCTTTAAAGACCGTGTTGTCCGGTGCGCCATTGACTTCATCGACGCGCCAGTAATAGGCTGCCCCAAAATCAAGACGCCCGGGATCAAACGAACTTTCGTTCAGGCCGGCGGCAGTCGGCACAGCGGCCGTGTTGACGTCTTCAAAACTCGATCCGAGATAGACATCGTGTTTGACGGCAGACTGGCCGGGTTTCCAACTCAGGGCAGCATCCCGCGGTACATCGGTCACTGCATCATCAGGATTGGGATCCCTGGCCAATTCCGGGGGCGTCCCAATACCCTTCATGGCCCTTCGAATCTCCTGCGCCGTAAGTGCGGTGTTAAAAAACGCCAGCTCATCAAGCAGACCATTTAGATTGTTGTTGTTCATCGAACCAATTTGATAGTCCTGGTTGGCTGCGATAGACACAGACGCATATCCTGTTGGATCGGTTGCACTATCCAAACCGCCATCGATATACATTGAGAGTCCCGCTGGATTGTCACGGTCTACAGAGACAGCATAGTGATGCCATTCCATATCCTGAGGTACTTGAGTGACGGACTGCGTGAGCATCCATTGATTGCCGGGGCCGCCCACACCAAGGCGGAAATCTGCCACGAGCAGCAGCTGAAAACCGCCTTCGTTGGTATTGGCGACCATGTCGCAGATCCCATCAGCCTCCGTGGTTACGGTGGCTCGCCGAACCCAGGCCATGCAGGTGAAATCACTCAAACCAATCACGGGTGCATCACTCTGAGCCACAAGAATATCATTGTCCACCCTGGCGCCGTCAGGAAACATGGCCGCGTTTCCGAGAGGCGTCCCGGATTCCAGGGTGACATTGGCGCCTACAGTTCCAGTCACCCCGCTGACCTTGTCCGCAAATGGATTGGGGCCTTCAAAATCATAGAATGAGATCAGATCTGCTCTGACACTGGAGCCCATCAGAGTCAGCATCAGAACAAAGTCAACTGCAAAAGGCATGATCATGTGTCTCTTTTTATTCATCTTTTGTTCCTCCATATAATCAGTAGAATAAGCTGAATTCTACCACAATAGGCGGAAGAGGGCAAAAACTCTCCATGTTGTTTCATGTAATCCGTTTTGTTGCTGGATATAATCTTCATTGAGACATAGGCTCAGTCCAAGAGGACTTAGGGTCTTTCCTTTTACAGATATCTTGTTTCGAAGATCATTCCGCTGTTTCGAAAACACCCTTCAAAACCTCTGCCAATTGGCTCCTGGAATATGGCTTTGGTATAACAGCGCAAAATCCATGATCCTTATAATTGGACATAATAGGATCATTCGAATACCCGCTTGAAACCACGGCTTTTACCCTTGGGTCAATTTTTAACAGTCCGGAAATTGTTTTAGCACCTCCCATGCCTCCTGGAACTGTGAGATCCAGTATGACCAGATTAAATGGCCTCTGAGAGGCATAAGCCTCACGATACTTTTCAATTGCTTCAGAACCATTTGAAGCCAATGTAGTTTTATATCCCATTTGGTTCAACATTCTACCAATCATCCTCAAAATGGACTCCTGATCATCCATAATGAGAATATTCCCTTGGCCGATGTGTTGTGGTTCCGGCATTTTGTCAGAGTCACAAACATCTATGTCGGACGCTGGCAAATAGATGTAGAAAACCGTTCCTCCTCCAACTTCAGAATTTACTGTAATGTAGCCGTCATGTCTTTTAATGATTGAATACGCGGTTGCGAGTCCGAGACCGCTCCCTTCTTCTTTTGTCGTAAAATAGGGGTCGAAAATGTTGGCGAGGTGCTTATCCTGGATACCAATCCCTTGATCTTGAATTGAAATCTTAACGTATTTTCCTGCAGGCAGATGTAAATGTGCATCCGTTTCTACGTGCACGTTCTCGGTTTGAATGGTGACAGATCCCCCCTCTGGCATGGCTTGATTGGCATTAATGATCATGTTGCTCATGACTTGGGTGATTTGACTGGAGTCAATTTCAACCGTCCATGAATCATCGGCCAGTTTGAGATAGCATTGTGATTTGGCACCGCTCGTAACGAATTGGGCTGACTTTTCAATAAGTTCATTTATATCATGTGACTTCTTGATCGGTTCACCGCCTTTGGCAAAGGTGAGCAACTGATGGGTGAGGTGCTGGGCCTGTCTTGCCCCTTCTTGCACATCTGACAGTACATCCTTAAGTTCAGAAGTTTTATCTACCAATGAGAGTGCGTATGAAATGTTACCGGTAATCACACTAAGCATATTGTTGAAATCGTGTGCAATGCCGCCTGCTAATGCCCCAATAGCCTCAACCTTTTGCGCCTGCAAAAGGTGTTTTTCAAATTGCTTCTTCTCCGTCACATCAATGATGAAACCTTCCAACCCAATCACTTGTCCATCCTTGATAACGGGATTTGCCGAGAATGTGTGGTACCCGACAGCACCGTCTTTATATTTCCGTGTAAACTCTCCAAATGGAATCGAATTGCCCTGCAATACGAATTCAACATTTTGTGTGGCCTTACTCAAGTCATGAACAAGTTGGGTAAAAGAAAAGTGTTTTCCCAATACCTCATCTTTAGATGAATATCCATGTAACTTCAACCACGCTTCATTCACATCCAGAAATAGTCCGTTTTTCCCCAAGAAATAATAACCTGCATCAGTGTTATTAATTATTGACTGTATCCGCTGTTCACTTTCTCTCAGCATCTCCTCAGTATGTTTACGCTCCGCCACTTCTTTCTCAAGCTTTCGTAACGCGACAGCCATGTCTGCCCGTGTCGCTTCATCGGTGGCCAGCAGGCTCTCCATCTCAATTTCGATGGAACGAGTTGAAGGTTTCACCACAAATTCATCGAATGAATCTCCCCTGGCGATATAGGCGGTCTGCTCAGCCCAGCAATTTGTCTTAAACAGTTTTGTGCAGTATCCCGCCACCTTGCCCGCCAGAAATCCGCTTCCCCAGCAGACCCCTAACGCCTTTTGATAGGTTGCTTCCCATACATTACTCATCCTGAAACAGGCCTCTTGTTTCTCCATATCAAGGAATACCAATTGCCATCTGCCCCATCCGGCGACAGCCGCAATATTTGCTATCGCCTTGAATCCATCATGGAAATCCGGAAATTGCGAAATGACCTTCCAGTCTTCATCGACACTTTTGCGTCCTTCGCTCTGCAAAGCAAGAACAGACCGTTGAGTGCCTACCATTGATTGGACTGCAGAAAAGAGACCTGCCAGCGTGGTATCAATCCACATCATTGCCACGGGTAGGTTCTCAAACTTGCACCCACCAACGTTAGCATCCCACTCAATGTCTATGCCTGAGACATGGATACGATCATCATCTGTATTCATTTCATATTCCTCTGGAGGATCTCATTTCACGTCAATAGCCAAATGTGATCTCGGCCTATCCGTTTCTCCATCTTTGGCATTGGGTCACGTGTTTCCCGAATGCTATTAGGGAAACAGGCCACCTAATACCTTCCTCGAAGATGTCAAACAATGTCATTGTCATTATGGACACGTAAGTGGTTTTATGTCAATATTTTGTCAAGAAAACTCATGGGGTGGCAGCTCCGCAAGACACGCTCTGAACACAACCATGCAAATCCAGAAGACCCTCACACCTTCGCTAACGCCTTCCAATCTTCCTGTCGGATAGTGGTTAGTTGCTGGTTACCAGTTGTTGGTTTCTGTGCGTTCTTTGCGCCTTTGCGCGAGACAAAAAAACGATTGCGAGCACAAAGGGGAGATCGTGGCGTCGACTCGGGTGCTGCATTAAGGTGTGAAGTGTGAAAACCGGTATGACGGTACAACCGTGTGACCGCGTGACAGTCACACCGTCACACGGTCTGATCTTCCGGCCTTCTTGCTTCTCACAGCGCAGCGGTCCATCACCACGGTTTGATCCACAACAAAAGCACCCCAGACAACGCTGGGAATCTCCAGCACTGTCTGGGGTGCGTTGGTCTGCGCGTCTTGTTGCGGCTAAAAACTAAAAACTGAACACCACAGGGCTTTTCGCAAAAGGCCTGCTAAACCATACTGTAGTCGTACGGGGCACGCATGTCACGCTTGATGTAGCGCGTGGCCTCGGGGTCATTGACGAACTGTTCCTTGACCGGGTCCCAGTTGAGCTTGCGTCCCAGACGCACGGCCAGCACGCCGAGGTGGGACATACTGGCGGACCGATGGCCCACACTCGCCGGGCAGATCGGTTGTTTGCGCGTCTTGACACAGTCAATGAAATTGCCCATGTGGTCACTGCTCATGTACACACGGGGCGCACTGTCGGGCAGCTTGTCAGTGAGCAGTTGTCGATCACTGGCATCAATCATGCCGCGTGTCACCCAGATCCAGCCGTCTGTGCCGATGAACTTGATGCCGTGCTGCTGACCATTACGATCCAAGACCGCGCCAAAAGGTGAAGTCGCGGTGGTGCTCTTGCAGTTGTGGATCACGCCATTGGCATAGGTGTACTTCAAGTCATACTCACTGGCCGCCGTATAGCCTCCAGGGATCATGTCGATCAGGGGCTTGCCCTCGGCACTGACAGGACCCGAGTCATCCATATCCAGGGCCCACAACGCAATGTCATTGTGGTGCGCACCCCAGTCCGTCATGGTGCCGCCGGAATAATCCCACCAGTAGCGAAATGTTCTGTGGGTGCGTTCCTTGACATAGGGGGTCTTGGGCGTGGAGCCCATCCAGAAATCATAGTCAAAGCCCGCCGGCACATCAGAGGTCTGAAACGGCCCTTGACGCATGCCAGCAGGCAGCCACACATCGACCTGTTTCAAGGTACCGATGCGCTTATTTCGTACCAGGTCCACAGCGAGCCGAAAATAGCGTTCGCTGCGCTGCTGGGTACCGACCTGGAGGATGCGCTGCGTCTCTTGCTGCACTTTAACGAGGTGTTTGCCCTCGTCAATGGTGAGTGTCATGGGCTTCTCGCAGTAGATGTCCTTGCCTGCCTTCATGGCAGCCATGGCCACCAGGGTGTGCCAGTGGTCCACGGTACCGCAGATCACGGCGTCCACATCCTTGCGTTCCAGCAGCTTTCGGAAATCTGAATAGCCTGCGGCGCCAGGAAACGTCTTCCGGGCATTGGCCACATGACTGGCATCCACGTCACACACAGCCACGACTTTGCCGAATCGTGAGGCATTTCGGGCATCACCGGTCCCCTGGCCGCCGCAGCCGATCAGACCCAGACGGAGATCCTCCTGCACGGGTGCGGGCCCCTCCTGTGCAGCACACTCGCGCACAAACCAGGATGGTAACGAAGAAGTGGCTGCCAGAATACCGGTGGAAGCCAGAAAACGGCGACGTGAAACATAAAACTCTTTGTTAATCATACGAACCTCCCTAGACCCTCTAATAAAACCCTGCTGGCTTCGGCTGGCTGCAGCAGCCATCTGCTGCGTTGGCCTGCATCGACGATAGAAAATATCGCCTGTTTCGGCCGCCTTGCATCTGACCGCTTCGCGCAGCCTCGGGCCGACGCGACGATTTTGTTAGAGCGTCTAAATCATGCTGTAGTCATACGGCGCACGCATGTCACGCTTGATGTAGCGTGTGGCTTCGGGGTCATTGACGAACTGCTCCTTGACCGGATCCCAGTTGAGCTTGCGTCCCAGGCGCACGGCGAGCACACCGAGGTGGGACATACTGGCGGAGCGATGGCCCACGCCCACAGGGCAGATCGGCTGCTGGCGTGTCTTGACACAGTCGATGAAATTGCCCATGTGGTTGTTGCTCACATACACGCGCGGCGCGCTGTCAGGCAGCTTGTCCGTCAGCAGCTGTCGGTCGCTGGCATCGATCAGACCGCGAGTCACCCAGATCCAGCCGTCCGTACCCACGAACTTGATGCCGTGCTGCTGACGATCCTTATCAATCACACCGCCGTGCCATGCACTGGCCGTGGTGCTGTGACAGGTGTGGATCACGCCATTGGCATAGGTATACTTCAGGTCATACTGACTGGCAGCCGTATAGCCTCCGGGAATCATGTCGATCAGGGACTTGCCCTCTGCACTGATGGGGCCGGAGTCGTCCATGTTCAGGGCCCAGAGTGCAATGTCATTGTGGTGCGCACCCCAGTCCGTCATGGTCCCCCCGGAATAATCCCACCAGTAGCGGAAACTGAAGTGTGTGCGTTCCTTGACATAGGGCACGGCGGGACATTGGCCCTGCCAGAAATCATAATCAAAGCCTTCGGGCACGGCCGAGGTCTTGAATGGTCCGTCACGCAGTCCGGCAGGCAGCCAGACATTGACCTCCTTCAAGGTGCCGATGCGGTTATTGCGCACCAGATCCACGGCGAGGCGAAAATAGCGTTCGCTGCGCTGCTGCGTGCCGACCTGGAGAATGCGACCCGTTTGCTTTTGCACTTCGACCAGGTGCTTGCCCTCATCAATGGTGAGGGTCATGGGCTTCTCGCAATAGATGTCCTTGCCGGCCTTCATGGCAGCCATGGCCACCAGGGTGTGCCAGTGGTCCACGGTACCGCAGATCACGACGTCCACGTCCTTGCGTTCCAGGAGGGTTCGAAAATCTGAGTACCCTGCGGCGCCAGGAAAGGTCTTCTGGGCATTGGCCACATGGCTGGCATCCACGTCACACACAGCCACGACCTTGCCGTATCGCGAGGCATTTCGGGCATCACCCGTGCCCTGACCGCCGCAGCCGACCAACCCGATACGCAGATCCTCCCGCACGGGAGCCGATGCCTGCTGCGCTTCGCACTCGCGCACAAACCAGGACGGCAGTGTGGACGCGGCTGCAAACAGTCCGGTGGAAGCCAGAAACCGTCGGCGTGAAACATGAAACTCTTTGTTAATCATACGAACCTCCTGAAAGTTATTGTTTGAAGTTTTGCAGACGTCAAGTATACATTTTGCAGAAGGCAGTATAAAGCATCAAAACCACGTTTTTCCGAAAACTGCCTACTGAAAACTGAAAACCACGGGGCTTTTTCAAAAGCCCTGTCATAACTGTGTCACTTCAGAGAGCGCTTCAATCTGCTGTTCCGCAATGTCTGCAATACGTTTTTGGAATGCCTGATGCAGTGTGGTGCACTGGCCGCGGAGTTGATCGTTGATCTGGGTGCGAAACCGCTCCCTGGCCCTGGCGATCTTGGCATCTGTGAGCACTCGTTTGGCCACCCAGGCCGGGGTGGTCCAGGTCTCGGCCAGTTGCTTGGCCCGCGTCTTGCCGTAGCTCACGGCCAGCACCGCGGCAATGCCTGCGAGAATCGCGCCGATCAGCCACCCGATGGGACCTGCGACGATTAAAGTCAAACCACCGCCGCCGCTGATCGACCCGCCAATGCCTGCAGCCACGGTCACCACAAACCAGCCCACGGTCTCCACCAGATCGCCGTATAGATCCGGCATGTGCCGCTCGAGCAGATGATCGTCCACAGAAAAACCCTGACCTTGAGACAGGGAGGCTTCAGGCACGCTGAGATTGTAGGACGCCAACCACTGGGCAAACTCCGCCTTGACCCTGTCTGTCAGGCCGGTCTTGAGCAGGTCACCACGCTGTGCCACAATGGCCTTGAGTTGGGCATCGAAGGCGTCCACATCCAGGGCGGTCCGCTGCTTGAGCGAGGCCACCGTGCCCCCCTGCTTCCTGAAATCTTCCAGCACCGGACGAATCTTCGCGTCAAACAGCTCGATGGTGACATCCGCGGCAATCTCGGCGGCATAGGTCTCTGTGACCTTTTCAATCAGAGGGCCGATACGCTGGTCGCAGAAGACAGGTAAGTCCCGTCTGAGATTTGTACGCACGGTATTAAAAGACTGCTGCAAGGCCGGCAAAATGGCCAGACCTTCAGAAATCGCGGCATAGGGTCTGTCACTTCGCATCAAGTGAGCCCCTTTGCATCCAAGGATCTCAGTGATCGTATCGAACACGAACGGCCACTGACTGCTGCCTCCGGCCAGGATCACACGCCCAATGGGCGATTTGCTCTGATCCAGAGAGGCCAGGCCCTGTGTCAGGCAGGTCTTGAACCAGCCGATCAGATCCATGGTCCGACCCTGGCTCAAACGATCGATCTTGATGCCCGCCTCATCCAGATAGCGCGTCAAGGCCTCACTCGGTTGATACACACTGGCTCGCTCTTGAAAGGCCCGCCAGGTCATCTGCCTCAGGGTGCCGTAACGGCCAATGGATTTGTTCACAGTCTCATCACGATCCCTGGCCATGGTCAGGGAGAAAAACTCCTTGGCCTCGCGGCACAGGTATGCATACACATAGTAGAAATCTCCGGCCTGTTCAATGGCCGCCGCAGCCTGCGCATTCTGCGACACGAACCACTGGTAGAACAGATCATCAAACAGGCGTCCGCCCAGCTCCATGTCACCCCAGGAATGGAGGACCTCCAGGTTGCGCATGAGTGCAAAGTCACAGGTGCCCCCGCCAAAATCGATCACGAGCACGCCCTGCTGGGCCTCGCTCGGAGAGAAGTCTTTGTGCCACAGGTGATAGAGCAAGGCCCCCTTGGGCTCGTCCACTGTGCGAATCGCGCCAAACCCTGTGGCCTCGGCAATGCGGGTCAGGGCCTGCTTGAATTCAGGACCGGATTCACTGGGCACACCGAAGATGACCTGGCTGGCATCCGGGGTCAGGGCAATGTGCTGTTTTTCCGCTTCTGCCAGCACGGCCCGCAGGAAGTCTTCTGCGTGGCGTGCGGCATTGCCTCCGGCGGCAATGTCCGGCTTGAACTGGGTTCGCAGCTGATAGGTGCTGCGTTCTTTGGGTGTGGCTTCACCATATTCGTGCAGGGCCCAGTGACCGATGAGCGGAGATTTGCCCTCCCTGTATAAAATCGCCGTGGGCATGCCGTCCCGTCCGGAGCCGAAATCCACGCCCACTGGAGACAATTGATCCGTGGGACACTTGCAGAAGTAGGAGTTTGTGGTACCGAAGTCCACGGCAATGGTGTTGGCCTGTTCATTCATGGGCTATTTGCGTACCTTTCTGACGAGTCCGCGTTCCATGACCTTGCCATCCAGAACCACGGGTTTGCGTTCGATACGTACGGGATCACCGTCTGCCAGGTGACCAAACGGCTCATACTGCCCGGCCAAACCGGCATGCCAGACCATTGTGTCACTGGCGGCCTGCGTGGATGCCATGAATTCAGGCTGCCCGTCCAGACCTTCAAAGCCCAGGTTGCGTGCCGCCTGGATGACCTCGTCTGCACACACGGCCAGACTGTCTTGTGACACGTGATGCAGGGCATAGATCTTGCGGCTGAGTTGGCGCAGAATATTGTGGGACTCCCCATGGGCCCAGGCCTGGCCGGAGGCCGTATCACACAACAGGGTCAGGACGACCAGAGAGAGTTCGAGCCATTGCTCTATGGCCAGACGCGCGACAGCCTGCTGCTGGCCGGCATCAATAGACGCCGTTGACGACTTGCCGGTCAGCCACTGAAACAATCGCACCCCTGATACGCGCCAGTAGAGCACCACCGCAAGAAATGCCCCCAACGGCCCGCCCAGGGCCAGTCCCAGATCCCGCATGTCCAGGGCGAGTCTGGCCAGGGGCGTGAAGATCATCATGCCAATCCCGCCACCGACCAATCCGGCCAATGCCACAGGGATCATACGCGGCCCGGTCTTTGACACCGGGATTGAGATGGCCAGGGGCACGGACACGGCATCAAAGGCCAGGGCCAGGGCATTGAGCCAACGCGGGTCTTTGGCCTGTTTGTTGTCCAGAAAGACCAGGCAATCAGGACTGAAAAGCCTTTTTTTCAAAAGGGCCTGGGCACGCGTCACTGCTGAGGCATGGTGATCCGGACGTGTCGCATCGCCTGACAAGATCACCTTGAGATACTCAGACAAGACTTGCTTGACCAGGTTTTTCCTGAGTCCCGCGGTGCCCTGTTGCACGGTCATGACTCTCGTTTCGAAATCCAGCATCACTCAATCATATCCATCAAAAACATTTTTGAATCTCATTTTAAGTCGCTGTCACGGGAATGCAATGACTAATTTTCTGCAGAATTCACGGTCAAATCACATGAAAATATCCATCCCCAGGCACGAAGGTCAGATTATTTTCTCGCTAATTAGACCATTCTATAAGACAATAGCGTTCTATGATAGAAGATAATCAAGAAACAAGTGAACAACCAGAAGAACAAATGCCGGGCGCCTCAGAGGTGACCGATTCGCAGGCAACACCCAAAAAAAAGAGACGACGCCGTGTGCGCAAACGCAAATCCCAGGGGTCTGAAACATCCTCTGAAACCAGCTCTGAAACACCCCCTGTGGCCACACATGACACGGACTGGAGCCTGGATGAGTTTGAAGTCCCTGAAGATCCGGACCTGACACGATTCCATGATCTTGGCCTGCCGGATGCCATCATGCACGCCATAGCAGACCTCGGTTTTCAGTACTGCACACCCATTCAGGCGATGACGCTCAAGCATATCCACTCCGGGCACAACATTGCAGGCCGTGCCCAGACCGGGACAGGCAAAACAGCCGCCTTCCTGATCGCCGCATTCAGCCGCTTCCTGAAAAAACCGATGGCGCCGGAGGGTCGCCCCCTGGGCACGCCCCGCGCCCTGGTGTTGGCCCCCACACGGGAACTCGTCATTCAGATTGAGGATGACGCAGCCAAGCTGGGAAAATACTGTCGCTTTAACAGTATGGCAGTGTATGGCGGCATGCATGCCGGCCAGCAACGCACCCAGCTGCTCGAGAGGCCGGTCGATCTGATCGTGGCCACACCCGGACGGCTGCTGGACTTCATGCAGCAGCGTCTTATCCACCTGGACCAGGTCGAGACATTGATCATTGACGAAGCCGACCGCATGCTGGACATGGGGTTCATCCCGGATGTCAAACGGATCATCAGCAGGACACCGCCCAAACATAAACGCCGGACCATGCTCTACAGTGCCACGCTCACCACCGACGTCCTGCGTCTGGCGTCTCAGTGGATGCCCGACCCCATGGTCTGCGAGATTGAACCGGAGCAGGTCACAGTCGACACGGTAGACCAGGTGATCTACATCACGCGGGCCACGGACAAGTTCAGGATTCTCTACAATCTTCTCCAGCGTTACAAAGAAGAACGCGTGCTGATCTTCTGTAATCGCCGCGACACCACAGATCGCCTGGACCAGCGTCTTCACCGACTTGGCATTGACAGTGAAATGCTGTCCGGGGCCGTGGCTCAGAAAAAGCGACTCAAAATCCTCAGCGATTTCAAGGAAGGCAAACTCAAGGTCCTGGTGGCCACGGACGTGGCGGGACGCGGCCTGCATGTCAAGGACATCGGCCTGGTCGTCAATTATCATTTCCCCTATGACCCGGAAGATTATGTCCACCGCATCGGCCGAACAGGCAGGGCCGGTGTCAAGGGCACAGCCGTGTCGTTTGCCTGTGATGACGACTCCTACGGTATCCCCGACATTGAAAAATACATCGGGCGCGACCTGCCCTGCCGCATGCCCGAGGAAGATCTGCTTGTGCCCATCCCGGCAGACAAGCTAAAGGCCATGAGAGCACCCAGGCCAAGGCCCGCTGAACCGAGAGAGCCGAGAAGTGGCCGGGGCGGTAGAGGAAACCCGCCCGGTCGCAGACGCAACCGGAGTCGGGGGGCATCCCGGGGGGGAAGGTAATAACAGGGCTTTTCACTAAGCCCTGTGGTTTTCGGTAGGCAGTCAGCAGAAAAATATCACTCAAACTTTCTTTTCATGCGGTAGAAGTCCAGACTCAAGAACTTTCCATTGAACCGATACTGGATAGAGTCTGCTTTCCTTCCTGCATGACAGTACGGTGAGTCATAGCGATTATAGTTCGGATTAACACGTTCACCATTGACCACAAAATCAGCATTGAATTGTAGTTGGTACGTCTTGCCGTTTGAAAGGTAAGTTAACATCAACGTTGCAGGATCAAATGTCACTTCATTAGCGAGAATCCTTTGACAAAAGGCATCAAAGGATTGGTCTTCTCGCTGCGAACCTGCCTCTGTGATCCAGTAGGTTTGTTTTCCTTCTTGAATGAGATTGTCCGTGGTCCCCTCTCTGAAAGACAAGGGATGTCTGCCAATGAAGGCACAATAGGTGTTGCCCTTTTTGCCCATGGCATAGTTTTCAGTCACTAAAATTCGGTCAAATTTTTCTTCAGGGAAGTAGGCATGCGTATAATCCAACAGGGCCTCTTCCATGAGGCCTTTTTTGGGGGGGAGTCTGTAGATGGCAAGGCTCACATTGCGATCCTGAGCCACGTGCGGCAGGTGCCCGTAGCCGACCCAGTAGTTGGGAGACTGCCTGGGCAGACCCTTCTCTATGGCAGGATGCGTGTGGAACACGCTGAATGCATTGCCCACATTCATACCGGCCACATGATGCTGATCCCCATAGGTGCCGGGGTGATAATCTTGTACGGAATACAGGGAGTACGCCTCTGTTTTATAGGTATAGGTATTGCCTGCTTGAATGGCCACGCCATGGCTCTGGGGATTGAGGAGGCGTACGATCGCGGGTTCCAGAGGCAGGAATCTCAGCAGGGTAAAATCCAGCCTCTTGAAACCAGCGAGAAAGCGATTGGAAAACATCCGGTTCTTTCGAACAAGGGCCAGGGAATTTCGAACCACCTCAGGATTTGAAAACGCCTCCATGCCCCACTGCATCATCATACTCCTGTCGTCCGTGCCAAAATACCCTTCTGGCTTCAAGTCTGAAATGTCGAGACCGTTGTGTTGTTTGATGACCACAGGCCCGGTGTCCAACGCCATGTCTTTCAGCACTGGGGGCAGGGCATAGATCCGAGTGGTCATCATGCCGTACATCAGACCGGGGCCGATTCTTTTCCCGCTGCCCCAGTAATACTCGGTCAGCCCGCCCAACGTGGCCCCAGGCCCTCCTTTGCGATTTCCCTCATAGGCGCGCCCGCTGACCGACACAAACATCGTATTGATGTTCTGTGTCGCAACATCATAGAAGAGCATATCCATGATGATCTGGGCCTTTGTGATCAGTTCCTGGTCGTGTGCAAAATCAATCAGGTTGATCAGGCCCCCAATGTCTTCCTTGTAATACACGCCGGAATAGAATTCGGTAAATCCATGTTTCCATCGCATTTCCAGCCAGTCCAAGATCCTCTTTCTGGCCTTGATCATGTGCGATGTGCCGGTGAGACCACTGTTTGTAAAGACCGTGTCCCGGTACTTCTGCCCGACCAGGTATTCCGCTGATGCAAAGAGGATCTGATGATTTTCACTCCAATAGCACATCGAATTCTCGCCTGGCTCATCCCACCAATATCTGAATCCAAGCAGCGTCTTGTCAATCTCGGATCGTGTTGCGTCAGGAATTCGATCTCCATATTCATACAGAATTCGAATCAGATTGACCAAGCGAAAGTCAGAACAATCATATTGGCTGTTTATAAATTCAAGTGTGCCGGCCAAACGGCTCCAGTCGATATCCTTGGCGCCGTTCGCCAAATCATAATAGATCTGATCCTGGTTCAGTTGTATTGCATGGGCGGGCTTCAAAGGACAAGTCTTGTATGTCGAGATGCGAATGAAATCAATCAGGACAGTGGAGCCTATCGCCGATAGAGCTAGAATGAATAGAAACACCCATTTGCGTTTTATTGTCATGATCGTTCTCTTATTAGCGGCTATACAGAGCAATCCTGGATAGTTGCCGAAAACTACCCAGGACTGCCTTAATCGGTTCACCTATGCAGGGGTACGAGTCAATAGCCTATTGTGCCATGAAGGCATATTCATGCACGGCCTTCTTGTCCAGATCTTCGGCCTGGCATTTCAGCGTGAAGCCCTTGTTGCTTTTGCTGTATTGAAAGGCCTTGCCGCTGAATTGGTCCAGAGGTGCAGTACTGGGGAGCCGATCGGGAAATGCCCCTGTACGGGCCTTGATGATAAAAAGCTCCAGGCCGTTACGCAGGACGTTTTCTTCTGTGAACGCCTTGGTCTGAACCGTGACGAGACGCTGCAGGGCCGGCATGAGCAGACCGGTGAGTACCGCCTCTTCCTTTTGCTGGGAATCGGCTTGAACCTGCTGGATCAACTGCACGAATCCCTGGTGTTTCTGTGCATAGGAGTCCGAGCTGTCCAGCAGTTCGAACATGCGCTGCATCTGCTGTTGATAGTAGGCACGGTTGGCTGCATAGAACGGTTCCCCCACGGACTTCAAACGTGCCAGATGATCGACGCTGAGATCGGGGTTGTCCCTGATCAACATGGCCACCAACCGGTCCTTGCCCACGGACATCTGACCCACAGCAATCTCTTCTTCAATCTTGAGGGCCCTGTTGATATTCCCCGGCAGGTCAGGGCCGGTGACCAGTTGCTGTTTGAGCCAGGTCAGGGTCTCCAGATCCAGAGACCTATGGCTTAAAATCTGGCGTAGACATTGATCAGCCATGGTCTTGATGGACACGCGCACCAGGTAAGAAATGATCAGATTGTCACCTGTATGATAGGCCATCTTTCGCATGACCAGAAAATATCTTAGGCCCTCACGGATCTGGCCATCATGGATGAATATCTGGCCCTGAGTCGCCAGGACTCGACTCAGCGACCGCATCTGGCCCAAATGCGCCATGATCGCGTCAAACCCTTCCGAATATCGCATGCCCCAGTCGCAAGTCTCAAGCGCTGCGGCAGCCAGGGCCAGTTTAATGGAAGTCTGACATTTTGCGATATACGTACGCACCGCTTCATTGGGATCCTCAGTGCCGTTAACAACCGCGTCCAATGAGATTTGATCGTGATCCTTGGGAAACGAAAGAAAGGCCTGATAATAGAGCAGGGCCGCATTTTCCGGGTCTTTGGGATATGCGCTCACAGTGGAGACGATCATCAAGAGCGTGGCCATGACGAAAACAAACTGTTTCTTTTGTGGAGATTTCATTGTCATTTCCTTTACGTTACAGGTCAACATTTTCATAAAACCCCTGCATCAACATGTCAGTTGGCCGCGGTCCAACCTGTGTCAGGGAGGCATCTAAATGTTCTTCCAGCCCATCCAAACCGTCGTTGCGGAAGGCCAGCTGCATTGATCTCATGGAAAGCATATTCGTGGGCGTCAGCGTAAGATGCATACCTGGCGCACTGTGTCTCCGGGGGGTGTTCAGGACAAACGAAATCAAGACCAGGATGATCGCTGCTGCGGCCAGGGCATAGACCTTCAGGGACGTACGCCTGCATGGCTGCTGCGCCTGGGCCGTCCGAATGCTGCTTATCATCCGATTCTGCATGGCCTGGCCGGGTTGAAATTCCATCTGTCTGATCAGCTCACTGGTTTTATGTTTGGGTGTCATGATTCGATCTCGTGATTTAAGATACTTCGCAGTTTATCCAGTCCGTAACGATAGCGTCCCTGCACGGTGCGCCAGGGAATCTGCTGCTTGCGGGCGATCTCTTTGAAGGACAGGTCTGCCTTGATGTGCAGAATCACGGCCTCACGCTGTTCATAGGGCAACTGGGCCAGGGCCTGATTGACCTGCTGAGACTGTTCCGTGCAGCGGACCTCATCATAAGGACCCTGTTCGCACACATCGCCCTGATCCTGGATCGCCTTAAAGGTCTCTGACCGCTGTCTGTGCCGCATGACATCCCGAGCCCGATTGACCACACAGGTCATCAGAAAGCTCTTGAGATTTCCGCTGAGTCGAAATGACTGCCTGGACCCAGCCAACCTGACGAACACGTCGTGCAGCACGTCTTCAGCCGTATGTGTATTATTTAAAAGAGCCATGGCCACGGTCAGCAAATCGTTCTGGTATTGCTTGTACATGTCTTCCAGGGCCGTTTGACTGCCGCATGCAAATCTGAGTTTTAACAATTCGTCTTTTATCATATAGACTCAAATACCCAATGAATCCGTGCCAAAGTGCCCTGGTTCACCCATAACACGATTCTGGCATGGTGTGGGATATAGAAAAAGCATTATTTTTTTCTGAATCGTTGTTTTTGTCAAATCACAGCCGATGAGACCTCTCAATCGCGCCCCACCACGGCGTACCGGTGGAATCCGGGGCCTTGCATTTTCAGGCAAAGTGTGGCACTTTATATGTCGATGTAGGAGCGTGCCGGAGAATCCGATCTGGCTTCGAGCGGCTTGTTTTGCGACTGGACTGTGTCCGGCTGTATCGACGATATGCACCGATATCGCCTGCTTCGCCGTCCTTGCCAGTCACAAAACCGCTCACTCTCGGGCCGACGACGGGATTCTTCGACACACTCCTTGAGCAGTGAGGCGCTCCGATATGTCAATTGGAAAGCCCTATAAAATACTCACTTTCAGAAAGGGGCGAGGATTATGCTTAAAACATCCATCACACACATGGCCATTGTGGTATTGCTGGGCAGCGTGTTGGCCCTGGCTGGCAATGAAGACCCCATGAACCTCGAACAGGAAAAATACAGGCTCATGCAGGAGGTCGAAGAGACCAACACCCGCATCGCTCAAATGCGCGTGCAAGCCATGGAACACGAGGCCATGGCCAAGCGCCTTCAAGCGGAGGCTGCCAGCCTGGAACTTGCCATGCACGCAGAAGTGACAAGACGTAAACAGGCCCTTGAAATGGCTGAGACTGAAATCAAGGTGGAGCAACTCTTTGCCGAGGCCCGGCAGCTCAGAGAACACGGGCACCTTGATGAGGCCCACGACCTGCAGGCCAAGGCCGAAGGCATGGCAAAGATGCTGCATGTCCGAAGGCAGGAACAGGAAGAACGGGACCTGCAGCGCATGGATCGAGAGATCGGCGAACTCCGGGCCCAGTCAGAGCAGGCCGAAAGAGAGGGCCATCTCGAAGACTCAAGGCATCTGTGGGAACGTGCCGATCAGCTCGAAGAAGAACTGCATGGCCGTATCGAGGACAGGGAGCAACAGGCAGAGATGGGCAAAATGCACGCCCGCATGCGTGAACTGGAACAGGCCATGGAAGAGGCCGAGCGCGAGGGCCGTGAGAGGGCACTCGATGAACTCCGCGAGGAAGCCGAAGGTCTCGAACGGGAGATTCACGAACGTGAACGTGCCATGGACATGGAACGTATGGAACGCGAGATGCACAGACTTCGTGAACAGGCCGAAGAGGCAGAACACCAGGACCGAGGCGATGAGGCGGACAGACTCCGCGAAGAGGCCAGCCGGTTGGAGCGGCGTCTCGACCAGGGTGCCGAGGGCCAGCGCGACAGAGAGATGCGCCACGGCGAGGGAGAGCCAGGTGAGCCAAGTGAGCAAGTTGAGCACGATGAAGACGGATCACTCCGTGAGCAAATAAACGATCTGCGCGAACAGATGGCGGATATTCGCGAAGCCGTGCGGGACATCCTCAATCGACTGAAGTAGCGATCAGTACCCTTTAACCTTCTTTGATATCATAGGCCATGAGAACATCACCGTGGCGCACGTAGAGTACGCCGCCGCAGATGACCGGATGTGCCCAGTGCTTGCCATCACCCAGTACGACCTTGAAGGAACTCACCACATCAAATTTCTCGGGCGTTGGCTTGACCAGTGCGATGTTGCCGCTTTTTTCTTCGTAGCAATAGAGCATGCCGTCAGCATAGGTGATGACTCCCTTGTTGTTCCAGTGATCTTCGTACCTGACCTCGCCCGTGTTCCAATCGAGGCAGATCCATGAGCCGTCGCCGTTTCCATTCCAGTTGGAACCATAGATGTGGCCGTCCACAAGGACGACACCGCCGTGGTGATTGTCGAGAGTTTCATCGACCCATTGCCTGGTGAAACTTGTACCGTCTTCAGACAAGGCAAGCATGGCACCCCCATCGTCATAGCCGCTTGTGACATAGACTTTGCCGTGGTGATAAATCGGAGACACAGGATTGATCGCTTTATTTTCGCCCCCGAACTGCTCTTTTTCGGAATCTTTCCAGAGAAGCTTTCCGGTCGTAGCGTCGACTCCAAGGACATAATTGTCGGTCATGGTCACGATTATCTTGTTGGAGCCCCTTTCTATGAGGATGGGCGAACAATAGGACGACTTTTCATCTTCCACCAAACAGGTCCAGACAGTAGCACCGGTCATCTTGTTGAGGGCGACCATGGTGGCCTTGCTACCACCAGGCGTACAGACGATATTGTTGCCGTCAATGAGGGGGGATTCAGCAATGCCCCAACTGCCATATTTCCCACCGAACTCGGTGAACGCATCGACGGTCCATTTCGGCTCACCGGTCTTGGCGTCATAGCAGAAGACTTCGCCTAGACCACTGATAATGTAGACCCTGTCACCATCGATTGTGGGAGTGCCACGAACACCGGCTGATGATCTAGCCCATTCGTCCCCATAGGTTCTTTCCCATTTGGGCTTGCCGTTCATATCAAGCGCGAACAGCACGCCTTTTTTATCCACCATGCCCGTGGTGTAGATCGTGTCACCTGCAATGGATACGGTCGAAAAGCCGGTACCGAGGCCTTTGGCTGACCAGAGCATTTTGGGGCCTGCGTCGGGCCATTTTTTCAGGAGACCGATTTCAGTGCTCTTACCATCACGATTGGGGCCGCGAAACTGAGGCCATTCGCTCGAGGTCGAAGAGGAAGACGCGGACTGCTTACCACTGATGTCGATACACACCATGTGGCCATCAGCATTTTTAGTGTATATCTTGCCGTTTGCAAGCACTGGCATAACCCAGCATTTTCCGTTGAGAATCTGAGCTGAGGAGATTGGCTCGAATGCTTTTGGTGAGGCATCCGCAATTGAGAGAACGCCCTTGTCACTAAGCACAATGAGCTTTCCGTTGGCTGCCGTGAGAGAGCCCTTGCCGATTTGCTTTTCCTTCCACTTGACGTCACCGGTCATGAAGTCCAGGCACACGAGTTGATTTTCGTCAATACCATAGAGGTATCCGTTGATGAGCACGGGACCGCTCAGTTGTGATCTCATGGCCTTGGTGTCATAGACCTTTGTTGTGGTGGAGCCCTCTACCTTGATCAGGCCGCAGCCACGATTGTAGCCTGAAGCAACAAAAACATAATCGCCCTGGATAATGGGATCTGAAGCGTTGACATCATGCTGGGTGATCCATTCAGACTGCCACAACAGCTTTCCAGTGGCTGTGTCAAGGCCGAACACCTGGTTTTGGCCAAACATCACAATACACTGACGCCCATCCTGGGCGGCGTAGGGGACTGCCGATGAGTAGCCGGCCAGACCATCGCCGTTGTCCCATACCACAGAACCATTGACTTTATTGAGTGCAAGCCCTGCTGCTCCTACGTTAAAGATCACCAGATCACCCTGCACGACTGCCGAACCTGCAAAGCCCCATGTGGGCGGTTTGGACTCGACCTGTTTCTGCCAGATAACATCGCCTGTGGCTGCATTGAGACAGAAGATCTTGCCAGATTTGCTTATTGTGTAGACTCTGCCTTCGGCCACAGTAGGTGTGGCGCTAGAACCCCCATCATAATACTTGGGGGCGAGTGGTTCGGGATACTTGTGTGTCCATATCTCTTTGCCCGTATCAGCATCAAAGCAGAAGACTACATCAGCATTTTTGTCGACGTTGCCCATGGCATAGGCCTTACCCTGACTGACTGAGATGGATGAAAAACCCACCCCGATTTCAGCCTCCCATACAGGCTTTATACCGTCTTTCAGAACGGCCGGATCAATGGCAGTTTCTTGTGAGATTCCGTTGTAGTCGGGTCCTCGCCAATGCGGCCAATCGGCGGCGACAGAGACAGAGGTGAACATGCCAGCGATGCACACGGCAACCACTGTAATCCATGCGTTATTCATACTTTTTTTCATGGTTTTACTCCAATAGATTTAATAGCTACAGTCGATTCATCTGTGTTCTTTTCCATTCTATAACAGACGCCTATTCCATGCGGACCACCCTGATTGACAGTGCCTGGGGATAGACGGATCTCTTCTTGTGAGTGGACTTGAACTGAGTCCCGAGTTGAGAGGAATGAATCATAGACGCAGAACATGCGTGCGCAGGTATTGCGGCACAGACAATTCAGCATCGGGCATAACAGAATAATTAAAGAGGGATGCAAAGGTCAGGCAAGCACTACCCGGCATGACATGAGCCAGAGCCCCTGGTTGATTCAACAGAATCCAACGATTTGAAGACAGTTTCTTCTTTACGAACAATATCTTCAACGGATGATCATGTTCTTCATGGTCGTGATGGTCTTTACCGTGCTCAGTCTGACGTGGCTGATGAGTCTGGCCTGTAAGAACGAGGCACTCATGATCATGTTGTGAGCTCACATGAGAACAGCACCTGGATAAAACATCTTGAGTCCCCTCCTGGCACACAGCTTCACGGGCAAATGTGTAGCTCAGACAAAAAAGCAATAGTGTCGATAGCCATCTCATAGTTGAATAATATATGCCCGTATCACAAGATTGTCAATGTCCTTATTGGCCCAAGAAGGCCAACTGCCCACGACTGTGACATACTTCTGCCACTGAGTTTCTTTCAAGCGTCGAACAACTCGGAAAGTTCTTTACGAATATTCAGCCAGTATTAGACGAAAAACCACTACAGACGCCGGTGCTTGCGTCTATCCCATAACTGCACTGCCCATTTGCGCATGTCCTCCACGGTGCCCAACTCATCCATGATTTCAACGCCCAACAGTGTCTCAACAGCATCCTCCAGGGTCGGTATCCCGGCCGTGCCGCCGTATTCGTCTACCACCAGGAATATCTGCTCCAACTCGATTTCAGCCATACGTCGCATACACGCATACACGCAGGTATAGGACTTATCCAGGAGTTCATGCCCCTGGTTATCTCTGGCATAGTCGCGTTCAACCGGCGGAACCATGTCCTCCAGGGTGACCACAATGCTACGCTCGTGTATGTCAACCAAAGCCGCACGAGGCTTGAGTCGCAGATGAACGTCTGCGAATCGAATCAATACTTGGGCAATTTGTCCCTGTAGCTGGGTTTCTTGTTCCATGTGATCCTCATTGTGTCTGTGCCACACTCTTCATAATCGCCTGGTATCCAAAATGCGTCTTGAGATGATCCAGGATGACCATGGCTGTATAGTTTTCCGCGATCGGCCATATCCTGGCTACAATCGTTGGATCGCGACGTGTGATTGCAGACAGGGCCATCCTGGTAGGATCCCCCGGCCACGGTAACTTGAAAATTACGCCCAATGTGACAACCTTGCATTTCTATTCCTTTCTCAGTGCCTTCCTGAATTAATGATGCTTCGAATCCGATTCGCTGTGTTCATCCATGCATACTAGCCTGCGTAGACACTCGCGGCAGCGGCTTTGTGTGATCACCCTGTTACAAACTAAGAGAGACACAAAAAGAGGCCGAAAAACTCCATTGAAGGAATTCTCCGGCCCATATCTTTAAACGCCATCTATGCCCGGGCATAGACCACATACAACATACGTCAACCTTGTATTCGGGCGTAAAACAAGAGCCGGTACCAGCATATCACTTGCTGACCACCGGCCTATTCTCCAACAGATAATCCATAGGATTACCCCCTGCGTGAATCCACCCGTATTTTTTACTGCTGTCCTGTTACTAGGATAAAGAAGGTGATTGTCAACTTTTTTTCCTCACGAAGAACCGCACTGCACACTATCCAGTGTAAAAACAATGATACGCTCACCCGTGGCAGTGCTGATGTCCGTATGCATGCTTCTGATCTTTCGCCCGGTGATATCCCAAAGCATGGCCTCCAACAAGGGCCTTGCCTTTTCCAACAATTCCGTACGGACCTGCTTGATCAGGGATCGCCCCTTGGCATCGCCGTCGGACGTGGCAAGCTGCTGCTCTGCCGGCGTTAGCACACGCTGCAAGCGAATCACAATCATATCGTCAATCATGTGGGTTTTGGCTTCGTCCGGACCACGCCCCATATACTCCTTCTCAAACTTGATGATCGCTTCGCTGATCTCAGCTTCTACCTGCCCTTTGGTTTTGGCAATTTCAGGTATCATAGGATTTAGAATCCTCGGTATAGACAAGATTAATGATAGCCAAGCAGCAGGCTGCGTCACCAGCATCAGCATTGTTAACAGCCTATCATTGTTCTGAATATCCGATCAATAATTCATGCTGTGGAAATGTATTGTCCTGTCCCTTCAGTACACCACTGCAGGTCGGCTGCTATCTTGCGGTTGGCCGCACGGGTATCGTGGTACTTCTTACCATAGGCAGCGAGTTCGCCGGCCAGGTCACGCACAATGTCACGATGTCCGGCATCAAAACAAAAATTCCTGAGTTCATCAGGGTCCTCCACCAGGTCAATCAGCCATGGCTCGTCCTGGGGTGAGACGATCAGCTTATAGCGATTTGTGAAGGCTGCCAGCCAATTGGCATCGGCGCCGCCCGTCCCTCTGACAAAGGTGATGTCTTTCCAGCCCTCCGACCGCCTGCCCCCGGTAAACAGGTCCGAAGCATCCCGCCCTTCTTCTTTTCCGGTCGTGGCCACGTCCATCAAACCCAGCATCGTGGGCAGGAAGTCGACGGTCCCCAATGCCTGTTTCACCAGGGTGCCGGCCTTTATCTTTTGGGGGTCATAGATGACAAACGGGACCTTGGCAGAGGCTTCCAACGGCACGCCCTTGTTCTGGCGGTGATGCTCACCACGCAGGTCACCGTGATCCGACGTGAACACCACAATGGTCTTCTCCATGAGTCCGGTCTCTTGCAGGCAGGCCAGAATCCTTCCCACATTGTCGTCGATACACTTCACCATGCCATAGTACTGGCTCTGGCCATAGCCGCCGCCCTGCGGTTTGGCCCACGATGGGACGTCTTTGGTGGGCTTGTCAAATGTACGGGGCTTCGTAAACGTCATATCCTTGTACAGGGTGTCGTAGGGCGCCCTCACCGTATCCGGACCATGGGGATCAGGGATGCTGACCATGTAACAGAACGGCTTGTCTTTGTGGGTCTTGACAAACTCAAGGGTCTTGTCCGTCAGCCAGTCCGTGGTAAAGGATGTCGCGTCTGCACCGGTCACGTCATAGGTCGGGGTCTTTCCCTTTCGAGCCTTGACACGGGGCCCCTGCGGCGTGTCTTCCAACTGCTTCCAGTGGCCTCGATTGAACATGTACCGATTGTCCTCAAAGCCGAACTTGCGCGGCGGCGCCCACTGGGGCCGACCCGGTCCCTCCAGGTGCCATTTGCCTGCATACCCTGTGGCATACCCCGTGCGGCGCAAAATCTCTGCGAATGTCACTATATCGTCGCTCAGCCCGATGTTGTTGGTGACCACCGGTGTGTTCTGGGGATACCGGCCGGAGACAAACGAAGCACGAGAGGGTGAGCACACCGGGGTGGTGGCATAGAATTTGGTGCACAGAGCACCGTGGTCCGCGATCCAGTCTATGTGGGGCGTGTCCACCACAGAGTCCTGTCCCCACATGAATGCCTGTTCAGGCGGCAACGTCTTTCGGTAACAGCCCAATGTCCGAAAATTGTGTTCATCCGTTTGAATGATCAGCAGGTTGGGTTTTCTCTTTCCATCAGAGGTCTGCGAAAAACCGGGTTTGCCGGACAGGGTGACGCCAAGGCCAACCGTTAAGAGAAATTCGCGGCGAGTCAGTCTGTACATTTCAATTCCCTCATAAATTCAATTTAGCACCAAATTTGACCACGCAACAGTCCCCCAACCACCATGGTCCACAAAAGCGACAGGCCCAGTCGGCTCCCTGTGAAGCTGACTGCGGCAAGATCGCCTGCCCCTATTCCGGGTGCGGCCACCCAAAAACCCGACATCATGATCGTCCGCGGACTGGCCCGATGGACGGTATGCACTTCTTGCATAGGCAATCCTCTTCGCACGCAGCGTGTCGGGCTATTTCCTGCCCCCGAACAATGCAAATATGCCATATTTAAAATAACAATCAACGTCTTTAAAACCGATTTCTTGAAGGGCCTTCAATTGAGAATCGAGTGTATCTGGCATGTTGTCTTGATTGCCTTTGTATTCTTCCGGAATACCCACCAATTCTCTGCGGTTTTCTGTGGCAGGATGCCCTTTGATCCATTGCCTCCACATGGACATGTAACACCTGTCCAGTCTTTCGGACGGCGGTGTCACCACATCATAATGTACAAAACAGCCCCCGGCGTCCAGATGATCATAGATGTAGCCATATAGCTTCTTCTTCTCATCGAACCGAAGGTGGTGAATCGCCAGCGAGGAGTAAATAAAATCATACTGCTCATTCAAGGAATCATTGGCCAGCAGGGTTTGAAAACTTGCCTGCATAAACTCAATGCTTTTCTGTTCACCCAGGCGCTCTTTTGCCGCATTCAACATGTCCTGGGACCCGTCCACAAGCCTTATCCTGGCCGGTGTAAATGATTTCAGCAGCGCTTGCATGAACAGGCCGTCTCCGCACCCCAGATCAAGGACTCTGGCTTGGGTGTTCAAAGAAACCCACTGTGTATAAAACAATATGGCCGTGTCAATGAACTGACCACGATATGGTAAAAATATATCCGAGGCATCTCGATAGTTTTGGGCAAATTTACTCTGGGCCCATTCAGATTTTTCAAATTGTGTCATTCGTGCCTCTACAGCACCTTGGTTTGCCCGGGCATGGCAACCGGATAACGCCCCTGGGCATCGGGCTTCACAGGCGGTGCCGAGTTCATGGTCAGTTGATCCAGCCCCGGGGCCAGGATCAGATCGGAGGCCATGGCCTGATCCCAGGTGATGGTCTGACCGGATTCAGCGGCCATGCGTCCGAGGATGCCGGTCATGGCGGCGTAGGCGGAACGCTCGGTTTCATTGTAGGGTTTATTGTTGCGAATGGCGTCAAATAATAAATCGTGCTCGGTCTGATAGCCGTCGTGACGCGATCCCTCAAATTGCCAGATGGTGTTTTCCGCGGTCGTATTGTGTCCCTTGAAGAGGCGCGGCTTGGTGATGCCCTCGCCCAGAACGGCCGATCCTGTGGTGCCGTGAATCACGTCGCCGAAAAAGCCCCAGCAGTTGTCCATGTGCCGGCCCTGGGCCTGCATGCGTGTGCCGTCAGGAAAGGTGAATTCCACGGAGTAGTGGTCGAACAACTGATCCGCAGCCGTGCGTACCTGACGCCCCCCCTGCCCCTGTGCGGACACGGGCCAGGCGTCCTTGCACCAGCAGCACACATCCAGATTGTGGATCAGCCAGTCCAGCATAAAACTGCCGTTCAGCCAGGTGTAGTTGGAGTAGTTACGGATCTGATGGGCCAGTTCGCTCTGGCCCGGTGATTTGGGTGCAAACCCCACAGGCGCGTGTTCACGATAGGCCCAGCAGGTGATAACGTCCCCGATCAGGCCGTTGTGTATCTGCGCCACAGCCTCTTCCAGGGGCCGGTAGTGACGGCTCATCAGACCGCTGGCGATCTTGAGATTCTTCTGCCGGGCCTGCTGACCTGCCTTGAGAATGCGCCGGATACCAGGGGCATCCACTGCAAACGATTTCTCCATGAATACGTGACATCCCCGGGCCACGGCATATTCCACGTGCTGGGGTCTGAACGCCGGGGGTGTGGCCAGGAGCACTACACCGCCAGGTGCCACTGCATCAATGGCCTTTCGAAAACCATCCATACCCAGGAATTGCCGCTCCTGGGGCACATCGACTTTCTTCGAAAAGGCGTCCGAAATCGAGTTGAGGCTGCCCTTCAGACGATCAGGAAACACGTCGGCCATGGCCACCAGTTGGGTCGGACCGGCAGTGGACAGGGCATTGGCGGCAGCACCGGTGCCCCGTCCGCCGCAGCCAATCAAGGCGATTTTTAGGGTATTGTCTTCAGCCGCATAGGCGCGCGTGCCAATCGTGCTGGTCAGCGCGGCCGCAGCCAGGGTACCGGAGGTTTGTTTTAGAAAATCACGGCGTGTGGTGGCCTGTGTGTCGTTTATGGCATGTGTGTCCATGGAACGCTCCTTTTCTTGTTTGGGAGTCAATTAATGTGTTTATCATAATACCGGTCCTGACGGATGTAAAACACTTTAAAGAAGACTTTCTTTTCAAATGTGGCACAAAAAAAGTACATGCATTTTGGCCGTCCACACAGTAGAATCAAAGATCAGAATTAATGAGATTCGTTCTATCATTAAGGAGAATTCGTCCATGAGACCAAGACTGACCAGACTATGCCTGACCTTATTCTTGATTTGCCTGGCACAGAGTCTCCTGCCCAAGCCTTCTTATGGCAGCGAACTCTGGGCCACGTACGAGGGACAAGGCGGTCCTGGGGCTGGCAAGCAGATTGTCCTGATCTCCGGTGATGAGGAATATCGCTCTGAAGAGGCCTTATCGCAACTGGCCAGGATTTTGGCCCGGCATCACGGATTTCGCTGTACTATACTGTTTGCCATCGACCCTGAGACCGGTGTGATCAATCCCAATATCCAGAACAACATTCCCGGGCTGGAGGCACTCAAGTCAGCGGACCTGATGATCCTGTTTACCCGGTTTCGAGCCCTGCCGAATGCCCAGATGCAGTGTATTGACGACTATCTGAAAAGCGGCAGGCCGGTGATCGGAATCCGTACAGCGACCCACGCCTTCCAGTTTGACAGGCAGAACCCATGGGCCCATTACGGCAACGGCTATCAGGGTGATCGTCAGGCCTGGGCCGGGGGATTCGGGCGCCTGGTATTGGGTGAGCAGTGGATCAACCACCATGGGAGCCACAAGCATGAGAGCACGCGAGGTCTGGTGGACCCCGGGGCCAGATCCCTGCGAATCACCTCCGGCATCCAGGATGGTGACATCTGGGGACCGACCGATGTGTATGGCGTACGTCTGCCTCTGCCCGGCGATTCCAAACCGATCATTCTGGGGCAGGTGATGACTCGCAAGGGGGCGTTCAACCCAGATGAACCATTCTTCGGGATGCGTCCGGACGATGGCCCGCCTGTGGCGGGGACCAAGAACAACCCCATGATGCCCATTGCCTGGACCAAGACCTATCAGATCCCCGGGGGACAGCCAGGACGGGTCTTCACCTCCACCATTGGCGCGGCCACAGACCTGGTGTCTTCAGGCACGCGCAGACTCCTGGTCAATGGGGCCTATTGGGCCCTGGGCATGGAGAATCAGATCCCCGAGACAGGGACAAAAGTGGATCTCGTCGGCACCTATGCACCCACGGCCTATGGAAGTCGCACCCATGAGACCTGGAACCAGCTTGCATTAAGACCGGCACCCTAAAACCGAAATTGAATGAATCGACGATCAAACCTTAAGGAGGCTTTATGGCAGCGATAAATCCGTCAGACAACGACCGCGAAACCACGCGTCGCGATTTCTTGAAGCAATCCTCGGTCCTGGCCTCGGCCGCGATGGCAGGGACATTGGGATTGCAGAGCCGCCTGCATGCCGCAGGCAGTGACATCCTGCGGGTTGGCATGATCGGTTGCGGCGGCCGAAACACAGGCGCTGCCGCCCAGGCGCTGGCCGCGGATCCCGGGGCGCGTCTGGTGGCCATGTGCGACATTTTCATGGATCGCGTAAAGAACAAGCGTGGCATCCTGATCGAACAGGCCAAGGATCAGGTCATGGTGGATGATGACCACTGCTTTGCAGGATTTGACGGATACAAAAAGGTGATCGAATCCAGCGATGTGGTCGTGATTGCCAATGCCGCCAAGTTTCATCCCCTGCATGCCCTGACCGCCATCACAGCAGGCAGGCATGTGTTTGTGGAGAAACCCCACGGCATTGACCCGGCCGGCATCAAGGTCTTACAGAAAGCTGCGAGTCTGGCCAGACAGAAGGGATTGTGCCTGGTGTCCGGCCTGCAGAGCCGCTATCACCTCGGCTATGAGGAGACCGTCAAGCGGATTCATGACGGCGCGATTGGCGAGATTGTGTCCATTGAAGAAAACTTCCTGCGCGCCCCCTATGTCATCACCGAGCGTCAGCCCAGTATGACCGAACTCCAGTGGCAGTGCAGCACGCAATATCATTTTCGCTGGCTGTCAGGCGACGATGTCCCCCAGTCTCTGGTGCATAACCTGGACCGGGCCAGCTGGGTCATGGGCAATGAGGTCCCGGTCAAATGTCACGGCATGGGAGGACGCTCCTCCATGACCGCCCCCATCTACGGCGATGTCTTTGATCACCACGCCGTGGTGTATGAATTTGCCAATGGTGTCCCGATCTATGCGTTCTGCCGGACCACCACGGGCTGCTACGACGAGTCCTCCAGTCTGGTGCGGGGCAGCAAGGGTCAGGCGGATATCACCAGTTGCCGTATTACCGGCGAGACCCAATGGCGATGGACGGACCGCTGTAATCCGTACCAGAGAGAACATGACCTCCTGTTTGCAGCCATACGGTCCGGTCAACCCATCAACAACGGCGACTACATGGCACGCAGCACCATGACCGGCATCATGGGACAGATTTCCTGTTACACAGGCAAGGAAGTCACCTGGGACCAGGCCATGGCCTCTGATTTCTATTATCCGCCCAGCGCGGAAGCCTGTCACGACACCATGGCCCCTCCCACGCGACCGGGTCCTGACGGGAGCTATCCCGTTCCGATCCCCGGCGCGACAAAGATGATCTAGTGACAGCGGTGTCACACCCTCCCCGTGTGACACAAGCTGAAATAACAATGAATCGCAACAATGTGTAATTCAGGAGATTGAGTGTGAAATCTATGGTAATGTCTGTGATGATGGTCATCCTGGTCACAAGTCATGTGTGGGCAGAAGAAAGTCAACCTGTCAAGAAGTATACTGAAACCGTCAAAACCAAGAGAGGCGAAGAGCTCACTTTTGACATGGTGCTCATCCCTGGCGGTGAATTTCTCATGGGCAGTTCTGCCAATGAGCCCGGCCGAAAAGACGATGAGGGGCCCCAGCATCTCGTCAAACTCGATTCGTTCTATCTCTGTACCAAAGAAACCACACTGGGCCTGTTTAAGGCCTACTACCGGGAAACCGCCAAGGCCAAGAAGAATTTTTTTGGCACACCGGCCCAGATGAAACAGCATGAGATTGATGCCATGACGCGACCCACACCCGTCTATGGCGACATGACCATGGGCCATCCGGACGAGTGCCCGGCCATTGCCATGAGCTGGCAAAATGCCATGATAGCCTGCCAATGGATTTCCGAGAAGACCGGCAAAACCTATCGCCTGCCCACGGAAGCGGAATGGGAGTATGCCTGCCGCGCAGGATCCAGCGGTCGTTTTGCCAGTGGTGATGATCTCACTCAGTTACAGGACATGGCCTGGTATCTGGACAATTCCGACAAGGAGCCCCATGATGTGGGGACCAAGAAACCCAATGCCTGGGGCCTGTACGACATGATGGGCAATGTGCGCGAGTGGGTCTACGATTTCTACAGTCCCGCCGGCTACCCGACTCAGGGCGCCACAACGCCTGTCTTGAATCCTACCGGACCCAAAGAGGGCGAGCTCCATGTGGCACGCGGCGGTGACCACAGCAGTCCTGTCGAGGAACTGCGCAGCTCGGCACGTGCGTACAAGGAGCCCTGGTGGCAGTCGCTTGATCCGCAACTGCCCAAGAGCAAGTGGTGGCTGCCGGATATGGACTTTATCGGCTTCCGCGTGGCCTGTTCAGTTACCTCTGAGCCGCCCAAATAATCGCCCGGTTGAGCAATCGCCTGAAGTTGGGATTGCCATACGCTTTGCCATCGTGCCCGAGCTGGATCGTACAGACTCGGGCATTTTTATAGGTGCGGGTCCAGGCCACGGCGTCATCACTGGTGGCATGATCGGCAGTCAACAGCACGAGATTGTCGGTGGCGTGCCACACGCCCTTGTAGGATTCGTCGTGAATGACAAAGTTTTGCATGCCCTGGGTGATCCAGTGGTCCCCGGCCTGGATGGCGATGGGCATGTCCACGTCATGCTGGTATGTAGCGGCCTTGTAGGTCTGTCCCTGCACTGGGGTATCTTGCAGGTAATAGCGTCCGCCGATGATCTCTCTGAATTCATTCCAGGACTGATAAGCCCCCAGGACATGGTGCATGGGCACGAGACCGACGCCCTGATCCAGCAGCTTCAGCAGGTTGGCCTGCCGCTTTTCACTGATCGTCTGCGTCATGTTGTAAAACGCAATGACGTCATAGTCCCAGTCGCTGATATCCTCGAACAGCTCGCTCTGATCCTTTTGTACGGCCTCGACTGCGTCGACCCAATCCAATGAGGCCCACAGCTTGAGAAACGGCTCACGTTCAAAATCATGGCCGCCTGTGACCACCACGACCTTGATGGTGTCCGGTTTGTCCTGCTTGATCTCCTTGATCCGGATGTTGCGCCACTGGACCGAAGCCGGTGTGTCCCCGCCAAACTGGTGCACCTGGAGTCCGATGAATCCCTTTGACGTCATGGCATCCGTGACATCCGCCACAGGAATGCCATTGACCCACGTGCGAATATGATCGCCAATGCACACGATGCGATAGTGGTTCCACTTCCCATCTTTGAACGCGGCCTTGACCGCAGGATCATCGCGATCCTCGTCGAGCCAACGGGCCCGTCTGGCCTCGTCATAGATCCGGCCGGCCGTGCCGTTGGTCGCGATTTCAGCCTGATACCCGTGCACGCGGCCGTTGCGGTATTCCGGCATGCTGTTGCTGCGCACCTGGATACCGGAATTCAGACGCGAGTCCACCAAGACCTCGGCTTCCAGTTCGAAGTCGGTAAAGGGACGCGAACACAAAAATGAATTGGGGCTGCCTTTGACCGTGGTCCCCTTGATGGTGCCGTCCACCACTTCATACCTGGCTGTGCCGTTTTTCTGTTGCCAGCCGTCCAGTGTCTTGCCGTCAAACAGGGATTGCCAGCCTTTCGGTGCAGTCACGCTGGGCATATCGTCAGGCAAAGGCTTGACCTGGATGTTTTTATAGTGAATGGTACTGCCCGGATCGTGGCCCTGCAAAGCGAACGTACCGCGTGTCAGAGGTTTGTTGCTGTTGTCCGGCTGTACATAATCCACCACAGTGCGTCCGTTGATCTTGACCACCACGTGCTGGCCGATGACTGTGATGTGTTCTGTATACCACTCGTTGTCCCTGGCCGTGGCCGTCAACACATCCTGAATGCCGTAGAAACTCCCAGTCTTGCGGGCGTCTCGAGTATAGGAATTGTTGACCTGAACCTCAAATCCCTTGCTCGGCCAGCCCGTGGGCTGATAGGCCGTGTGGAAGTACATACCGCCATTGGACCCTGGTTCTGTTTTGACATCCACCTTGTATTCAAAGTTCTTGAAGCTGGCCCCATTCACATGGCCCACATAGAAAAGGTGACTGCGGTTGCCATTGGCCACGATGGCGCCGTTCTCGATCTTGAAGCAGTCCAGGTTTTCACTCTTTTCCCACCCGGACAGGCTTTTTCCGTCAAAAAGCGAGATCCAGCCGTCCTCGGCGCCAATGGCCATGTTGAATATCAAGGTGGCGAATAACAGCGTTGATATGAAGGTACGTCTGATCATAGTGGGGCTCCTCTGAAATTGTCTGATGAATCCATGCATTACCCGATGCGGCCTTTGCCGCAACCAGGCCCTGTCTGAGAAGCCGATTCGGCATCGAGCGGCTTTTCAGAAAGAGCCAAGACTATCTTCTCCCAAAACGGGCGAATATGCAAAGAAAAAGGGGTGCAAAAAATGTCCCGGAATCATGGTGCTCTGACGACGTGAGAAGGGATCGGGAGGCCCCAATGACACCTCCCGCAGGATTACAAAAAGCAACGGACAACCGGGCGCTCTCGCACCTCGGACGTCCGAGGCCGGAATTGGTCTTTGGGTCGCAGCTTATTCCTGTGTATAGCCAGACAGTTCCAGATCGAAGTGCAGATCCGAGGAGCGATCGTCGTCCTGGTGAACCTCCACGGCAATGACGTTGAGGCCTGACACCAGCGCAGAGGCATCGTGGGTGCCTGTGTAATAGTTGGTTTCCGAGCCTGCATTGCCTCGAGAGAACATGCTGTAGGTCACGTCCCCGGC
>JAIPFM010000183.1 GCA_021736645.1 Phycisphaerae bacterium | reverse complement strand
CATCGGTTACCTGTATCCCGCAGGCCTGCAAAGGGGAGGCACCGTCGAGATTGAGTGCACTGGCCAGTTTCTTCGGAATCCCCAGGCCGTGACAGTCACGGGTGAGGGGGTGACTGCGCGTGTCGTAGAATACTGCAGGCCATCTCGAAATATAAATGGAGATCAACGCAAGTGGCTCCAGGCTCGCCTCACATACGTTCAGGAGATGCGGCTGGCCGAACTGGATCCGGCCTCCGTGTCCAAGCCCGAGCGACCCGAAGAGCCCAATGGCGTGACACTGCCTCAGCATCCCCTGTTACGGGATCTGGACCACAAAAGCCTCAGGGAATTGGCCCACATTCGTGAGATCCTGTTTGCGCCGAGGCAGAAGCAGCAGATCAATCGGCAACTGAGCGAGAGTGTGATCCTCGAGGTGACGGTTGACCCCGGTGCCGCGACTGGCCCCAGGGAACTGCGCCTGGTCACAGGCACGGGCATTACGAATCCCATGGCGTTCCACATCGGGCGACTCCCGGAAGTGCAGGAATTGGAACCCAACAACCGTCAGGCCTTTATGCCCACACGCGCACGCCCTGCCCAGATCCCCCTGTCTGAGCCCACCGTGCTCCTCTTGCCGGTTGTGCTAAATGGGCAGATTCTACCGGGTGATGTGGACCGTTTTCGGTTTCATGCAAAACAGGGTGATTCTCTGGTCATCCACACCGAGGCTCGAACGCTGATTCCCTATCTGGCAGATGCCGTGCCAGGCTGGTTTCAGGCGGTCGTGACACTGTACGACGACCAGGGCAAGGAAGTGGCGTATGCCGATGACGATCGTTTCCATCCGGACCCTGTGTTCAATTTCGCAGTGCCCAAGACCGGTCAGTATGAACTGGCCATTCGCGATGCCCTGTACCGGGGACGCGAGGATTTTGTGTACCGTGTTGAAATTGGCAAACCACGCTATGTCAAGAAGACACCCCCCCCTGTGCTGGCCCCTGGGGAGGGATTGCCCGAGTTTGAGGAGACTGAGGACCAAGAGATCATGGAGGTAAAACTCCCCGTGCTGGTGAGGGGCCGCATTGCCCCGGCCGGGGATACCGATGTGTATCGTTTTCTGGGGCGCGCAGGTGACCGCATTGCCATGGAGGTGATGAGCCGATCTCTGGATGTCTCTCTGGATTCACTGGTTCGGCTGGTGGATGCCAATGGGCGTGTGGTGGCATGGAATGATGATTATGTGATCGAGCAGGCCCATCTGTTCAAGGACACGGCGGGGCTCATCACACACCATGCGGACTCCTACCTTGTGGCCAAGCTGCCCATGGATGGCCTGTATGATGTACATATCAGCGATGCCCAGTTTCATGGCGGACCTGACTTTCAGTATTATCTCCGAATCGCCCAGGCACAGGGTGACTTTGCCCTGCGTACGGCCCAGTCCGGCCTGGCCGTCTCGAGCGGAGGCGCAGTGAAGTTGACTGTGCACGCCCTGCGCAAAGACGGTTATGCCGGCTACATCTACATTGCCCTTAAGGAGACCACCTCTGGATTTACACTCGAGAATGCTCGTATCCCCGAAGGGGAAGATCAGGCGATCATCACCTTGAAGGCTCCTCGTCGTTTGATGTCGACCCCTTTGAATCTACATCTGGAGGGATCCGCCAAGATCAACGGTCGGACTGTCACGCGGCCCGTGGTCCCTGCAGACGACGTCATGCAGGCCTACCTGTACAGACACCTCGTCCCAGCCAAGACACTGGCCGTGGTCGTCCTGAACAACCGGGCCAACCGGCAGAGGCGAGTTCAAACGAAATGACAGTCGGTCGCTGCCCGCTGGGGTATCTGGTTGTTGGTTTTCAGCCGTCATACCATCAAACTGTCGGACGGTGCGACAGTGTGGCGTGAGACCGCCGGACGGTTGTTGCATCGAAATTCCTATCAGTTCATCAACAGTCACTTGCTTTAAACATGGAGAAAAGTATGGTCAAATTGAAAACGGAAAAAAAGTATCTGGCAATCGTCAGCCTGGCTGCCCTTGCACTCCTGCTGCTGACAGTCAATATCCAACGGGCGCTGGCAGCACCGGCAGCGGGGCAGACGATCAAGTCAGAGACCGTCTCAAGGCAATTCGAGTATAGAGTCTGTACGGTCCAATTCAGTCGTGTCACGTTTGTGAATGCAGTTTGGATGGGAAAAGTGCAAATTGCTGACGGGAATGCGGATGTCATTGTGGTCAACTCGTGTCCTATGATGTATGAGTATCTGCAGGATGCCGGCAATGATGGATGGGAATTGGTCGCCTGTCTTAGCCAACGCTCGGGTGTGAATTCGAACATGTCAGATGACACCACGCAAACACTCTTTTTGAAAAAGGAAAGGTAAACAAAAGAGGACCCGCGTGTGCTACGTCAGGGCCTGCTTATCGAGTCGAAGATCCCCAGGGGGCAAACTCGGTCGCAGCCCCTGTAGGTTGTAAGCAGAGGCCTGAAATGGGGTTCGGCTGCAATACGCAAAGTCCTGTTAAATTCACTCGAGGGTCTTCTTGCCGGTTTCAAAGTCCTTGGTAATGACGGCCTGATCATATTTTTCACCGTCAGCCGTATAGGCGGTGTAGGTCAGCTTGTCGCCTTCGATATTGATCACCTGGAAGAACTGCTTCTGTTCGGCCGTCTTGATCGGGCGGTAGCCTTGCGAGGCGTAGCTCTTCAATTGGCTCGGCGAGATCTCGTACATCTTGGTACCGCTCACGGAGGTTACGTATAGTGTCTGGAAACGGTCCAAGTAGCCTCCATTGACTGTCTTCACCGGCACTTGACCTCTGGCGTAGGTGTGGTCGTGCCCTTGAAGCACTAGATCGACGCCGTACTTGTCCAGCAGAGGCTTCCAAGCCTTGCGTGCATACGGAAAGTCCCTGCCTTTGGCCGGTGAGAAAATCGAATAGTGGCAGGTCAGTATCTTCCATTTGGCTCCGGGCTGTCGGAGTTTTTCCTCGAGATACTTGGTCTGCGCTTCGGGGTTCATGATCGAATTGAGAACGATCACTCTCACCTGTTGATAATCAAAAGAATACACGGTTTCACTCAGATCATCGGGCAAACCCGCCTCCACAGGCAGCGTGAATTGCGGACGCCAGTGGAGGGACACCGTGCGTTTGCCGTTTTTTGCGATGGGGCTGAACTCATGGTTGCCCAGGACAGGGACACCTGTCCACTGAGCGTGTATCCAGCCGCCCGCCTTGAACCACTCGGCCCACTCGAGATCTTTGTGTGCCGTATTGATCAGGTCCCCGGCGTGAATGGCGAAGGCGGCCTCAGGGGCCTTTTGATAGGCCATGCGCATGACCCTCGACCAGTGGCTCAGGATGCCGTTTTGAGCGTCTCCAAAATACACAAGGCTCACCGGTGCGTACTGGGTGTGCGCCGTGCGGAACTGAATCCATTCCGACCAGCGCATGTCACCATCCCCGACACGGTACGCATACAGGGTGTCAGCATCGAGCGCATCCAGGATGGCTGAGTGGTAGTTCACACTGCCCTGGTTGTTGCCCGAATACCGTGTCAGGTCAACCGTTTCGGTTTGTGCGGGTACGACCAGGGCGTCTCCGCTGAACCTGGGATTGGCAGTCGATTTGGCGATCTGGACTTCAGCCTTGGCCACACTGGTATCCGTGCGCCAGGTCACGGCCCTGGATGTGGCAGGATTTCCGTAGAAGGTGAGAAAGATGCGGTCCGGGTCCGGACTGGCAATCTCCCAATGCCTTAAATCTCCATGGGTGTCATGCGAAAAAGCCGTATTGGCAAACACGAGTAAGAGGGACAGAAGAACAAATTTTCTCAAATAAGGTCTCATAATAGCACTTTCAACGTCTCATTTGACAGTAACATCTGGATTTTCCCGTACTACCGAATTGACAGGGGCTTTGTTCATTTTTCAGGTTTTATCTTGGCCCGATCTCTCCCCGGGCCCCGCTATGGCAGCTGCATCTGCGCCATCAACCTGATTCACTCTCAAAGGGCAAAAGGGCAGGGCCACGCTGTGTGACCCTGCCCTCTGTGGGTGACGATTCTTTCTATTCTCTCGGTTCAGGAGAAAAAGCTTATTTAACCTCCTGGTTCGTCAGGCCGTATAAGTGCCATGAATAGGTATTGATGTGCTGCGTGGCAGTAATCACCAGATCTTCGCCTGCCTGCGCAGTGAACTGATAGCTGATGTAATAGGCATCGTTACCATTGGCGAATCCCGCAGACGCCGCGTTGTCCTGACTGAGCCTTCCGGTGGCGTCAGAAATGGGACCGGCCCCATCTGGATCGAACACAAAGGTTGCATTGCGGCTATCACCCGCTCCCCACTGGCGCGAATAGATACGAGCTTCGTAGGTCTGCCCAGGCGTGAGCCCACTGAGCGTCCACGTGGTCGTCCCACCGGGAACCGTACCGCCATTATAATACATATCAGTCATCAGATCCACCAGGCCGCCTGTGACATTGTGACCGGCGTTGCCGGCATGATCATTGAAAGTCCCCGAGGAGATCTCTCGGTTAAAATTCAACGTGCCATTGGCCGCATTGTTGTAGGCGTCAAACTGAACGCCGTTAATCAAGGCGCCCGGGCTACCAGTGCCGAAATCCAGTGTGTGGGTGTAGACGTTGTCAGAGCTGATGCCGCAGTCTTCATCACTGGTGATCTTGACAAAGCTGAACGCTGGCCCCGTGGACTCCAGGGCTTGGGCATACAGCTTTATGTCATCCACATACAAGACGCCGGCTGCACCAGCCCCATCCACACCAATGGACAGGGTCGTGACATTCTCCAGTCCACTGACAGAAGACAGATTAATGTGCCAGAGTATCCAGGCATTGTTCGCAATATCGGCAGGGTCTTGGTCATAGGCGATCTTGACATTGTTGATCTTGGCGTAGAGCTCTCCAGTGTTGCCTGCGATACCATGGAATGCAATGGAAAGGGTCTGGAGGCCGTTCCGGGTCCAGTTCTCACCATCCAGAGGCAGGTCCACCTGAGAGCCGCCGCCTTCGTAGTACACAGGCATGGACTGGGACCCGCTGTACACCAGACTGGTTTCCATGATGGAGCCATCAAAGTAGGGACTGCTGGGACTCCAGATGTCATGGCCAATGGCAGCGCCTGAGCCGTTGCCGGGATTGCCTGGGGCCGGGTTGGTGAAGCCCACACCGTCGATCCATGTCTGGAACGGACGATTGGGGCTGTCATTGCTGTAGGCCTCAAAATCATCCACGGTCAAGGCTGCCACCGTTGAGAAGTTCCACACAGGACCTGCCCACACGGATACGGCCTCTGCGGCATTGACTTCATCTACACGCCAGTAATAGGTCTGGCCCAATTCAAGGTTCACCGAGGCCAGGTCAAGACTGTTCGTACCGGATGTCACGGACGGGGCCGTGCCGTCGGTCACGGCGTTCTGATCAGTGCCCACATAAATGGTATGCTGAGCCGCTTCACGGCCGGCACGCCATGATACTATGGCATCCGGAAGCACATCCGAGGAATCCGAGACAGGTTCGGGGCTGCGTACACACACGGGCAGGCCGTAGAATTGAACTTCAGCCACGCCGTACTGCGGGAGCAGGCCGCCCCAATTGCCCAGGATATTGATTCTGACATATTTGGCCACGGCCAGACCAAGATCAATGGCCTGGGGTTCGCTGTACGTGGCAAGACCGGGGGCCTTGTCGATTTGTGGAGATGCTTCAAGCGGTGCCCAATCCGTGCCGTCAACGGAGAATTCAATGGTCACGTCCTTGATGCCCCAGCCGATAAATCCTTCGGACGTGGTATTGGAGTTCCAGATCAACAGCTTATCAAGTTTTTGGACTTTGTCGAACTCAAACATCAGCCAGGGAGACAAGTCCGTGGCTGCACTGAGCCACATGGTGGCGCTGTCTGTGCCATGGGTGCTGCCTTCAAGACCGGACCCATCCACGATCAAGCTGGCCGGATTCACCTCGCTGGAACTCGACGCCGTGACATGGTTGACGTCCACCGCAATCTGAATGGAATAGGGTTCCACGGTAAAGCTCCAGACACTCCCCTTAAACACGGTCTTGTCCGGTGTGCCGTTGACCTCATCCACACGCCAGAAATAAGTTTCACCAAATTCCATACGACCGGGATCATATGAAGTGACATCCAGGCCTGAGGCAGTCGGCACAGTCGCCGCATCCACCTCATCGTAACTGGTGCCCACGTACACATTGTGCGTGGCTGCATAATCGCTCGGTGTCCAAGTCAAAGGCGCGTCTCGCAGCACGTCCACTGCATCATCCTTCGGATTGGGATTGGATGCATGTGTGGGTAACCCAACGACTTCACAGGTGAGACCGTAAATGTGGACGCCGTTGTTGTCGACATTGGTGATGAAGGTCATGGTGACGTCTGTGTCGTCTGCTGTAAAGGTATAGTCCAGATAGTGGGCCCCTCCACTGTCGATTTGAATTTCGATCGTGTCAGAGAAGATGCCATGGCTTTCGCCGTCCGCATTCACTGTAATGGGTCGATTTGCACCGGCCGACCAGGAACGGTAGTACCACCGCACGGAATAGACCATACCTGGTGTCAGGTCCGACAGGGTGACTATGGTGCCTTCGTCCACATCTGCGGCAGAGGAAAAGAGCATATCACGCAGCAGTTCTGCGAACTGGCCATCTGCCTGACTACTGGCATCATTGCCTGCATGGATACTGTTTGCCGGAGAACTCCTTGTGTCGTCGATGGTGTACCCATAGCCTTGACTGCTGACGGCCGTATAGACGGCTGTCAGATTGCTGGTTGTGCCCTGTTCAAATGCCACGCCGTTGATGGTGACTGGCGCATTGGTGCCAAAGTCAAATGCATGGGTGTAAGTCTTGTCCGGGCTGATGCCTGAAGCTGCGTCCGTACCCGTGGCAGGGAGATCCACAATGGTCAGGGTCGCACCATAGGCACAGACTGTCAGGCTCATGCCCAACACCAAAATCAAAAGGGTCATTTTCTTGCACATGTTTCAATACCTCCTTCAAGATAATAAAAGAATGTTGGATCTGATTGAGGCGGGAGAAGTCACAGGGCGTGCTCCTGCGGTCTGCAATATTGACCATGCCTCCATTATACATGTCTCCATCCAGAATTGGCCTCTTCGACTCGTTTTCAAAATCTCAGATGCGAGGTTCATGATACCAAAAATCTATTATATTAAGTTGAGCCAATTAAGTCATTTGCAAAATCACACAAATTGACTTCCTTACTTTGCCAAAATTCTGCCTATTCACCTCAAAAACAAACAACGGGAGATTGCCACGCTGCTGCTCGCAATAACAACCATTTTATGGGCAGGGCCGATCGCTTCCCTGAAGAAGATCGAGGGGTAAAGCTTGCCTGACAAAACAAAAGCGGTCCACACCCTGGGGTGCGGACCGCTTGAAAAAACGATCATGCTTTGAGTGACGATAGTGTTCGTCACCATGCCTGCCTTAGAAAGGCTTGTAGATCGGCGTGGTGCGTCCTGCCAGTCCGGCGATCTCTTCCGGAGACAATGCGCCGTTGTAGATCGCGACCTCGTCAAGCGTCCCGTACATGTACTCCACGTCGGGGTAGGAACTGCCAATGTGTAGTTCCTCACCGGCCTTCATGAACAGCGGTGTGCCGCTTATCGGGATGGTGGTGCCCAGTGCGCCGTTGAGATAGATCCTGACAGCACTGTTGGCCTCATCCACGACATAGCCTATGTGGTACCAGTCGCCTTCGTTGATGCGGGTCGGCATATCCGCTGCGGTATTCAACCAGGCAGTGTGAGTACCGTTGCCCACATCACCGTGGATTCGATTGGCATCGACCTTGAGGTCAAAAGCGACATCGCTACCGAAACGTGTGCCCAGGATGCCTCGGTTGCCGCCAATGTCGGAGACATTGACCCAGGCCGAGAGGGTGAACGAGTTGAGGGCCAGGTCGTCCGCGTACGCCACAATGACGTCCTGATTACCGATGAGCTCCAGGGCCTGACCCTGCACGCCTGGCACAAAGCTTGGCTGGCCGCTGTTGATCGTGCTGTGGTGAGAGCCTGCGGCATCCTGAAGGTCGCCGTCGAACGGATAGTAGGCCACCAGATTTGCAGTGCCCGGCATGACAGGGGTGATGAGTTCAGCGGTCTTGGCGGAGAGTTCAATCTCATCGAGATAGAACATGCCTGCTGCACCTGCGCCGTCCACACCGATGGACAGCTTGGTGACATTCTCCAGGGCTGTCACTGTAGACAGGTCAATGTGCCAGACCAGCCAGGAGGCATTTGCAATGTCCGCAGGGTCCTGATCGTAGAGAATCTTCGTGTTGTTGATCTTGGCGTAGAGCTGACCTGTGTTGCCTGCTGCGCCTTGGAAGGCGATGGACAGTGTCTGGAGACCGTGCTTGGTCCAGTTTTCGTTGTCCAGGCTCAAGTCGACCTGAGAGCCTGCACCATTATAGTATACAGGCATGGATTGAGATCCGCCGTAGCGTATCACGGTTTCCATGATGGGGCCGTCAAAGAAGGGGCTGCTGGGACTCCAGATGTCGTGGCCAATGGCTGCGCCGCTTCCGTTGCCAGGATTGCCCGGGGCCGGATTGGAAAAGCCGACACCGTCAATCCACGTCTGGAAGGGTCTGTCAGGTGACACGTTGGAATAGGCCTCGAAGTCATCGACGACCAACACGCCCATCGTGGAGAAGTTCCAGACATCGCTGACCCATGTGCCGGGGACCATGGCGTCATTGACTTCAGCGACCTGCCAGTAATAGGTCGTGCCCAGTGCCAGGTCCATGGATGACAGGGCAAGACTGTTATCCGTCACTGTCTGGGCTGAACCCATGGTGTCAGGGTCTTCACTGATTGACACATCATGTTGAGCTGTCTCACGTCCGGCACGCCAGGTCAGGACATCACCTGTGGGGTCCACATTGGTCGAACCGGATACAGGATCAGGTGTGCGTGCATACACAGGCAGGCCGTAGAACTGAACTTCAGCCACGCCGTACTGCGGAAGCAGTCCGCCCCAGTTACTCAGGATGTTGATCCTGACATACTTCGCCAGGGCCAGACCGAGGTCAACGGCCTGAGGCTCGCTGTAGGTGGCAAGACCAGGGGCTTTCGCGATTTGAGTGGACTCGGCAAGGCTTGTCCAGTCCGTGCCGTCCAGGGAGACTTCGATGTTGACGTCCTTGAGACCCCAGCCGATAAATCCTTCTGATGTGGTGTTGGAATTCCAGATTAGCAGCGTATCGAGCTTCTGAACGGTGTCGAACTCGTACATCAACCAGGGCGTCATGTCTACGGCTGCACTGAGCCACATGGTGGCGCTGTCCGTGCCATGGGCGCTGGCCGTAAGACCGGAACCATCCACGGTCAAGCTGGGCGGATTTACGACGGCCGAACTCGATGCAGTGACATTACTGACATCCACCGGAATAACGATGGCATAGGGTTCCACTGTGAAACTCCAGACATCACCCTTGAACACGGTCTTGTCCGGTGTGCCATTGACTTCATCCACACGCCAGAAATAGGTGGCACCAAATTCCAAACGCCCCGGATCAAATGACGCAACATCCAGGCCTGAGGCCGTCGGCACAGTGGCAGCATCCACGTCGTCGTAACTGGTGCCCACGTACACATTGTGTGTGCCTGGGTAATCGCCGGGCTCCCAGGTAAGATCCCCATCGCGTAATACATCTGCGGCTCCGTCCTCCGGCAGGAGAGGTGAGGCAGTTTCCGCAGAGAACTCCTGGTTCGTCAGACCGTAGAGATGCCAGGAATAGTTGAGAATTTCCTGCGTCCCGGTGATCACCAGATCCTGACCTGCCACTGCCTTGAACTGATAGTTGATGTAATAGGCATCATTGGCATTGGCCATTCCCACGGTGGTTGCGTCATCCTCATTGATATTGACAGTGGAATCTGCAATGGGGCCATCGCCGTCAGGATCGAACACGAAGGTCACAAATCGCGTGCCGCCTGCGCCCCACTGGCGTGTGTAGATGCGCGTGTGGTAGGTCTTTCCTGGTTTGAGCCCGCTGAGTGTCCACGTTGTGGTCCCTCCGGGGGCATTATCGCCGTTGTAATACATGTCCGTGAGCAGGGCCACCAGGCCGCCGGACACGTTGTGACCGGCATTGCCTGCGTGTTCACTCGCGCCGCCCGAGTCACTTGCTCTGTTGAAGTTCAACGTGCCATTGGCCGCGGCGTTGTAGGCATCGAACTGAACGCCATTGATCAGGGCCCCCGGTGTCCCGGTGCCAAAATCAATGGTGTGGGTGTAGGTGTTGTCAGTACTGATGCCGCAATCTGCATCACCTGTGATCTTGACATAACTGATCTGCCCTGCATTGGCCGAGGGAAGGGTCAGGCTCATGCCCAGCACCAGAATCAAAAGACTTACTTTCTTACACATGGTTCAGTACCTCCTTCAAGATAATAAAGAACACTCAACTTGACCAAGGCGTGAGAAGTCACAGCGCGTGCTCGTGCGATCTATGATGTTCACCACGCCTCCCATTTAACCTGTCCAATTAGCCTGTCCAAAAAACGAGCGACACCTCCCCGGCGGCCAGCCGCACCGGTGGACGAGTCTTAATTCCTATATTGGGGCACATACCCGAGCTTGCCAAAGACGGCACGCTGTACCTTCATGAGATCTTCATTGCCATGCTGTGTGGCCGTGGCCGAATTCCGGAGGCTGCCCTGCCAGGTGTCATAGTCTGCATCCGTGACTTGAAAGGTGCGACTGTCACTAAATTTGTAGTATTCACCATGACCATCTGCAAATCCAATGTTGGTCCCTTGTCCGTGACGATTGGTGATTTGATCCCACCAGGTGGGCTGCGTGTACCATATCGTCCAACTGTTGGGGCTCAGGCGTCCTTCGTCCAGGAAGACCATACGTTCTCCTGAACGTTTGATGTTGCTTCTTTTTTTGATGTTCACGGACGCAGACCAGCTATGGCCAGAGTAGCCATTCATCACGTCTGTGATTGCATAGGTCACCACCTCACCCCGCACCCCTGTGGGGCACTTGTACAACTGTTCATTGGGGCAATACTTAAAGAGTGCGCCCCGAATCTCTGCCACGT
>JAIPFM010000182.1 GCA_021736645.1 Phycisphaerae bacterium | reverse complement strand
GTGAAACAGAAGATTCGTGAATTTGCAGATTTCCTGCCAACCATTTCCCGGGAAGAGCCAATCGCATTTCTTGAGGCATTCGATAGTGCCCTGGACACCATTGACACACTGTCACGGCACTGTCCTGATTCGCGCAGTGAGTTGAAAAGAATGTGCATTGAAACCTGCGCTGCTGAATTAGATCGAAGCGTGATGCACTGGCGGAGTACTCACAAGCCTCTCGGCTACGCGGGTGATTATCAGATCATTGAATCTATATATGACTGTAAGTCGGATTCGCCTGGGCGAGGTCGATTGTGGGACAACTTCTATAATGACCATGCTGCGTGTCAGGCCGTTCGGAATCGCAAGGACTTTTTCTGTCAGGTTTTCGCATCTGTGTGCGAGCGGACCACAGCGCCACGTTCCGTGCTCGACATCGCCTGTGGTCCCTGTCGTGAAGTCACCGATGCTGTATCGCAAGCGGGTGAGTTGGCCAGGGGCACGCACTTTCACTGCATCGACATCGAATCCAAGGCGATTGACTATGCCCAGGACAGACTCGGGGCCCTGGAGGGTGTGACATTCCAATGGGATGTTGCCAATGCCCTGAGGATGCAACCCGATCATCAGTATGACTTGGTATGGTCTGCAGGCCTGTTTGACTATCTCAATGATCGTTTGGCGATTCTCCTGTTGAAACGGATGTGGCGCTGGACCAAAGCGGGGGGGGACCTGTGTGGTCGGGAATTTCCATCCGCGCAATCCCAGCCGTAATTACATGGAGTGGTGTGTGGATTGGAATTTGATTCACCGCAGCGAAGACGACATGCGAGCGCTCTGCCAAAATGCGGATGTCCCAACTGACTGTGTCGAGATAACCCATGAATCTTCGGGCGCCATCGTATTTGCAGTCTTAAACAAGTGAATCCATCGTGGGCCACTATCACAGAGAGGGGACAATCATGGAAGCGACCAACCTAATGACATCAATCATGCCAGTTAAAAGTGGCTGGTCAGAAGCCACGGCAGAAATTCCCTCATGGGAATCCGACGCGAGTCTCTGGCTGGCGATGTATGAACGCATGGTCATGGCACGCGAAATCGATGTATTGGAACAGGCATACACCCAACGGGGTGAAGCGTTCTTCCATGTATCCGGAGCAGGCCATGAAGGCATGATATCGCTCCATCCTCATCTGATTGAAGCCGATTGGCTTCATTGTCACTATCGAGATAAGGCCCTGATGCTGGCACGAGGTATCGCGCCGGAGATGTTCTTCCACAGTCTGTTCTGCAAAGAGGCCTCTCACTCCTGTGGACGCCAGATGTCGGCTCACATGAGTGACCCGGCCAGGCACATTCTCAGCATTGTCGGGCCCGTGGGCAACAGCGCCCTGCAGGCCGTGGGTGTGGGGTTCGTGATACGTGACCAGGCTTCTTCTCCCTTGGTGCTATGTGCGCTTGGAGACGGGATGTCTCAGCAGGGAGAAGTCTTGGAGGCCATTGCTCACGCGGTCAGGGATCATCTGCCGGTCCTTTTTGTCATCGAAAACAACCGGTATGCCATTTCCACAAAGACCCCCAAGCGGACCTTCTTCTCCCGCCCGGATGGCAAAGCCGATTCGTTTTACGGTATCCCCATCACCTGGATCAACGGTCGCGATGTGGTGTCGGCGCATGAAGCCTTCGGTGAGGTTGTCAGTGGGATACGCTGCCATCGTGAACCCGCTATCGTCATCTTTGATGTGGACCGCCTTTCCAATCACACCAATGCTGACGACCAGCGTGTTTACCGCAGTGCTGTGGAAATGAGTCGGATTGCCCGCGAGGGTGATCCGATTCGCATACTGGAATCCCGATTGCTGGAAACCGGAGTCCCACCACAGCGATTAACAGAGATCCAAGAAAAAGTCCATGTTGAAGCTATTGAGGCAGCCCAGCGTTCTCGCCAGAGCCCTGATCCTCAACCGGTTTTCACGGCCAAACCACAATTGGCTCCCAGCCTGTCTGATGGACAACGAGAATATCGGGGAGATAGCCAGGCCCCGGAGCTTACGATGATAGAGGCCATCCGTTCCGTATTGGAGCACAGAATGGATTTGGATGGGCGCATCACGCTCTTGGGAGAGGATCTCGAAGATCCCAAGGGCGATGTGTTTGGACTGACGCGTGGGCTCACTCAAACATTTCCCGGGCGAGTCACCAACTCGCCCTTGAGTGAGTCCACTATCGTAGGTATGTCCGTGGGACGTGCCTTGGCCGGTGAGCGTCCGGTGGCGTTCATTCAATTTGCAGATTTCTTGCCCCTGGCCTACAATCAGATCTTTTCGGAAATGGGGAGCCTGCATTGGCGTTCCAACGGGGCCTGGCAATGCCCGGTGATCCTCATGGTCAGTTGCGGCGGTTATCGTCCCGGTCTGGGGCCGTTCCACGCCAGTAGTCTCGAAGCACTGATCGCCCATACGCCAGGTATTGACGTGTTCATGCCCAGCACGGCTGCAGATGCGGCCGGTCTGCTGAATGCCGCCTTTGACACAGAGCGTCCTACGGTCTTCTTCTATCCCAAGAACTGTCTGAATCAAAGAGACCACATGACCTCCATTGATGTGGATCGACAGTTTGTGCCTCCCGGACGGGCCCGCTTGGTGTGTATGGGTTCGGATATCACCCTGGTCGGATGGGGCAACACCGTTGCCATCTGTGAAGAGGTCGCCCGGACACTGGAACGTGAGAACTGTTTTGCAGAGGTCATCGATTTGCGGAGTCTCTCACCCTGGGATGAGCCGACTGTGAGGTCTTCCGTGGAGAAGACCGGCAGGCTGGTGGTGGTCCATGAAGACAATCACACCTGCGGCTTGGGCGCAGAGATCGTCGCGATGGTGATGGAACATGTCACGCGATCCATCCAGGTCCGACGGGTGACACGTCCGGATACCCTGTTGCCCTGCAACTTCGAGAATCAATTGGCGGTACTGCCGTCCTACAAACGGGTATTGCAGGCCGCCGCAGAGCTCCTGGAGTTTGAATTGACCTGGACGATGCCGCAGAGACAGCAGGTGTCCGATCTCGTCACGGTCAACGCCATTGCATCCAGTCCCTCTGATGAAACGGCCATTGTCATTGAGTTGAATGTCGTGCCTGGAAGACAGATTTCCCAGGGGGATGTCGTGGCTGTCCTGGAAACCAACAAAGCCATTGTAGAACAAACGAGCTCTGTGGCAGGTGAGGTGGTTGACATACTCGTGCAGGAGGACGATGATATCCCTGTGGGTTCCCCGATTATCACCATTCGTCCCATAGAGGTTCTCCGTCACCCTGTACAGAAATCTAAAGATATCCAGGAGATCCCGGTTCTGAGGAGCGCAGGGAGGACCCCCGTCGCTTGTCACGCGCACCAACTGGGAAACGAGGCTGCGCCAGCACGAACACAAACCGTCGTGGGGGTTTGTGGGATTGCAGCAACACTGGGATCCAGACTGGTGACCAATGACGAGATTGCCTCTCACATTCCAAATCTGGCACCTCAGGACATCGTGAAACTCACGGGCATAGAACATCGCTATTGGGTCAATGACCAGGAAACGGCCCTTACACTGGGTGTCAGCGCGGCCACCAAGGTGCTGCATAATACAAATATGACCCTCAATGATATTGATCTGTTGCTGTGCTGTTGCGGTACACCTCGATACATCACGCCCTCTATGGCCTGTCTCTTGCTGGGCGTCCTATCCAAGGGACAACAGTCCGGGACTATGGCCGCCTATGATATCAATGCCGCCTGCTCTGGCTATCTCTATGCCCTGCAACTGGCCTATGATTATCTGCAGAGCTGTCCTGCTCATCGAGTCATGATCGTGACAACCGAAACACTTTCACGCAGAATCAAGCTCACCGATACGGCCACGGCCCCCATTTTTGGAGATGGGGCATCTGCGACCATCCTGTGTGGGACCAATGATAATCAGGGCATGTGCGCTCAGCTGCATCGACCGGTGGTATCGGCCAAAAGCGATACCCGTGAAGCCCTCTGCGTCCCCACTCATAATGACGACACGTTTATCACGATGAAGGGACGGGACGTCTTCCCGGAAGCGGTTCGTACCATGATCATGGTGCTCAATCAAGCCTGTTCAGCATTGCACATACGGCATGACGATCTGAGTTTGATTGTACCTCATCAGGCCAATGAACGCATCATTGAGGCGATCCGAAAGCGTCTGAAAGCCCCTGAGCAGAAGGTGTTCAGCAATATTCGCCATGTCGGCAACACGTCCTCCACCAGCATCCCGCTCTGTCTGGAACAGCTGCTTGAGGAACGTGCTCCAGACGAGCTGTTGGGCCTGTGTGCATTTGGCGGGGGGTTCACTGCAGGCGGGGCCATTCTGAAGATGATGTAGGTCCATGGAGGAATCACTTTGAATCCGAGATTCACTGTCGCGTGCCTTTCGCCAAAGGCACTGAGGGGATCATGATGGTCAGAATGAACACACAAATGGAAGACATCAGCACGCCCTCGGAGCATGCCTTCCTGGACAGGGCCTGTGATTATCTGCAGAACGGAGAAATAGACAGGGCTGAAGAGATGTTAGTCAAAACCCTCCTGCGAATCAAAAGGCATCTGAATAGCCGAGAGTGGGAACTCTACTTATCTCGTGTATGTTTATGTCACCCCGTGCATGGCATGATTCATAACAATCGTCGTACAGGCAAAGTATTGAGGCATTCCCAAGGTGAGCAAGAACAGACAGACAGAGAGAATTGTGAGTGTCATCAAAGAAGGGAAACCGTGTTGCCTGGTCGTTTTGCGGGCAATTTATGTGTTTTGTGTCATATCAATCATTTATGGCCCGCATGAGAGAACCATTTAGATGATATTGAAACCAGTTCTAATCTTCCATTTGGGTAACGACGTCGGCCGTTGTTCAGGTCTGTGTCAGAAGGACTGAGATCGTTGATGCAGTTGCACAATGAATGGGAGATGTACAATGTTTACCAGTGCTAAGAAAGAAGTAATGGGTTTTTGACCGGCTCTTAGCCACGCAGGGGCAGTGACTAGCGGCGAGTGACACGGAAAGAAGAAAGGAAGCAGGTCGAACGGTGAAACGATCGGAACCTCTTCTTCCTTTCTTACGTTCTTCCCTGCTTAGGTTCTCTTAAATATAGAACGGATCTCTTATCTCGGAGCAGCCTTCTGACGGCCAAAGCAGAAGAGATGCTTGAAGCCCCGAATGAAGACCTGGCCATTGCTGATGGCAGGGGACGCATAGCAGGATTCGCCGAGTTCATAGGTCGCGACCCGCTTGAATGTCCTGGCCGGCTGGATCACGTTGATCTGGCCGTCGTCGTTGATGCAAAAGATCTTTCCCTCTATCAGGACCGGGGAGGCGTGGTGGCGCCCCAGCTTTTCCTGCCAGAGGACTTTCCCTGTTTTGGCTTCGTAGAAGAATGCGTTGCCGCCCCGGTTGATGGTGAGCAGGAAGTCATCGACCGCCATCATGGAGGGGACATAGGGGGCACCTTGAGTGTCGGACCAGACCACGTGGGTATCGGTGACATTGCCCTGGCCGTCAGGCCGGATGGCCATGAGCACACACTTGGGCCAACTGCTGCTCACATAGATCAGGCCGGCTGCTTCGCTGAACACGGGTGTGGCCACGAATTCCTGAGAGGGGCCGTCCACCGTCCAGATTGTCTGGCCCGTGTCAGGATTGAAACTGGTCACGCAGCGGTCACCGCACTGGATCATCTGGGTCTTGCCGGCCAGTTCACGAATGAAGGGTGCACTATAGGTAATGCCCTGGTGTGTGCGATCGTTGCGCCAGACCGTGCTGCCGTTCACCTGGTTCAGGGCGATGAGAAAGGAATCGCCCTTGCTGTCGCCGTCGATGATGACCGTGTCCTTGTACAGTACAGGGGCCATGCTGAATCCCCACTCCCCCACATGCGTGCCCGGCTGGACTCGCCAGAGCTGTTCGCCTGTGGCCAGATCATGGGCTGCCACCACGATGTCGTCGCCTACACGGAAGTTCACAAACACGCGCTTGCCATCCGTGACAGGGGTGCCCGAGGCATAGCCGTTTTCCTTGTGGATTTTCTGAAGCGGTCCCTTGACCACGGTTTTCTCCCACAGGATCTCTCCGCTGCTGCGCTCGACGCACAGCAGGATACGTTCCTGCGTGTCTGTGTTGGCAGTCACTGTGACGATTCGATTGCCCCAGACAATGGCGGATGCATGGCCCTGGCCCGGCAGTTCGATCTTCCATGTGGCGTTGGCAGGATTCCAGTTTGAAGTCACGTTTTGCTCGACGGAGGTGCCATCGCTGCGCGGGCCGCGCCAGCCAGGCCAGTTTTCCGCATGGGCTGTGAGTGTGGTCAAGGCGAGCAGGCTGGTCATCAGCAGGGTCAGGCAGCTATGTCTATTCATGAGGGTCTGGTCTCCTTTGGGAATGGCTGTTTACAGTATTTGGCACAGGATAAAATGTGCGGTCAGTATATTCGACTGGCCAGAGGCGTCAAGGCCAAACTTGCGTCCTGAGAGTTGCCATCACGCCTTTTCCTGGTTAAGATCTGTTGTTCAGAGTATTCAACCCTCAGAAAGGAGCCTTGATCATGAGGTATGTCGGAAAAGTGCGATGGCTGTACGTTGTGGCGTGTATGATCTTGACAGCGGGGGGGCAAACAGAGGGCGATGACATCGACCAGCAGATTCGCCAGAACCGAATGGGCGAGTTGATCATCGAGGCAAAACCAGGGACCCGGGTGCGTGTGGAACAGATCCGGCACGAATTCTGGTTCGGTGCGGCGATCTCGTCATCCGCCTTTAATGGTCGGCTCTCTGCCCAGGACAAACAGAAATATGACGCGGTGTTCCTGGCGAACTTCAATGCGGCAGTCACTGAAAATGCCCTGAAGTGGCATTCCATGGAGCGCCGTCAGGGGCAGGTGGACTATTCCGTGGTGGACGCCATTCTGAAATGGACTGAGGTGCATGACATTCCCTTGCGGGGTCACAATATTTTCTGGGGCATCCCCGGATTTGTACAGGACTGGCTCAAGGAACTGGATGATCAGGCCTTGATGGCCACGCTCAAGGACCGGGCCGAGACCGTTGCATTGCGTTACAGGGGGCGATTTGCAGAATACGACCTCAACAACGAGATGATCCATGGAAACTATTATGCGGATCGCCTGGGTCCGGGCATCACCAAGCAGATGGCCGACTGGATCAAGCAGGTCGACCCTGGAGCCCGCCTGTATCTCAATGACTATGATATCCTCACGGGCAAACGGCTTGACGATTATGTCAGGCATATTCAGGGTCTGCTCAATGAACACGTGCCCATTGACGGTGTGGGTGTGCAGGGACATCTTCACGGGGATTCGTTCGATCCGGCCAAACTCAAACAGTCACTCGATGTCCTGGCTCAGCAGGGTCTGCCCCTCTGTATTACGGAATTCAACCTGCCGGGCCAGCGATCCCCTGTCTATAACAAACGTGATGTCGAACTCACTCCGGAGCAGGAGCAGGCCAAAGCCAAGGCAATCACAGAATATTACCGCATCTGCTTTGCGCATAAAGGGGTCAAGGGGATCCTCATGTGGGGCTTCTGGGAAGGGGCCAACTGGATTCCCCAGTCGTCATTGTATCGGCGGGACTGGACGCCCACGCCTGCGGCCGAGGCCTATCATGATCTGATATACCATCAATGGTGGACGCAGTGGGAAGGTCAGGCCGATGTAGACGGTCGTTGTCATGTGCCGGCCTTCTTTGGCAGGCATCGCGTGACAGTGGACGGTCGCGAGAACATGGTCGAGCTCAGAGAGGCTGAAGGTACAGTCACGGTGTCTTTCCGGTAAAGGAAGATGAACAATAGAAGGGCTGAGTCAACGAGACTCAGCCCTGAGATGATCAGTCTTGAGAATGAACGATTACTCGGATTCTTTTTGAGGCAGCACACTTTCCAGTTCTGTGAGTTGCTGCGGTGTGACGGTTTCTGCAGTGAGGTCACTGAAGATGACCCTGTATTGCCCGTCTTCAATCTGCCACCGCATGAGGATGAGGTCCGGCTGATCCGGTGTGACAATGTCGCCGTAATAGGCCGGGTCCTTCTTCTCTTGGGCGAGGCGGGCATAGAAGCCGACTGTGGCTTGTATAGGCATCATCATGTCCATCATGGCTTTGGTCATGTCATTTTGGTTCAGGCCTTTGATGGATTGTTTCAAGGCCTTAGACGCAGGTGTATTGCTGTCCATGAGTTTGCCCATACCGCTCATGACCCTCATGAGACTCAGGTCTTCAGGATATTGACCTGCATAGTCGAGATACTGCTTGAGACCGACAATTGCAGTTTCTTCTGTCATTTCAGGCATCTTGATCGGACTACTTGCGAGAGAGGTATAATCGTCCGGGATCACAGGTTCAAACACGGAGGTGTCTACAGGCACATCCCACTGGAAATCGGTCATGATGCCCTTTATGTGCATGGTCCGCTCTGCCCCCATACTCATGTCCATGTCCATATCCATTTGAACAGGCAGCCGGGTCCGGGAGTCCACCCACAAGGTGATATTAGTCTTGCCGCCCAAAGCACCGGAAAAACTGGGGTCCGTGGTGCGAAAACCCTCCACTTGAATGCCAGTGATTTTGGATCTTCCGATTTTCTCGTAATCGCAATTGAGAAATGTCTCAATCATCATGCGGGGGTCATTGTTTTGTTTTTTGTACTGATCTGCTAATTGATCGGTCAGTTCCATTTCCATATACTTTTTCTGATCCGGCATAATCATAAGCATGCGTTTGTTCTGGGGTTGGAGATACTGCTCCTGGACCATGGTTTGGTTGGCTATCATACCCATTTTCATGGTCATCTTCATGCCGTATTCCGGGGCTATCAGGATTGTGCTTTCAACCTCCTGTGTGGGCGGATACCCTGCGGGCAGGTCCCCGGTCTGGGTGATGGTCATGTTCATCTTGTACAGGTAGGCTCGCGCCTGCTCCATGCGTGTGAGCACGTCCGCCAGGGCTATGCTTTGCGTACCACTCCACATGGTGATCCCCAGGACACAGCCCATAATGACCATGGCTGCTATGGCCAGCTTGGTGATGGGACTCTTCATGATCGGTCTCCTTAATTGGGGTGAGGGGGGTGTGATTGCCTTGAGTTGCTGTTTTTGCCTGCGTACTATGGCGCCCAGCACAGGGATTTCCAGTTCGATTTGGGCCAAGTTCTGGCCGTGCTCGGTGAGACGGGTTTGGAGGGCCTGCAAGTCTTTGAGCAGGCTCTGACATGTGTCGCACGTCCGGATGTGTGCTTTCAGGGCGTGTTTGTCCTGATCGTTGATCAGGCCTTCGATGTAGTCAAATAGGAGGTCATTACATTGTGTACAGTTCATCCTGCCACCTCACTTTCATTGGTTTGAGACTGTGTCAGGGTCTGACGCAGCAGGGCATAGGCCCTGGACAGTGTCTTTGTAACCGTGCCCAGGGGGATTTGCAGTTGTTCGGCAATTTGCCTGCAGGACATCTGGCTGTAGTATCGCAGAAGAATCAGATGTCGGTAGTTGTCCGGAAGCCTTGAAACGGCCTCTTCCAGGACATAATCCTGGGAAAACGAAGGTTCCTCAGCCTGCTGAACTTCTATGCGAATGTGTTCCCTTTGTTTTTGAACCCGTTTTGTGCGGCAAAGTTCCAGGGCCACGCGATCCGAGATGCCCAGCAGCCACGTAAAAAAACGGTCCGGCTTTTTCAAGGTATCGATCTTAAAATACGCCCTCACAAGACTCTCCTGAGCGGCCTCTTCTGCAGTATCACGGTTGTCCACACGCCCCATGAGGTGCCCCATCAGGGCACCCTGGTATCGCTTCACCAGGAAGCGAAAGTCATCTGGATGGCCGTTCTTACAGCGACCTATGTAAAATGTATCAGTCTCTGTCATCTCAATTCCTTCCTGACTTAAGTGAAAATCGTGTGTTCATACTATAGTGAGGCTCAGGTCCATTTTGCGACAAAAAATAAAAATGGCTTTCAGCTTTCGGCCCTCAGCCTTCAGCTTTTTCATTGCCTCCGGGCAATGAAGCCTGTATACATCCTGGACGCTATTCATGAAAAAAGGATGAATCAACTGGTCATAAACTTCTTTAAACATCGTTTGCATTGGCTGGGACCGCTGGCCGGTATCGGGGCCCTGGTGTTCTGGTCGATTGGGCCCATCCTGATCAAGTATCTGACGGGGTATCTGGACAGTTGGACGCAGAATGCCCTGCGCTACAATACAGCCACGCTGTTTCTGCTGCCCATGCTCTTGTTTTCCATGCGCAGGGGGACCTTTGACCGTCGTATCTGGCGCATGGCCCTGGTGCCGTCTGTCTTGAACGTGATCATGCAGGGATTCTGGGCGGCCATGTTCTACCATCTCAATCCGGCTTTTGCCGTGCTGCTGTCCAAGACGCACGTGCTGTGGATCGCAGCCCTGTCCATGCTCATGGTGCCGCAGGAGCGGGCCTTGCTCAAAAGCCCCCAATTTTGGCTGGGGCTAGCGCTGGCCCTGACCGGCGTGGTGGGCATTTTATACCACAGCCCTGACTTCGCCGTGTCCGGGTCCGCGGCAGGCGTGGCCATAGCCCTGGCTGGGGCTGTATTCTGGGCCGCGTATGTGGTGTCCGTGCGCGTGTGTCTCAAGGAAGTCAACTCCCAGAGCAGCTTTTCCGTGGTCTGTCTGTACACCGGCATGGGGCTGGCTGTGGCAGCTTTATGTTTCGGGGATGTGAGCCAGTGTCTGGATCTAAACCTGAGACTTTGGGGCATCCTCATCGGGTCCAGTGTGCTGGCCATTGCCTTTGGCCACATCTGCTTTTATGCAGCCGTGCGCCGCCTGGGCGCCACCATCCCGGCCCTGGTCATCCTGGTCCAGCCCCTGACGATCCTGGTCATGTCCGTACTGGCCTTTCACGAAACCCTGTCCCTGACACAGGGCCTCTTTGGCATCATCCTCATCCTCGGTGCAGCCAGTGCCATCTGGGCACAGAAGGATCTGGGGTAAGGAGACTTTATTTGAGCTTGTCTGCCTGAGCCAAAAACAATGCCTGGCTCCAGAGCTTGAGAGAGGGCCATTCATTGGGCTTGACGAATCGTTGTACTTCAGAGGCCGCTTGTTCCCAGTCCGTGGTGTTGATTTTGTGTTG